>JBAYSI010000018.1:0-13267 GCA_041676225.1 Patescibacteria group bacterium | reverse complement strand
TCATGTTCGCCCAGTAAATTAACAAAAATAAAAACAGCTAAAACGGACAATAAACTAGATATAACCTTTAGTCCTAAAACATTGGCTAATAATTTTTTTGATCCCTCCCTGTTTTTGGCTGTTTCTCTGGTTAAATAATTGACTAGCCCCAAATCGATAAAAATGGCAAAAATAGTTGTAAGAGATACAGCAAAATAATACTTGCCAAGAGTTTCTGGTCCAAGATTTCTAGCTAAAATAACAAAATAAATAAAAGAAAAAACCTTTTGAATTATAAAGGCTAAAGTTAAATAAGATGTATTTTTTGCTATATTATTTATTTTCATTTCACTCATACAAAATTGATTATAGCACAATATATAAGTGATAACAAACTAATTTATCTTATGTTTATCTTAAATTCACATTAGACTTTCTATAATATAATAAATACTAATAATTAAAATAAGAAGGAGATAAAATAGTGATTTATTTTCTTTTTATTAAATTTTATGAAAATTTTAGTTATTGAAGACGAAAAGGATGTGGCTAATTTAATAGCCGAAGCTCTTCAAGACAGTTTGTCTACCGTAGACATAGCTAATGACGGTAAAGCAGCTGTGTATATGTTTCAAACCAACACTTACGATCTAGTTCTTTTGGACTACAATCTGCCAATTAAAAACGGAGAGGAGGTTTTAAGTGAAATAAAGAAAGAGAATAAAAATATTCCTGTTATAGCAATAACAGTTGAAACTAGTCAGGAAACTAAAAATAAGATGTTTGAGATGGGGGTTGATGATTACATAACCAAGCCTTTTATTTTTGATGATTTGATAAGCAGAGTCAATGCCGTCTCTCGTAGACCTAAAAAAATAGAGAGTAAAATATATAAAATAGATGATTTATGTGTTGATGTCGAAAAGCATCAAGTAAGAAGAGGTAAAATTAATATTTACTTAACCTTTAAAGAATTAATGTTGTTAGAGTTTTTCTTGAAAAATGAAGGTAGAATTTTATCCAGAACAATTTTAATGGAAAATGTCTGGGATTTTAATGCTGATCCCTTTTCCAATACTATAGAGTCTCACATTCTAAAATTGAGAAAAAAAATAAACCCCAATAAAGATAAAAGGGATTTAATTCATACTATAAAAGGAAGGGGTTATAAAATAGATTTAAATAAGTGGTAATTAAATTGACACCTTCTCTATTTTTTCTATTTTTCTTCCTAGAAACATCTCTCCTAATTCAATAAACTTATCAAACTTATCAGTTGTAAAAAAGTTATATTCCGAACTAGCACTCTTTTTAATGTCTAGTTCTTTATGTCTCTCTATGTAATCGAAGAAGCTGTCAGCTATAATTTTTTCCGTATCAAAAACTAAACAATTCTTACCCATTATTCTTTTTATATCACCTAATAAAAATGGATAATGGGTACAAGCTGTTATAAGAACGTCAACTTTATCCATTTTTAATGATCTTAAATATTTTTTTAATATCATTTTTGTTTCTGGTTTTCTTGCCCAAGACTCTTCTATTAGAGGCACTAAAAGAGGTGTTGCTTTCTGAAAAACTTCAATATCACTTCTTACATTCTTTATCTCATCTAAATATGTATCTGATTCAATTGTCGCTTTTGTACCTATGACACCAACCCTCTTAATTTTTGGGTATTTATTCAACTCTTCAGCTATTGGCCTTATAACTCCCAAAACTTTTAAGTCTGGGTATTTTGTAGGCAAATATTCTTGTTGTATTTTTCTTAAAGCTTGAGACGATGCACTGTTGCAGGCAATAATAATTATTTTACATCCCTTGCTGTATAAAAAATCAACAGCCTTAACACTGTAGGAATATATAGCTTCCTTTGACTTATTTCCATAAGGAACATTAGCATTATCCCCTAAATAGAAATAATTATAATTTGGCTCTTTTTCTATTAATCCCCTTAAAACTGTTAGGCCGCCAACACCTGAATCAAATAACCCTATCATAAATTAAGACAATTTAAAATCATTAATAATTAATACAAAATTGTAACCTAAAAAATCAGCCGCCTTTCTACAAAGAATCATTCTCTCGTTAAATATTTCAAAATATTCCATAACTCCGGTTACTTTTGTATCGATTTTTAATTTTAAAACTATATCCTTCTTAGAATCAATGGTTTTAAAACTTGAATCAATGACTGAATAATTAACCCTGTCATGAATATCTTTCTTTATATTCTCAGGGTCTCTATCTTTAACCCTACTTCTATGCACATCTGATTTATCAGCTAAAATTAATATAGCACCAATAGTGTTCATTATTTCATATTTATTTTCATCATGATTGGCTATAGCTTGCATTATTAGTAAAACTTCATCCGCATCTTTGCTTGTTTTAGCTTTTGGTAAAAATAATTGAGAAAAAATCATAGCACCAGTATAGCAATGACCAGTTCTTTGTAGAAAATTACCCATATCATGACAATATGATGCTATGGCAGCCATTTCTTGCTGTCTAGCGGTAAGCCCTATGTGTTTAGCTAGGCTTTTCGCCCTATCAGATACAAGACCAATATGTCTTGACCCATGATCGGTATATCCCAAAGAATCTAAATATTTTTCAGATAATTTAATACATGATTTGATTACTGGATTTTTTTTAATCTCTTCTAAGGTTAGCATAAAATATAATTTAATTAATTATTAAAAAGTCCGTGAGCAATGCTTTCTTTTATACCGGCGCCAGTAACAGAAATAAAATCAGCCTTCCCTTTTATTTTCTCTATATTTTCAGCTCCCATATAAGTCATCCCTGAAGCTAGTCCTCCTAGTAATTTGTTTGTTATTGGAACCACAGATCCCTTGTATTCAGTCATAGTCATCTCTCCCTCAACATGAACAACTTCTTCCTTTTTGACTCCGTCAAGGGCCATTTTTTTAACAGTGGCTAAATAACTAGCCATACCTCTATACTCTTTATATTTTTTTCCATTCTTATTAATTATCTTACCCGGAGATTCTTTAGTGCCTGAAAACAAAGAGCCAATCATAACAGTGTCAGCACCAGCTCCGATAGCTTTAACAATATCTCCTGAAATCTTTATACCTCCATCAGCGCAAACCGGCGCTCTGCCTTGACTAGCCTCATAAACATCCATAATAGCTGTAATTTGAGGAACACCAGCTCCGGCCATAAGTCTGGTGGTACACATAGAACCTGGACCAATGCCAACTTTTATAGCATCAGCTTTTTTATTTATAAAATATTCAGCAGCATCTTTAGTGGCTATATTACCAACCATAACATCGATTCTGGGAAAATTCTTTTTTATATAATCCAGTGTTTTACCAACTCTTTTAGAGTGTCCATGTGCGACATCCAAGACAAAAA
Organism: Patescibacteria group bacterium; assembly: GCA_041676225.1. Classification (GTDB taxonomy): domain Bacteria; phylum Patescibacteriota; class Patescibacteriia; order Patescibacteriales; family UBA12465. The sequence continues at coordinate 9,901 of JBAYSI010000018.1, read as the reverse complement.
TATCAGTTCCAACATCAGACAAAGCCTTGGCTCTTTCTTCGTAATCCTTAACACCAACAGCAGCAGCTGTTAAAAGATTGTGTTTTTTTACTTTTTGTATTTCCTTGACTTGCTCCTTAATAGTCATAAAACGATGAATAACACCCAATCCCCCCATCTTGCCTATAGTAATAGCCATTTCACTCTCACAAACAGTATCCATATTAGCAACTACAAAAGGTATATCTAGAGAATGTCTTTTAGTCACCATAGTTTTAAAAGATACATCCCTCCTAGATTCAACCCTGTTATACTTAGGTATAACCAAGACATCATCAAAAGAATAACCCTTAGAAACAATCCTTGCCATATTTTTATTTAATTAATTTTATAATACCATCAAGTCTTTTTTTATAAAAATCAAGACCCTTAACATTAACTCTTTTTTCTACCAAGCCAAACAACTGTGTCTTTATATTCTTAATACCACAAAAAGCTAGAGAGGAAGAAAGATTTTTAGCAGCTGAATTGCCAATAAAAAAATAAGCTATACTGGAATCTCCAGAGGTGCAAATAATAGCAGACTTTTTCCCTTTCAGTAGTTTTTTTGGCATTGAATTAGTATATTTAAAAGCAAAACCAGGTAGAAAAACTCTATCAATAAAACCCTTAAGAATTGCTGGAATATTATACCACCATATAGGAAAAACAAAAATCAAATAATCAGCCCACAATATATCTTCTTGAGATTTTTTCAAATCTCCTTCTAACTCTTGTATTTCTTTATATCCCTTCTTTAAATTTAAATCAAAATTCAAATCACCCAAATTAATTCTTTTAACTTCATTATTTTTTTTAACTAAACCATCTACTAAACTGTTAGCTAAAAAAGAATTAAAACTATCCTTGTTAGGATGACCAAGTATTACTAAAACTTTCTTCATTTTTTTAGTTTAATATATAAATAGAATAGGCCAAATAAGTGGCAAGACAAACCCAAACAAAGTATGGTATCAGTAAAACAGCTGAAGATTTGTTGTTTTTCCAAAGCATAAGTATTAGTAGCAGGTTAACTGAATTTAATATACACATCTCTATAACTGATGCTAAAATTAAATTCCAAGAAAAGAATAATACTGACCAAAATATATTTAATAAACCATTAATTATAAACAAAAAAACAACTAGTTTAAAAAATAAGCTTTTTCTGTTTGTCTTAGGGTCATTAGAAAATAATAATATTGATATTGCTGACAAGATAAAAATTATAGTCCAAACAATTCCAATAAATGAACCACTGGGAGCAATCCCTGGCTTATTCAAAGTGTCATACCAGTCCATACCACCACCAGTAAAATAACCTCCAGCAAGAGATACTATTAATACACCTAGGGGTGCTAATAAATAATTAACTTTCAATCCTCTGTTCTCCATATTTTTAAAATTAATATTAATTTAATATATAAAAATTATAGCAAATAAAATAAATATTGTCATTTATATTTTCTTGGCCCTTTTTCTAGCTGAATTAGCAAAGCGATGAGCTTCATCTCGAGCAGACAATAAAATATCTTTAGCCTCTTCAGCACTCTTTTTAAATTTCAAGTCTACATTGCTTAAAAAGACTAACTTGTCACCAGAAAATTTAGACAAACCAACAACATTTTTAATTTTATATTTTTCAAAAATATCCTTTAGAAAGTGTAGTTGAGGTTTTCCCCCGTCTATTAAAAATAAATCAGGATAAGACCATTCTTCATGATTTAGCCTTCTCTCTATAACTTCACTCAAAGCCCTTAAATCATCATTTAAAAAATTATTTTTTATCTTAAAAAGCCTATACTCATCTTTAATACTATTGCCCATAGAATCAAAAACAACCATAGATCCATAAGCTTCTTTCCCTGAGAAGTGAGAAATATCATAAGCCTCTATTCTTTTAAAATTAACATTAGTAATATTATTATCCTTCTCCAGTAAAGAAACATCTTGTAAGTGTTTCAAGGCTTTTGCCTGATTATTATTTTCTTTAATCAACCTCTTAATTAATAATTCTTTTTTTCCATCTAATAATAATTTTATATTATTTATATTTTTTTTATACTCCTTTTTATCAGCTAATTCGATACATACACCAGGACAAAGACCTATTTGATAATCAAAGCAAGCCTTTTTAGAGCCAGGTTTGCATGTACTATATGGAAATATCCTTCTAATAATTCTTAAGGCATTTTTAATAAGGGTGAAGGATTGATATGGGCCAAAAATATCCTTTTCCACATTTTCATACTTGCTTAAATCTTTGCCACGGACAATTAAGGGGTGAGAAAAATCTTTCTTTAATATTATTATATACACAAAAGAACGATCATCTCTATCCCTTATATTATATTTAGGCCAATGCTTTTTAATGTGCTTAGCTTCTAGAATAATGGCTTCTAAAAGTGTGTCGGTTTCTATAAATTTAACCTTCTTAGATAAGGATACCATCTCTCTTATCCTTGGCTCCACATTGGATAAAAAATATTGACTTAACCTATTTTTTAAATTAGTAGCCCTACCCACATAAAGTACTTTACCCTTATTATCCATCCAAAAATATATGCCAGAAGATTTTGGTATATTATTTAAATCGCTTTTAATCATAAATAATCTTTTAAGTACTTACCTGTTATACTCTTATCACTTCTCACAATATCTTCGGGCTCACCACTGGCTAATAGATAACCACCTTTTTCGCCGCCATCAGGACCTAAGTCAATTAAATAATCCATCGATTTTAACATATGCATATTGTGCTCTATAACTACAACCGTATGACCCTTGTCCACCAATTTATTAAGAACATCAAGTAACATCTCAATATCTTGATGATGCAATCCAGTTGTTGGCTCATCTAATAAGTAAAGAGTTTTTTGACCTAAAACATAGTTTAACTCTTTGGCTATTTTAACTCTCTGAGCTTCACCACCGGAAAGAGTTGTTCCACTCTGACCTAACTTCAGATAACCAAGACCAACTGATTTTAGAATATTTAACTTATCTGTTATATAATAATTACCATCAAAAAGACTGATAGCTTCTTCTACGCTAAGATTTAAAACATCTGATATATTATGATCCTTGTATTTAACCTGTAAAGTTTCTCTATTAAATCTTTTCCCCCTACAAACATCGCACTCAACCAAAACTGAAGGCAAGAAATGCATTTCTATTAAATTATAGCCAGCACCCTGACAAGACTCACAACGTCCACCCGCTCGATTAAAAGAGAATCTAGACAAAGTATAGCCTCTTTCCTTGGATTCTGGTAATTCAGCGAAGAAATCTCTAATAGGGGTAAAAATTCCCGTATAAGTGGCTGGATTTGATCTCGGGCTTCTACCTATTGGAGATTGATCTATCACAGACACTTTATTTATATATTCAACACCTTTAATTTCTTGAGCATCTACTATTTTGTATTTCCCTGGACTTCTTTTTATCTGTACAATATTTTTATACAATACATCATAAAGTAATGATGATTTTCCGCTACCAGAAACACCACATAAACCAACCAACTTACCTAAGGGTAATTCTATATTAACATTCTTCAAATTATTAGCTCTAGCTCCTTTTATCTTTATTATTCCCTTATTTTGTTTTCTCCTTTTTTCTGGTATAGCTATTTCTCTTTCTCTTTTTAAATATTTAAGAGTTAAGGATTTACTATTTTTACTACTGTCCTTAATCAAATCTTTTGTACTACCGCTTGCGACTAATTCACCTCCATATATACCGGCACCTGGCCCTAAATCTATCAAATAATCTGAATTCAGTATGGTTTGTTCATCATGCTCTACTAATATCACAGTATTTCCTTTGTCCCTAAGGGCTTTAAGAGTGTCTATTAGCTTAAATGTGTCCCTTTCGTGCAAACCTATTGTTGGCTCATCTAAAACGTAAAGAGTTCTAGATAACTGTGAGCCAATTTGAGAGGAAAGCCTAATTCTTTGAGCTTCTCCACCAGAGAGGGTTTCAGACTCCCTATTTAGGGTTAAATATGACAAGCCAACCTTGTTTAAAAACTCCAACCTGTCCAATATTTGTTGCATTACATTAGCAACTATATCAATCTGACGACTATTTAAGTTACCCAAAACAGCTTCAAAGAACAAATAAGATTGATCTAGTGGTAAGGCTGTAACTTCGGCTATATTCTTATCATTTATTCTAACCGACAAAGCCTCCTCCCTCAACCTTTTTCCTTCACATTTGGGACAAACCTCATTAGCATAAAACCCGACCTTCCCTAGACCAGAACAGGAAGGACAGGCTCCATGAGGAGAATTAAAAGAAAAAAGACGTGGCTCCACCTCTGGAAAAGCGAAATTATCATTAGGACAAGTCCAATTTGATGATAACAGGAATTCTTCATTATCTAGGGCTATATAAACCAAGCCCTTACTATAGGCTATTGAACTCTCTATAGCCTCAAAAAGACGAGAGTCGTTATCAGACGGCACTTTATCGACAATCAGGTCAATACTATGCTTTTTATTAGCACTAAGCTTTATTTGATCCCTTAATGAGTATATTTTACCATCTATTCTAGCCTCTGAATAGCCTAAAGATAAATAATCATATAATAATTGATAATATTCGCCTTTACGGTCTCTAACTAGTGGGGATATTACTGTTATATACTTACTTTTACTATCCTTAGCTTTGTTAAGAGTAATATCAACCATTTCTTCTAGTGATAATTTTTGAATTTTATGACCACAAATTGGACAAAAAATCTCACCCAAACGAGAATAAAGAACTCTTAAATAGTCATAAATCTCCGTTAACGTACCAACCGTAGATCTCGGGTTGTGAGAAAGAGCTTTTTGGTCTATTGATATAGCTGGAGCTAGGCCAATAATCTCATCAACATCGGCTGGTTTTTTTTGACCCAAAAACTGACGCATATATGGAGATAAAGACTCTACGTAACGTCTTTGTCCTTCGGCAAATATAGTATCAAATGCCAAGGAAGACTTACCAGAACCAGAGACACCAGTTATAGCTGTTATCTGATTATGTGGTATTTCTACATCTATATTTCTTAAATTGTGCATTCGTGCTCCACGAACAATTATTTTGTCATTCATATGTTACTTATAAAATAAACTAAATTTCCATAAGAATCAACTTCTTCTTGTATATCATATTGCAATCTATCCAAAATTCTCTTAGCCTCATTACTATTAGCTGGTCTAGGTTGTGCTAATTTTTCAGAAACTACCGGTAAAAACTCTATTTTAAGAACATCATTTTCTTGAAAAAAAATCTTAACAATTAAACCCTCTTTAGTTTTTTCCGACCACGATTGATCAAAAATAAAGTTACCCAAACTATAAAATATATATTTATCTTTATACCTTTCCATTGTTTGAACTACATGTGGATGATGACCAATAACCAAATCTGCCCCAGCATCAATGGCGGCCCTGGCAAAATTAACTTGATTTTTGTTAGGCTCAAAAACATATTCAACTCCTGAGTGCATAGAGACGATAACAAAATCGCTATTTTCTTTAGCCAAAGAGACAGCTTCTTGCATCTTATCTATTCTCAAGAAGGCAGTTCCTCCCTTATTCTCTGAAGCTTCGTATCTACTTGGAACCACATCTGAATCGTTATAGGCTAGGAAAGAAAAAATTTTATTTCCACTCTCTATATAGACTGGACTATTAGCCCTGTCTATATTTTCTCCAGCACCAACATACAATATACCGACTGAATCAAGATAATTAATAGTGTCCATTATTCCCTTCTGACCAAAGTCAGGTATATGATTATTAGCTAGAGACAAAACAGAAAAACCTATATCCTTTAAAACAATTTCCGTTCCAGGATTAGACCTAAAAACCATTTCATTGTCCAATATTTGCCTGCCTTCCGTTATGGTTGTTTCTAAATTGCCAAATAATATATCTGACTTAGACAAATAGTCTCTAACTTTTAAAAATGGATAATATAAATCATTCTGCCTTTTAACAACCCTCTCCACTCCGCGAGAATATGAAATATCACCAACTGCAATTAAGGTTATAATCTGTTCTTCCTCTTCAATAAATATTTCCTCCTTGACTATATCCTCCTCTATCTTAGGTTGAAAAAAAATATTATTTTCATACTTAACACTTTCAAAAACAACAAAACAGAAAACACCTAAAAATATTATTAATAAAATTAATTTATTTTTTTTCATTTTTGTTACTTAAATCTAAAAAGTCTTCAATTTTTTTGTAAACAGTTTTTGGACTGATATTATTTTTCTTATTATAAGCAATCTGTTTTTTGCGTCTTCTTTCAACTTCACTAACCGCATTTTTAATTGAACCGGTCATATTGTCAGCATAAAGAATAATTTTACCGCTAACATTTCTAGCAGCCCTGCCCATAGTTTGTATAAGAGAAGTTTGACTGCGCAAGAAACCCTCTCTATCTGCGTCCAATATAGCCACTAAAGAAACCTCCGGTAAATCAAGCCCTTCTCTAAGCAAGTTCACGCCAATTAATATATCAAAATTACCAAGACGAAAATCTTTAAGTATTTCATTGCGAGCCAAAGTCTTAGTATCTGAATGCATATAATTTGACTTAATATCCTCTTTATCTAAGTAGGCATTTAGGTCTTCTGCTTGTTTTTTTGTTAATGTGTTTATAATAACCCTACCTCCCTTTTTAATTATTTTCCTTGACTCCTTAACAATATCATTTATCTGACTATAATTTTTTTCTTTAATAAAAACTGGGCGTATTTCTATCTCTGGATCAACTAAGCCTGTAGGACGAATAACTTGTTCAACCACTTGTTTTGATTTTTCAACTTCATACTTACCAGGAGTTGCTGTAGTGAAAATAACTTGATTAATTCTTTTTTCAAATTCAGTGAATTTCAATGGTCTGTTATCGAGAGCTGAAGGAAGTCTCCAACCATACTTAATTAAAGTTTCTTTACGACTTCTATCACCAGCATACATTCCTCCAATTTGAGGTATACCAATATGACTCTCGTCAGAAATTAAAAGAAAATCAGGTTTACCATCTTTATCTCTAGGGAAATACTCTAGAAGAGAATCTGGAGCTTCACCGGCCAATTTACCAGTTAGATGCCTAGAGTAGTTTTCAATTCCATGACAATAACCCAAGCTCCTTAACATTTCCATATCATACTTAACTCTTCTCTCTAGTCTTTCTGCTTCTAAATATAGTTTATTTTTTTTAAAATATTTAAGCCTATCTTTTAATTCTTCTTTAATTGTTTTTATAGCTTGCTCTATTTGAGGTTTGGTTGATATGAAGTGTTTTGGTGGAAAAATAACTATCTCTTCTAAGTTCTCTATAATATTCCTGCTAGTATCGTTTATTATATCTATATCTGAAACCTTTTGATTATTCAATTCAAGCCTGTATATAATATTCTCAGACATAGGCCTTATTTCAAAAACGTCTCCTCTCACCCTAAACTGCCCTCTATCTACAGACCCTAAAGATCTTTCAAATTGCATCTTTATCAATTGAGATATCAAATCAGACCTAGTCATTGGCTTATCTTTTTCCAAGTGTAAAGATGCCTCCATATAGCTAACTGGAACACCAAGATTATATATACAGGAAACAGATGCCACTATTATAACATCCCGACGAGAAAGAAGAGCTGAAGTAGCTCCATGACGAAGACGATCAATTTCATCATTTATCATAGCCTCTTTTTCTATATATGTATCAGAACCTGGCATATATGCCTCTGGTTGATAATAGTCATAATATGAAACAAAATAATGAACAGCATTTTCTGGAAAAAAATTTTTATACTCTCTATACAATTGAGCCGCCAAAGACTTATTTGGAGCCATAACTAAAACTGGTCTATCCAGTTCTTTTATAATATTAGCTATGGTAAAAGTCTTACCCGAGCCAGTAACACCTAAAAGTGTTTGAAAATCAAAACCCTTCTCTACACCTTTTAAGAGTTTTTCAATGGCAGCTGGTTGATCTCCAGCTGGTTCAAAATTTGATTTTAATTTAAATAATTTATCGCTCATAATGCAGTCATTATACCATTTATAGTGCTTAAATTCAAATAAAAATACTCCTTAAGAAAATAAGGAGTATGTGTTTTTTTATAGTAAAATTTCTTCCATTATGGAATTAAATTTTATTATAATTTTTTTTCCAGTTGCTTCAATTTCATCAACAATTTCCCTTAAAAAAGGTATTAATAATTGCATAGACAAAATGTCATCTGAAGCTCTAACGTTGAGAGTCACATTTTCATCATCTTCCGAGTTTATTCCTAGGAATCCTTTCATCAAGACATTTTCCTGATCATTTTTTTTAAAGGAAATCTTATTTCCCTCTTCAGAAGAGATAATTACAAACTCTGAATTAAATCCCAAGCCCAATCTCAAGCAGCTGGTTTCAACTTTTTCTTCTATCATTTTCTATTAGTGTTTTAAATAAATATTATACTATTTATTTAAAAAGCTAATAGAAATAGCACTCTAAATAAATAGCACAATAAAAAACAATAACAGAGTTAAATGTACAGGGTCTTATTATATTATAATTATTAATTCGTGTCAAGAGGTATTCCTACACTGCAAGGACAATATGTGTTGTCTACTTTAATTTTTGTCAGAAGATAATTCTTTCTTTAAAAAATCATTAACCTCTGTTTCTGATTTCTGGCCTATACTATCACCAATATACCTAAAAGCTTCAGGATTAGACCCCCAAATTGATTTTCCGCTTAAGGTTTTTGGAATCTCTTGCGAGTCTATTTCAGTAAAAAATTCACTAACTGTGTAAAAATCATTTGGCTCGACTTCAAACCCACTATCCGTCTTATGAGCCCTGATATATGAAACCAATTTCTCTACTAAGGCTCTACCCTCCTCCAAATGAGAAGCTGTTAGATTTCCGTCCTCTAATATTAAAACTGTATCAACATCACTATCTTTTCGTGGGGTCCTCTTTTTATCAAGACGACTACCATGAAGAAGGAATCCCAAAACGAAAGGATATTCTCCTTTTATTTTGTTTAAATAATTTCTCATCTCCTGCTCAACTTGCTTAATCTCAGATTCTCTTTTATAGATATCTGAAAATTCTAATTCTTGCTTTTTATAATTTTCCATATAATTTAGTTAATAATTATTTATAAACTTGGGGTCTATATTAGATAAAAGACTACTTTTTTTAATAGCATAGTCATTGTCGCTAAAGTTACTATAAGAAATATACACAGAAGACCGAGCCCTAGTTAAAGCAACATAAAAAAGTCTTTTTTCTTCCTCTATATTGTCCGTCTTAAAAAATGGAAAGATGCCTTCGTTTAATCCCAGTAAGAAAACATGGTCAAACTCCAAACCTTTAACTTGATGAATTGTAACTATTGGTATTTTACCACCCTCAACTCCAAGGAAGTCAATATTCTTAACCAAGCTAGCATAATGAATTAAACTACTTAAAGCAGCTCTATTATCTAAATCACTATCATATCTACTTTCAAAAAAACTTTTCAATGTTTCATAAGACCTTTCACGTTGTTTGGATATTTTATCTTTTTTATAATAATCCTTTAAGCCTGACTCTTCCCAAACAAATGAAAGGAAGTCGGCTGGTTTTAACTTATCAATTTTCTGTTCCCAGTTATTAATACTAGAACTTAGTGTTATGAATTTAGATTTAAATTTATTCCACAACACTTCTCTTTCCGTTTCGCCTTTTTCTAATTTATCTATCAAGAAAAATAATAAATCAATAGTAGCGGCCACATCATCATCTGCGCTGTGAGTTGCCGAAGCGAAACCTAAACTTTTGGCAATATTGCCCAATTTATAGCTACTAAAATTCAAAAATCTCCTAGCCAAAATTAACGTAT
>JBAYSI010000017.1:0-13919 GCA_041676225.1 Patescibacteria group bacterium | reverse complement strand
GCTCCGACTCCTTGTAAGTATATGGTTTCAGGTACTATTTCACCTCCCTCAACGGGATGCTTTTCACCTTTCCCTCACGGTACTTGTTCACTATCGATCATAAAAAGTATTTAGCCTTGGGTCATAGTCGACCCTGATTCATACGGGATTTCACGAGGCCCGCACTACTTAAGATCAATCGCAGTAAAGTAATATTTTTTTCACTTACGGGACTATCACCCTCTTTGGTTAAGCTTTCCAGCTTATTCAATTAAAAATATTATTTATGACTTTACCTTGCTTTATTCAAGAAGCAAAAGCAATTGTCTTGCAACACCAAATAAACATATGGACTTGACTCCTTCAGTAATATCTCTTTCACAAAAGTAAAATCAATTATTACCCAGTTTATAAAGTTTAGGCTCTTCCCTTTTCGCTCGCCACTACTAAGGGAATAACTGTTGTTCTCTTTTCCTCCGGCTACTAAGATGTTTCAGTTCACCGGGTGCTCCCCCTGCTAAAGCAGGGCACTCTATCTTCAATAGAGTAGGTTTCCCCATTCGGAGATCTCTGGATCAAAGGTTGCTTGCCACCTCCCCAAAGCTTATCGCAGGCTGCTACGTCCTTCATCGTCTTTTTATGTCAAGGCATTCACCATATACCCTTAACGAGATTTTCCCACATTTTTAATTTCAAAATTAAAAATGCTTCTCTTATATTTTATCTTCTTAAACTTATCTGTTGAAATTGCGTAAAACAGTTAAGTCTTTCATTCTATTATTAAAGGTCTGAATAAACATCAATGATCTGAAAACTAACAGCAATCAATTTTCAGATTTTTAAAGTCTATTTTTTCAAACAAAAAACCGCTTGTAAAGCGGTCCCCAAAAAACCAAGATTGGAACCGCGACTAAAAATTATTTTTGATTAGAAATGAATTTAGCATATTCGAACTTGTTTTTTTAAACAGTGTGTCCATTATATATAATAAAAAAAAATATGTCAACACTCCTGCAATAGCTTTAAAATATAGTTATAATTGATGTTATTTTGAAAAATTAAAAATATTAAAATATTATAGTTATATTTTTCTTAAATTAATTTCATATATATTTTCTTAATATGTGTACATGAAAAAAGAAAAAACATTCCTTATAATAATTATTATTTTTTTATCTATATATTTTATTTTTTGTTATTTAAATTACTCTAGAGATAAAGACTTAAAAGTATACTTTTTAGACTCTGGTCAGGCTGATACAATATTGATAAGATCACCCGAAAAGAAAAACATATTGATAGATGTTGGTAGCGAAAAAGGTGTTAAAGAGATAGAAAGGGTGATTCCATGGTGGGACAAAAAGATAGAAATAATTATAATAACCCATCCGCATGATGATCATATATCAGGCATTCCTTTATTATTAAAAAAATATGAAATAGATACAATATTTTTTACTGGTGTTTTTTGTGACTCTCCCATATATCAAGAAGTTATGAAAAGTATAAAAGAAAAAGAAATTAATTTGATCTTACCACAAAAAGAACAGATTATAGAGATAGAAAAAAATTGCTTACTCTATTTTATATACCCTACAGAGAATTTATGGAACAAAGGAGCTGAAAATTTAAATAATTCTTCTATAGTTAATAAGCTAGTTTGTAAAAATAAATCATTTTTATTCACCGGAGATATTGAAGAAGATGCTGAAAAAGAAATATTAAAAAATAGTTTTAATATTAAAAGCGACGTCTTAAAAGTCCCTCATCATGGATCAATAAGCTCAACACATCAAGAGTTTTTAAACGAGGTTAGTCCAAAAATTTCAATTATAATGGTTGGTAAAAACAACAAACATAACCACCCTAGCAATAGGATTATAAATAGGCTAAAAAAAATCGGCTCTGAAGTTTTCAGAACCGACCTAGACGGAAGTATTTTAATAGGAAGTGATGGAGAAAATTTATACTCTGAAAAAATTAATCAGCAAAAAGTTTATTGGCCAATAAATTTTTAGCAGTTTCTATTGTAATCTTCTTCTCGGAAGCCAGCCTCTTAATATCTTTTTCAAAACTAATCATTCCGCTACTTGAATGAGTTTCTATAATACTTTTAATTTGGGCTATTTTTTGCTCTCTAATTAAATTTGAAATAGCTGGATTATTTAACATAAGTTCTCTGACGGCAATTCTGCCACCTCCGTTTTTAGGAACCAAAACTTGAGATATAACAGCTGACAAAATTAATGATAACTGTGATTTAATTTGATTCTGCTGATGTGGCGGAAATATGTCAATAATACGATCTATTGTTTGAGAAGCACTACAAGTATGTAGCGTCGCTAAAACTAAATGGCCAGTTTCAGCCAAGGTTATTGCTGTGGATATGGTTTCTAAATCTCTCATCTCTCCAACCATAATAACGTTAGGATCTTGTCTTAAAACATGACGAAGACCACTGGCAAAAGTAAGCATATCTGTTCCTAGCTGTCTCTGACTTATAATACTTTTTTTTGATTTAAAAATATATTCAATTGGATCTTCTAATGTGATAACATTACAATTTCTGTTATTATTTATGTATTCTATCATCGCGGCCAAAGAGGTTGATTTACCACTCCCGGTTGGACCAGTTAGAAGTATCAATCCTTGATCTAAATCAAGTAACTTATAAACAGCTTTTGGCATTTGAAGCTCTTCCATTGATGGTAGCTCACCTTTAATAACTCTGGCAACTAACTTGATATGACTTTTCTCAAAAGAAAGGTTTAATCTAAACCTAGATCCATCTAATTCATAAGAAAAGTCTAAATCTTTTTTTCTAAAAAATCTCTCAGCCTGGCTCTCGCTAAGAATCTCCCTAATAACCCCTTTTAACTGGTTATCATCCACTAAGCTCAAGTCATAATTAGTAATTTCTTTTTTTATTTTTTTGTTACTATTTAAAGATTTGTTAAAGTTTTCATTTTTAACAAGGTCGTCGTTACTGTATAAAAAATATTTATCAACAGATTCATTGTCGTTATCATCCTCTTCTTCTACTGATACTTCGAAGTCAGAATCTTTATAAGCTTCTTGATTGTGGTTTTTAAAATTAATTTCTTCCTCTTCTGATAAAAAACCATCGATTAAAATCAAATCTCCGTCAACTCTAATTATAGGGCTAAATCCATTAACCAAATGAACGTCTGAAGCTCCCTCTCTGATTGCTATTTTAAAAACGTCGTTTATTTTCATATTACCAATTTTTAATTTTAATACCTTTATCGGCTGCATCTACTTGAGCTTCCTGCTTAGAACCACCAGAACCAGTTGAAACTAATTCATCTTCTAAGAATAATCCGACAGTAAAATGTTTATTATGATCCGGCCCCTCCTCTTTTAATACTTTATAAATAGGTGTTATCCCAAACTTTTCCTGAGAACATTCTTGGAATCTTGACTTAGGGTCTAGATATGATTTACTTTTAATAATATCATCTAACTCTGGAATTATATTTTCAACGACAAATTTCTTAGAGAGTTCAATTCCCTGATCTAAATATATAGACCCAATTATAGCCTCTATTGAATTAGCTAATATATATTGCCTTGCCTTAGAATTCTTATCCTTAGATTCCCCTTTTGATAAAAATAGATAATCCTCAACTCCTAAATTACTAGCTACACTAAAAAGCATTTTTGAATTAACCAGACTAGCTCTCCAGTTAGTTAGGTCTCCCTCTGGGCTATTTGGAAAATTTAAATACAAATATTCTGTTACTATTATCTCCAGAACAGCATCACCTAAAAACTCTAACCTCTCATTGTGGCCCAAATAGAAATCATGATTTTCATTTAAATATGACCTATGGATTAAGGCTTGTTGTAATAAATCTTTATTTTTAAAGAAAATACCAATTCTCTTTTCTAAATTGCTTAACTTAGACATATAATAAATTTTAAAAAAATAACTACTCTTTTTTCTCAGGCTTAACCACGACCTTTTCTCTTTTTTCTTTTTCTTCCTCGGGCATATTTAAATATACAGCACCTAAAACACCGTTTATAAATTTACCAGAAGCCTCTCCACCAAAATTTTTGGCGACCTCTATAGCTTCATTAATGGCAACTTTTGGAGGAATGCCGTAATTAACCGCTAGCTCAAAAATACCTATTCTTAAGACGTTTCTATCAACAATACTAATTTGTTCTATTGGCCATTCAGTTGCATATTTTTTAATATATGAATCTATGGTTTCTATGTTATCAATAACGCCCTCAACCAAGGAAAGTGAAAAACCATGATCATCAAAATTGGGAGCAAAATCGATAAAGTTTTTTTCTAAAATAATCTTAATATCACTTGTCTTTCCATTAAAATCCCACTCAAAAAGAGACTGGACTGCTATTGTTCTTGATAGATGTCTGTTAGCCATAAATGTTTTTAATAAAAATAAAGCACCTCAGCGCTTTATTTTTTGTTTCTTATTTTTTTACCTTGTCCTTAATCTTTAAAACAACTCTACCCTTGTAATTACCACAAAAAGAACATGCTGTATGTGGCATTACTGCTTGTCCACATTTTGGACAAGAGTTTAATGTTTGTTTTTTTAAAGAATGATGAGACCTCTGTTGCCTAGTAGAAGAACTAGTCTTTCTTTTCTTTGGTACTGACATAAAAGTATTTTATCAATTTTAATTTAAATCTGGTCTTATATTATATATAATAAATTTATTTGTCAATGGAATCTTTAAATAAAAATATTATAGCTCCCAAGGATAAATAGATGCTTCATTACTCCTAGCCCCCTCCAAGGATACAAACAAAGCCTCACTCGTCTTATATTCTTTCAAAAAATAATCAATTGAAGAATTATTTATTCTGGCAAAATTTAGTTTTACTTCAATCGGTAAAATATTATTCTTTTCTCTTATTATGAAATCGATTTCTTTTTTATCTTTAGTCCTCCAATAATACACACTCCCCTGTCCATATTTTTTTGTTAATTCAGAGAAGATACTAGTTTCAAAAACGCTGCCAATAATCTCTTTCGGCAAAGATTTAAGCCAAAGCATTTGCATCAGACCTGAATCATAGAAGAATATCTTTGGGGTTTTTGTCAGTTCACTTCTAATGTTTTTACTATAAGGGCGAAGCAATTTTATGATATAGGTTTGCTCTAAAATAAAAAGATACTTCTCTACCGTCGGGACAGAAAGATTGCAAGTATCTGACAACTCTCTAATATTTAACATTTGACCACTTTGCGACGCCAATATCTCAATTAATCCATTAAACTTTTCGATATTATCTATGTTAGCCAACTCTTTGATGTCCTTTCTAATATACGTATCAATTATTTGTTGCAACCTTCTCTCTTTGACCTTTGACTCTTCGCTTAAAACTATTTTTGGATAAGCACCAAACAGGACATATTCCCTATACATCAACCTTAGTTCTTCTATTTTTTTTGTAGTGTGGATCTCATCCTTTTTGTAGTTATATTTTTTGAAAAGCAAAAACTCCTCAAAATCTAAATTAAAAATTTCAAAATTAATAGTTCTCCCAACAAGAGAGTCTTTGAACTTACTCTTAATTTCAAAACTGGATGAACCGGATATAATTAGTTTTATATTTTTATAATGATCAACTACTAACTTTAAAAATTCTGAAGGGTTATCTAGATATTGTATTTCATCTATAAAAACATACAGCTTTTTATCTTTATCTTCATAATAGCCCTCTTCTCTTAAATGATCAATAAACTCATCAACCCCTAAATCCAACAATCTCTTAAACCTAGAATCTTCTAAATCTATATAGTAGGTAGCATTCTTTTTCTCGTTTAAATAATTTTGTAACCAAAACATAATATGAGTTTTGCCAACCTGCCTAGCGCCATGCAAGACTAAAGCCTCCTCCAGGTCAATAAACTTAAGTATTTCATCAATTATTTTTCTTTTATAAATCATAAAGCAAAACTTATGGCAAACTTAACTTTATTATATATCAAACCAAAATTAAAGTCAAGTTTCATTTTAGTTCGACTAAAATCTAAATGTTAACGATTTTTTCAAACTCTTCTTTCTCTATTGTCTCCTTTTCCATCAACTCTTCAACAATCTTTTCTAAATATTCTGCTTTATCCTCTATTATCTTTTCAGCTCTTTTTTTAGCTATTTCTATAAAGACAGACATTTCTTCATCTATTAACTCGGCTACTTTCTCACTATAATCTCTTTGTTCATGTATTTCTCGTCCTAAAAATATCATCTCTTCTTTTTCCCCAAAAGTTCTAGGGCCAAGTTTTTCACTCATTCCATAATCAGTAATTAATCTTCTGGCGATACTAGTTGCTCTTCTTAGATCAGAAGTTGCTCCAGTTGTAACCTCCCCAAATATTTTTTTCTCAGTTAAATGACCAGCCAAAAGAACGGCGATTTCATCCAAAAAATAATCTTTAGTATACATCCTCTTGTCAGTTGAAGGTAGTTTTAAGGTGTACCCACCTGCATGACCACGAGCAATAATAGATATCTTATGAACTGGGTCAGCATTAGGAGAAAAATGAGCAACTAAAGCATGTCCTGCTTCATGATAGGCTGTAATCTTCTTCTCTTCATCACTAATAACTCTACCCCTTCTTTCTGGGCCCATCATAACCTTCTCTATAGCCTCGAATAAATCTTCATTTTCAATAGTCTTTTTATCTTGCCTAGCAGCTAAAATTGCCGCTTCATTTAAAACATTAGCTAAATCAGCCCCACTAAATCCTGGAGTTCTTTCAGCTATCATTTTTAAATTAACATTTTCTTTAAGAGGTTTCTTTTTAGCGTGAACTAATAATATTTCTTCCCTGTCTTTTATATCAGGCAAATCAATCATAACTTGTCTGTCAAATCTACCAGGTCTAAGTAACGCAGGATCTAAAACATCCGGTCTATTAGTGGCCGCGATAACAATAATATTAACAGAAGGATCAAATCCGTCCATTTCAACTAATATTTGATTTAATGTTTGCTCTCTCTCATCATGAGACCCGCCAAGTCCAGCTCCTCTTTTTCTGCCAACAGCATCTATTTCATCTATAAAGACAATACAAGGTGAAGTTTTCTTAGCCTTTTGAAACAAGGATCTAACTCTAGAAGCTCCAACACCAACAAACATTTCTACAAACTCAGAACCAGAAATACTATAGAAAGGAACATTAGCCTCTCCCGCCACAGCCTTTGCCATTAATGTTTTCCCTGTTCCTGGACTACCTAAAAGTAGGACACCTTTTGGTATTTTAGCTCCCAATTCTCTAAATTTTTTAGGAAATTTCAAAAACTCCACTATCTCACTCAATTCTTGCTTACCTTCTTTTGCTCCCGCAACATCTTTAAATGTTGTTTTTTCTTTTTGATTATTATCAAATTCTCTTGCTTGTGATTGCCCGAACATCATAGCCTTGGAATTAGCTCCTGAGACACCCCTCATCATAAAGTAAAGGAATACTATAATCAAAATAAAAGGTATTAAGAATGGCAAAATAGACATTAAAATAGCTCTAAAACTATCATCTTCTTTAACTCTAATATCTATTTTAGACATTTTTTCAGAATCAACAGAAAAATTACTTAAAAGACTAGAAAGGGATTCGTTATTCTCCTTTTTAATAATTTTTTTATCCCCAGAATCAAGAGTTACTTCTATGTTATTGCCACTAACTATAATATTGGAAACTTTTTCATCATTAACAAGGGCTATGAAGGTGTTCATACCTATGTTTTCAGTAATACTTTTTTTACCAGAAAAAGCACTAAGCAAGCTAGCAACAACTAAAAAAATAAAAAAGAAAACTAAAAAATTTTTTGCCAAAGACTTCATATTTTAAACTTAATTAAATTAATTAGAATAATATTATATAATATTTTAAACATATTGTCCAAAAAAAACAGGAGCTATTCTTTAAAGCTCCTGTTTTTTTATTTTTATCATTGTCTATTCCTTTTCTTCTGTTACTACTTCTTCTTTTTCTGCCTCTTCCTTCTTCTTTGTCTTCTTGCCATCTACAAGTTTTAAACCTAAGCGATGGTCATTAGGAGAAATTGAAATTATTTCAAATTCTTTTTCTTCTCCAGCTGAGAAAACTTCATTAATTTTATCCTTAGAACTAGCACCCAATTGAGTGATATGAGCTAGTCCATGAATTTCATCATCTAACTTAACAAATAATCCAAAAGGATTAACTTTCAAGATAGAACCTTTAACTATTTGTCCAATACTATATTTTTCAACTGCCTTTTTCCAAGGATCTTCAACTATTTTTTTAGCACTTAAGAATATTTTATTGTTATCAAGATTTACTATTTCAGCTCTAATTTCATCTCCAACTTTATACATCTTATCAAGAGAATCGATTCTTTGCCAAGCTAGTTCTGAGATGTGAATTAAACCTTCCATCCCCTCGCCAAAACTGATAAATACTCCAAAATTGGTTACAGCTGAAATTTTACCTTCAACAACCATACCAACTTTATATTTTTCAATGATATGTTTTTGCTTCTTGTTCCAAACATCTTTCTCACTGAAAATTATCTTATCTGAATCTTCTCCTAAGTTAATAACGTTCACATCAATTTCATTACCTACAAAAGATTTTAACTTTTCTAATATCTTTTGTTTGTCACCTCCACTAACTCTAGGATAGTTTTCTGGAGACAATTGTGAAACTGGTAAGAAACCTGTAATTTGGTTATGTTTAACCAAAAGACCACCTTTATTAGCGTCCAAGATTTTAACCTTAATGACCTCTTTGTTTTTCAAAGCTTCTTCTAATTTAGCCCAAGCTTTTTCTTGTCCAGCCTGCCTAAATGATAACTCTAACTCACCTCTTTCATTTTCTTCATCAATAACTGTTGCCTCAACTTCAACACCTGGTTTTAAGTTTTCAAATTCATCATCGTCAAAATATAGTTCAGGTCCACGAACGATACCAGTAAAGATACCTTCAATGTCTAATCTAACTTCAGACTTTGAAGCTGAAATAATTTTTCCAATAACAGTGTCTCCTGCTCTAGGAATCCTTATATCATCTTTCTCTAATAATCCAGCTAAAATGCTGTTTTCTTGATTTTTTTCCATACAAATAAAAAAAGATTAAATTAACCCCAATACTAATAAATATTAGCTTGAAAGTTCTCCGGGCGCTTTGAACCGAAGATTTTTTATTAAAAGCGCTTAATTTAATTTTTAATTATATAAATAATATAATATATTTTTTAAAAAAGCAATAGCTATTATATCTTTAGGAGTTTTTTAATTTCAACTTCTTTTAATCCTCCCCCTATAACCGCTAAATTTAGAGCACTGCTTACAAAAAGTTGATTAGCCACTCTTTTAATATCTTTGCTTTTAACACTTTTAAATTTGTCGAGAACCTCGTCTGGTGAAGAAAATTTATCAGTAAAAGGAAATTGAGATCCAAACCAACTTGTATAATCATCAGTCCCCTCCATGCTAACAATTAATTTGCCCGATAAGAGATCCTTGGCTCTTTGAAGTTCTTCCTCCCCAACAAGCTCTTCTTTAAACTTTTTATATTCATTTAGAATAATTTCTATAGACTCTTTTAACTTCTTTTTAGGAACGCCAGCCTTAACATCTATATAGCCAGAATCAGAATAAAATTCTGTGTTACTTCTGACATAATAGGCCAAACCCCTTCTCTCTCTAAGTTCAGTAAAAAGCCTTGAACTCATTGAGCCGCCTAAAATAACAGACAAGAGCTTCAAAACTTTTTCATCTTTGTGCCCATAAGGAAAAGCTCTAAATCCAAGAGCAAGATTTATTTGATCTGTTTTTTTATTCTTTATTTTTAAACTAGGAGTTTTCTGTCTTTCTACAATCCCTACTTTTTTCCTATAACCATTTTTCCTAAACTCAGAAAACTTACTCTCTAATTCTTTTTTCACAGCTTCTTCAGAAAAATCACCAGCCACAAAAACAGCAGAACCATTAACTCCGTACTGACTATTATAATAGTTTAAAAAATCCTTTCTTTGTAAATTTAATATATTGTCCTTAAACCCAATAGTGTCCCAACCAGCTGGAGTATCTCCATAAAGACAAGACTCGAAAAGATCCTCAATGCTCATCATCGGATTATTTTCATACATATTAAGCTCCTCTATAATAACACCTCTTTCTCTATCAATTTCTTCTTGGTCAAATTTAGAGTTAATTAACATATCACTTAAAACATCTACAGCTACATTAAATTTTGATTTTTGAGCCTTGATATAATAGCCTGTATATTCTTTACCCGTAAACGCATTAAAATCAGCCCCAATAGAATCTAACTCTCCTGATATTTTTAAGGTGCTAGGTCTTTTTGTGGTTCCCTTGAAAAACATGTGCTCTAAAAAATGAGACAGTCCAGAATTTTTCCTATTTTCATATCTAGATCCTGTTCTAAACATAACTAAAATAGTGGTTGATTTAACCCTCGGCATTTTGATTAAAAAAACTGGCAATCCATTAGATAAAACTATTTTCTTTAAATTCATAATATTGAATAAATTAATTTAAAATAAAAAAACAAGATAATCACTTTATCTTTATTTTAATTATAACAGATATGTGCTATAATTAAAATACCAATTTTATTAATAAAAAAATTTTATGAAATATAAAATAAATGATAATAATATTATTATCAACAATAACAAGAAATATAAAATAACACCTATTAGAGATAGGGCTGAAAATGACAAGCCAAGAGAAAAAATAATAAAAGATGGCCCAGAGACTTTAAGCTCTGCTGAACTTTTAGCGATAATACTTAATTCAGGAACAAAAAAAGAGGAAGTTTTAAATATGGCCGACAGAATATTAAAAGAATATGGAAGAAATTCAATTATCAACGAAAAAAATCCTAAAAACATAGAAAAAGAATTTGGACTACCCCTAGTTAAGTCTTGTCAGATAGTTGCCTGTTTTGAATTAGGCAGAAGATTTTTTAAAGAAAATAAATTAGGGACAATAACAATTAGAAATGCAAAGCAAGCTTTTGAATATCTAAAAGATATGAGTAAATTAAATAAAGAACATTTTCGCGGCCTTTATTTAAATAATCACTATAAGCTAATTCACTCTGAAACTATATCTATCGGGACTTTAGATGCTAGCATTGTTCATCCCAGGGATGTCTTTAGACCGGCGATCGAATATTCTGCTAGCGCAATTATCGTAGCCCATAACCATCCTTCTGGCGTTTTGAAACCAAGTGAAGAAGACTTAGAGGTAAATAGAAAATTAAAAGAAGCTGGAGAAGTTTTGGGTATAGATGTTTTAGACCATATAATTATTTCTAAAAATAAATTTATTAGCCTATCTCAATAAAAATGAATACTGAAAGATATAAGATAAATAATAATAATTTAATTATTAAGGACCAAAAAAGCGCTAAATTTCACATAAAAGAAGGTGACTATTTTGGAACTATAGCGACCACACTCAGCCTTCTAAGCCAGGAAGATGTTATAAGTGATATAAAAAAAATTAAAAAATATCTAAAAAGAATGAGTAAAGATTTAGACTATTTGCAAAAAAATTTTAAGATAGTAAAAAAGCCCTAAGTAAAAACTTAGGGCTTTTGTTTTTTTAATCCTCTCCTCTCTCTAAACGAGAAAGGTAAATACTGGCTGCTTCAGCCAGTTTTTTTGGATCAACTTTAGAGGGAGTTAAAACTGGACTCTTTCTACTTCCACGACAGAATAATCTGCCACTAGGATGAGCGAACCAATTATCACCATCTCCCAAGTTTTCACCTGATTTGAGTACAATTTCTTTGACCATGTAATTATCGGCTCTAGGATTTCCATCTCTAGACAATACTCCGATATTATTATCGTCAACATACACCACTAATTTAAAACCTTGATTAAACAGATTGTTGTTAATTCTGGTTTTTGCATTTTTAACTAAAGCAACTTTACCAAAAACTTCAACATTCTTATTAGCCTCTTCAAAGTTTCTTTTTTCGACAACAAGCATTTGTAAATAATTATCTAAAATTTCGAAAATTTTAAGACAAGTATCATACTCACTGTTTGTTATCTGATAAGAGTGCAAGATCGTCATTAATCCAGCAAAGGTATAAAAGGAAAGTTTATTCCTTTCATCAATTCTCAGATATCTCCAAGAACTAATACCTTTTGAATCGTGCTCTTCAATAAAGTAAGCTAAACTACTTAAAGATTTTTTCTCAAAGTGGCCTAATTCTGCTTTCTTAAAAAGAGACATGAACGCTGAACCTACTTTAGATCCTTTTTGATCACCTTTAACACCCCTGCCTCCAGCAGAAATATCTAAGGCAACATCATTTTCTCTCATTTCTTCGCCATCCCAATTGGCCGGCTTAAAAATTATCTCAACCTCGTTGATACTTTTTCTAAGAATAAATCTTAGAAAAAACCAAACAGAGGCCACCGCATCAATATCCGGAGAATTGTGGGTGTAAATTCTAATTTTTTTCATTTCTGTATATTTGGTTATTACTAATTTTCAAATTACTAAGAAGTAGTATGATAACATATATTTTAAAAAATGTCAATATATTTTTTTATCACAAATAATGCTATACTCAAAACATGAAAGAAAAACTAATAATAATAGATGGAAATGCTATCATACATAGAAGCTTCCACGCTATTCCAGGAAAACTAACAACAAAAGATGGAAGAATGAGTAATGCTGCTTACGGCTTTGCTTCTTTTTTAATTAAATCTTTGACAGAGATAAAGCCACAATATGCCGTATTAACACTAGATAAAAAAGGGCCAACCTTTAGACATGAAAAATTTAAAGAATATAAGGCGACCAGAGTCAAAGCCCCTCAAGAGTTGTACGATCAAATCCCAATGACCAAAGAAATTAGTTCAGCTTTTGACATTCCGATATTTGAATTGAGCGGTTATGAGGCTGATGACTTAATAGGAACTATTAGTAAAAAAATTAATGAAAAATTCCCCAACATTGAAGTAATAATAATAACCGGTGATATGGACACCCTACAGCTGGTTAATAATAAGACAAAAGTATATACAATGAGCAGAGGTTTATCCGACTCAGTATTGTACGATGAAGAAAAAGTAAAAGAAAGATATGGAATAAGTGCCAAACAACTAATAGACTACAAAGCTTTAAGAGGTGATCCTAGTGACAACATTCCAGGAGTTTCTGGTATTGGAGAAAAAACAGCCAGTGAATTAATAAGAAATTTTTCTGATTTAGATGGTGTATATAAAAATATTGGGGATGATAAAATAAAAGAAAGAACAAAAGATCTTTTGAGAGCTGGAGAAAATATGGCTCATTTAAGTAAGGATCTATCAACCATCAAGCTGGACGTGCCAATAGATATTAAAATAGAAGATTTGAAAATAAATAATTTTGATAAAAATAAAATAAATCAAACTTTTAGTGAACTTGAATTCAAATCACTCTTGCCAAGAATTCTAAACATCAAAGAAGGTCAAACAAGTGAAGATAAGTTTAAAAGAAATGAAAATAAATTTAAATATAAACTAATAAAAACAGAAGGAGATTTTAAAGAATTTATTAAAGAAATAAAGAAAGCAGAGTCTTTTGCTATAGACACTGAAACAGATTCTTTAAAGGCCTTAAATGCCAATCTTCTTGGCCTTAGTTTTTCATGGAAAGAAAATGAAGCATACTTCATTGATTTGAAAGTAAAACACAACAAGGATGATAAAGAAATAAAAAAGCCTAGTCTTTTTGATGTTCAGAAAAAAGAAACAAATGAAAAAGATAAATGGCTTAAAGAATTAAAAGAGATAATAGAAGATGAAAGGAAAGAAAAAATTGGCCACAACATAAAATACGACTTACAAGTATTACTTAACTACGACATAGAAATACGAGGTAAAATTTTTGACACCATGATAGCTTC
>JBAYSI010000016.1:0-14121 GCA_041676225.1 Patescibacteria group bacterium | reverse complement strand
CATAGAATAGAAGGGTCTTTTAAGATAAACCAATTAGAAAACGATACTTGGCAAAACAAATTATTTCAGCACAAAAAATCCCTATTTGACATATTGTCAAAAAAATGATATAATATATCTGAGTAGTTAAAAATATTATTAACAAACTAATTTTAAAAAATATGGGAAACAGACTTGGTGATTTCTTCAATAAAAAACCAGAAGAAATAAAAAAAGAAATAGAAAGTGAAAAAACAAGAAAAGAACTTGCAAATCTTGGTTATAGTGAAAAAGGTAGAGTAATTGATGAAGGGAAATTAAATTATGACCCCATTAACAAAAAGAACTATATTCTTGGTAAAGAATCTTTTTTAATTGAAGACGCAGAAATATATAGTGATGAAAAAATTAAAGAATATATTGATTTATTGGGAGATAATTATAATAAAATTCAAGAAAGACTTAATTATAACGAAGATAATAAAGAAATCCCAGAAATAAAAATTCCAGAATATAGTCAAGAAGAAAAAAAATTCTTATCAAAAGCTTCGAGAGAATGGCTCGAAAACAAAAAAATAACCTTAGATGACGGATCAGAAATAAGCAAAAAGAATAATCCGGAATATGAATCTAGAGTAATAGAAATGATAAAAGAGTTTAGAGACTTTTTTCCAGAAGACTATATAAAAATAATAGATAGAAAAATAATAACAAAAGAGTTGGCCGATTTTAAATGGGAAGAAGAAGCTTTTAATGGCAAAAACCTTATGGTTAGTTGTTATCCCAACAAAGAAGAAACAAAGATTAAATATATAAACTCTGATTATAAATTTAAAAACCTAGATCAAGTTTTTGTAAGCAGTTCAAAAGATAAAAACGGAAAAATAATCAAAAACAAGGATGGTCAGGTTTTAGTATTTTGTGAAGCTCCATATTGGTACAAAAAACAAACAAAAAAAGTAAATCAACAAAAAGCTTAAAACAACAAAAGAAATAAAAAAAGAGATTCATTATTTGGATCTCTTTTTTGTTTTAGACACAAAAGACAAAGCCATCGCTAGACCAACTCTTATTGGGTATGTCCGGCAAAGTACTTATGTATTGGCCATGTTCATAGGTTGTAACATGTAAAAATGTCATTCTTCCCCATGAGTCCTTGATTCTTTTATGCATAACAACAAGCCCCCACCTAAGATCTAAAGCTGTTAAATCTTTGTTTGTTAGCATTGCTCTAAGCATAACAGCAACGTCAGCAGAAGGAACTTTAAAGCCTCTTTTTTTACCTTCCAAAATAGCATTCTTAATAGTTCTATCTTTATAAGAAAAAATGTTACTCTTTAAAATAACAATCTTAACCTCAGAAGACAAAGATAGGGTAAAACTCTTAGAATCAAAAACGCTTCTAGTTGGAGTTGTTAATATAAACTTTCGCTGTTTTATCATTTCAAGACAATCACTTACATTCGAAAATCTATAACTAAGGGTGAGATAAAAGCAATCATTTGTTTCTTTTATACCCTTCAATTCCATGACTTTTTGTTTCTCTTTATTCATTTTTTAATATTTTAAGGTTCATAACAAAAAAGCATATCATAATTGATACGCTTTTGTCAATGGGTGGCTAGAGGGAATCGAACCCTCACTACTGGTACCACAAACCAGTGTTCTAGCCGCTAAACTATAGCCACCATAAATAGATTAAATCTATACACTAAAATCGATAAAAATAAATGTTATCTTTACCTTCTTTTATTACCTTCTCTGCTTCCATCTCTGGTATTTCAAATCTGTAACTAATAACAGCGCATCCCTTTTTACATTCTTTTTCAAACTTCTTTTTTAGCATCATCATCATGTCTGGACTCAAAAAACAATATATTAAATCTGCTTTTTCTAGATTTGTCTTAAAAATATTTTTTCTTATTAACTTAATTTTACTATTACTTAATGCTATTTGTATTCTGGCTAAAAAATAAGGCAAAAATGCATATTCAATACCGTAAAGATTCTTTAAATTAAATTTCTGCTCTACTGCTCTTAAAAAACCAGCCTTACCAGAACCAAGCTCATAAACAAAATCTTCTTCTTTTAAGTCTAGCTCTTTTAATATGTTTAAAATAGACTTAAACTTAGTTGAAACAAAAGGAGCAAAACCCCTAAAAACAACCCTGTAAAATTGAGTTATTGAAAAAATCAAAAGGAATACTAATATTATCTGAACAAAAACCAAAAAATAAATCATAAATATACTCCTTAATAAAAAGTGTCCCCGCTAGGAATCGAACCTAGATATTCAGCTTAGAAGGCTGATGTTCTATCCATTGAACTACAGGGACAAAAATATCTTCACTATTTATTAATTTAACAAAGCAAACAACAAAAGTCAACAGTAATCTCTAATTTCAAGTATTAACGCCTATATGTTATGTTTTGTATAATAATTTGTTATTTATCAATAAATATAATAAAATATTCAATATGAAAAAGATTATAACAAAAAGTGAAGAAGAAAGCTTAGAATTGGGGATGGCTGTTTCTCAAAAATCTAAAGGTGGTGACGTTTACTCACTAGAAGCCAATCTTGGATCTGGGAAGACAATCTTCTGCAAAGGGTTTGCTAAGGGACTCGGAATAAAAAGAAATATAACCAGCCCTACTTTTGTTATATTTAATATTTACAAAATAAGAGGAAGAGAAGCAAAAAACCTTATCCACGTTGATGCTTATAGAATAGAGTCGAAAAAAGATCTAGAGGCAATAGGCCTAATAGACTTAATGTTGGACGAAAAAAATATAACCCTTATAGAATGGGGGGACAAAATAAAGAAGCACTTACCCAAAAAAACAAAAACAATAAAAATAAACTCTAAAGAAGAAGATGAAAGAGAATTTACTTTTCTTTGAAATAAAAAATAAATAAAAACAAAGAGGCAAAAAATATTAAAATATCCGCCAAATTAAAAACTGTAAAATATTTTAAATCTAAATAATCAACAACAAAAGAATAGTTAATTCTATCTATAAAATTACTTAAAGCTCCTAAAAACAAAGCTAAAAAAAGTAAGAACTCCTTGCTTCTTTTTTTTATAAAAAGAAAAACAGTGTAAATAAAAATTACAATCAAAATTAAAGACAAAAAATAAAACAAAAAATTACCTCCCAAAGGAATTGAAAACGCTATATTTTCGTTAGCCACAAACCTAAATCTTAAAAAATCACCAAGAATATCAAACCCTTCCTTATTTTTAATTGCCAAGCTCTTTAAAGCTCTATCTATAATAAAAAATATAGCTATTAAAGAAAAAATAGCTATATTAAATATTTTTGATTTATTGAATTTGAGATTAATCATTTTCTTCTTGAAGCTTTGTCTTACAATCAATACAAGAGCTTGCTGTTGGACGAGCAGCCAGTCTTTTTTCTCCAATTTCACCGCCGCAGTATTTACAAACATTAAACAGCCCCTCATCAATTCTTTTAAGAGCTCCCTCTATCTCCTCTAGTGTTTTTTCTAAAACTCCTTGAGCAACAATTGTTGTTGAATATTCACTAATCTCTTGAGCGTTTTCATCTGGTTTATCACCAAATTCAGGAAACTTGCTTGTCCTGCCGTCAACTTCATGCCCATCAACTTTTGACAATTCTTGTAAGTCTTTTAAAATTTGCTCTTTTCTTTCAAGAAGATTGTTCTTAATGTTTTCAATACTGATTTTTTTCTCGCTAGTCATACCTTTCTCCAAATTTTACATCAACTTAAATTTGATTAAAAATTTTTTATAAATTCTAAAAGTATTGCTATTTTTAAAGCAATACTATAAACTATTATATATCATTAAAAGCTTTTTGACAATACTAAAAATATTTGCTAATATTTTTTTACCAATCATGGAGCGGTAGTTCAGTTGGTTAGAATGCCTGCCTGTCACGCAGGAGGTCGCGGGTTCGAGTCCCGTCCGCTCCGCCATTTTTGGCGGGTATCGTATAATGGCTTTTATGTCAGCCTTCCAAGCTGAAGATGGGGGTTCGATTCCCCCTACCCGCTCAGAAAAATAAAAAAAACAGGATTTGCCCTGTTTTTTTTGTATATTATTGAAACTGCTAATCTTTTAATTCTTCCTTTATCTTCTTTAAGATAGTATCTAAGTCCCAATCACTTTTAACAAGATAACTAAAAACAGAGTTTTTTAATACTTCGTAGATTTTTAATTCATCACTTGAATTTGTCAATATCATAAAATTCAAATATTTACCCCAATCAGCCTCTCTAACCTTTTCTAGCATAGTGATCCCATCCATTATCGGCATATTAATATCGCACAATATCAAGTCTGGCTTTTCGTTTTCAGCCATTTTTAAGCCTTGCTCACCATCGTAAGCTTGGAAAACTGTATACCCCTCATCGTTTAGGGCTAGTGACAATGTGTTTGATAATATATTATCATCTTCAACAATCAATATCTTTTTAGACATATTTTTATTTTAAGGCAATTCAAAGTAAAAAATTGAACCACCATTTTTATTTGGTTTATAAAACAAATCTCCCTTATGAGCTCTAATTATTTCTCTTGCTATATAAAGGCCTAATCCAGTACCACTAACACTTTGAGAGGCGGTATTATTAGCCCTAAAGAATTTAGTAAACAGGCGAACAACCTGTTCTTCGGGAACACCTATACCCTCATCTTCAATAGAAAAGGTTATTTTGTCTTTATTACTTTTTGCTATCAACCTTACTACTCCTCCATGTTTTGAATATTTGCAAGCATTTGAAAGCATATTTTGCACGACTTGTTTAATTTTATCATAATCGGCCTCTATTTGCAAAGTTTTTTTAACCTTAACAACCACCTTTAACTCCTTACTATCAATTAAAAAAATATTATCAAAAATAACCTCATCAATAAGCTTTTTGAGAATAATTTTTTCTTTTTTTATTTCAAACTTATGACCAGACTGTATATGAGAAACATCTAAAAGATCATTAACAAGCTTTATTAAATCTAAGTCACTGTCTTTAATTTGGTTTAGTAGTTGTATTTGATTTTTTGTTAAGTTTTTATCTCTATTTTTTAGCAAAACATCAGTTGACCATCTAATCCCGGTTAACGGGGTTCTTAGTTGATGAGAGGCTATCCCAACAAACTCGTCCTTCATTTTATCAAGTTGTTTGAGCTTTTTGTTTTGTTCTCTTAATTTAAGTGTCGCTCTATCAACCTCTTTTTTTAATTTTACATTAAATTCTTTAACACTTTGATAAAGAAATATATTTTCCAATGACATACTAAGCTCATAAGAAACAAGCTCTAAAACTCTTAAGTCTTTTTTATTATAAGGTTCTCCTGTTTCCTTTTCTCCAAAAAACAGAAAATAAAAAAACTGTTTATTTTTTGTTTTTATAGGTAAAATCAACTCCGTTTTATTTTCCTCTAAATAGTCAAGAAATGTGCATTCCTCTTCCCCTATCAAGACTCTAATGTCTTTAATTTTTGCGGGCTTATTTTGTATAAAAAATTTTTTTAACTTTTTATTGTCGGCTACTATTTTTTTAACTCCTGAAGAAAGTTTTTTATTATTATACCTAACAAACAGCTTTTTATTTTTAATATCATAATGCGCCGAAGCTGCAAACCGAGAGTGGAATGATCCGGACAATATATCTATAACTGATTTGAATATTTTATCAACATCAAAAGAGGAGTGTAAGCACAAACTAAGATTATAAACCAAGCTATCAACATTATAAAGAGGTGAGAAAAATAACTTATTAAAAATTTTAAAAAATAAATTTTTAACCGGATTAAAAATAACAACAGCTAAAGAGCAAACTAAGATACCTGCTATCAAAATATATTCTATATAGTAAATACTAACAAAGAATAAAATTAAATAAGCTGGCAAAACAATAATAAAGAAAGAAATGAAATAAGCAAAATAACTTCGGACAATTAGCTTAATGTGCATTAAGTTTAAATATATAATAGAGTAAGCCATTACTATTGTAAAAATTAATGGCGCTATTAAAAAAATAGGTGGGACAGGAATTGAATAGGCTGGCAAAAACCCCGTTCCACCAACTATATTTAAAACCGAGAAACCAAAAAAATACAACAGAATTCTGTTTTTTTCAGTTTTATCTCTCTCTTCTTTATATTTCTTTAATAAGACATATAAAAAGAAAACTATATAAAGAATGAGGAAGACTAAAAATATGTCATGATATATATAGGCCTTTGCATGAGCTCCCCAAGTATACCTGAAAACATCACTAATAAATCTATCGTCAAATATTAAAAATAAAAAAACAAAAGAACTAGCATAAGCTAGTCCTAGGGCTATTTTTCTTCTTAAGCTAAAATAAGTAACTGATAAACTAAAATGATATTGCAAAGATGGCCAAAAAACTATACCCAAGTAAACAAACCTGTCCCAAAACAAAGCCAGCTCATCACTTGAGCTGCCTAGAATCATAAAGGTCCCAAATATCCACATATTTAAAATTATTGTCAAGAAAAAAAATAACCTATTAACAATATTTTTAGGATTCTTTTTAAGAACAATCATCCCCAAAATAAAAACTGCTAACAAGCTACTTATTGCAAAAATTTTAGAAATTAGAATACTTGTCATAAAAAAAATATAACATATTTTTAAAAAATAAAAAAGGAGATCTGTGACCTCCTTCGATTCTAAAATTTAATAAAATCTTTACACTCCCCATCATAAAAATTAACGAGGGGAATTTTTGCTTCTTCGCTTTTTAAAAAGACACTTAGAAAATCTTTATTTCTTTCGTTAACTTGAAAAAAATCAAAATCATCTAATATTGCCCCTTTATTTTTAA
This sequence comes from Patescibacteria group bacterium, assembly GCA_041676225.1. Classification (GTDB taxonomy): domain Bacteria; phylum Patescibacteriota; class Patescibacteriia; order Patescibacteriales; family UBA12465. The sequence goes on along the minus strand of JBAYSI010000016.1, from coordinate 7,301 downwards.
TTACTGTTAACAGGACAGCTTCTGCAAAACAACCATACCAAACCTCTTTCATTGGCATGTTAAGAAGTTTTGGATTAAAGTCATACTTAATGTCTTTTAAATAGAAGTCTCCTCCATCAAATCTTTTAACTCCCTTTTCATCTTTTAAAGAGTCAAATAATGGTTCGCCAACTCCTGCAGGAACAGCCACGTCTATAATACAAGCTCCTTTTTCTAAAAAATCTAAAGATCCTATAGGTAGCTCATATTTGTGCGTGCAAGAAAGCATTAGCTTGATTGGCCTATTAACATCTTCTAGGGTTTTAACAACCCTTACGCTCGGGGGAAAGTTTTGTTGAAACTCGCTTAAAACTATTATATTTTTATAATTATTTTTAAGTAAATATTCAACAGAAGCGTTTCCTAAGAAGCCACTACCCAAACAAAAAATAAAGTCTTCTTTTTTATTAAACTTTAAATCTTTAAGAGTGTGGGCCATAAGCCTAGTCAAAGAAAGAGTAGTTGTACTATCCCCAATGGTGAAGATAATATTAGGATAAATTTTTTTCAAAATTTCTCCTCTTTTACCGGCCAATCTTTTAGTAGAAGCTGCCAGGCAAATAACCCTAGCTCCATTTTTTACAAGGCTTTCTACAGCCCCCAGAAGAGCCTTTCTAGCCTTTCTGGTGCCATCCAGTGTCATTATCTCATGGGGCATGACATCTAGAGGAACAACTGCCCCTCTAAATCTTTTATAGGAAAACTCTAGTGGATTAAAAAATCCGTTTTTTGACTCACCAAGCTCTTGTACTAGCTCAGCTCTGTTTTGCGGGGATATGCAATTAGCTATTATGCCAATAACATATGAATCTGTTAAGGTGCTTTTTACTCGTATCATTGAATGCCTCCTGTTTTTGTGTGTTAATAAATATGTTTACTATAAAATCATAGCCCAACATAAAAGCATTGTCAATAATAGATAAACTTATTATAACCCTTTATATAGATAAGTCTTTTTTAATTTATAACCAAGTTTTCTGTAGTAATTTCTAACGCCAACACCAGAGATGACGGCAATTTCTTTTATCTTGTGCTTTTTTGCTATCTTTTCAGCCTCAATCATTAACTTCTTGCCCAGACCGCTGTGCTGAACTTTTTTTTCCTTACCCATTGGCACTAATTGCCCGTAAACATGAAGTTCTCTAATTATAGCTGGGTTAATATTGCTATTAGCATCTATTCTTAATCTACAAAAACCGTACAGGAGATTATTATCCTTACTATCAAAGCTTATAAAATATTCAGTTCCACCAGAAGCTTTATATTTTAAAATATTTAATTTTATATTTTTTTCATCTATTTTGCTGTCTTTTGGTTCTCTACATCGAATGCAACCACAAACAACGCCCTTGTCTTTCATTACTTGTCTTAGGTTGGTTATTTTGTTGCCAGCTTCAATTGATTCACCTGGAATATCTCTTATTAACCTTATAATTCTAGTGTAAGGTGGTACTAATTTTTTAGATTCAATAATAACCCACTCCAATTCTTCGTCTGTGTATGGAATATATTTTCCCTGCTTCCACCATTTATATAAAAGACTATCCTTAATAACGGTTGTTGGATAAAATTTAATTTGATCTGGCTTAAATCTTTCATCATTATAAAGATCTTTAAACATTTCTACATCTTTTTTTGGATTTGACCCAGGAAGGGCTGGCATAAAATGATAGGTAATTTTAAAGCCAAACTGTTTTAACTTTTTAGTAGCTTCGGTAATTTCCTTTACCATGTGCCCCCTTCTGTTCAATTTTAAGATTTCATCATCAATAGCTTGCACACCAATTTCAACTCTTGTACAACCTAAATCTCTCATCTGCCAAAGCTCTTTTTCATCTAAATAATCTGGTCTTGTTTCTAGTGTTATTCCAATTATATTATATTTTGATTTTTCATTAATTTTTTGTTCTTTTTTTAATAACTCCTTTATCTCTTCTTTTTTTAATTTTAATGAATAAGCTTTTTTAGAGATTTCTGTTGGCTTAACCTGTTTTACGCTTTTTCTAATGTTTATGTCTTTTTTTATTTTTTGATAATCATTTGCAGCTTTAAAACAGTTAAGAATATACCAATACTTATATTTTTCTGGCAAATAGCTCCAAGTACCCCCAATAACAATTAATTCAATTTTATTTGGTTGATGTCCATTATTTTCAAGAGCTTTTAATCTAAAAATAGTCTGAAGATAAGGGTTATATTTTAAACGAATAGCCCTCATGACAGCTGGTTCATTCGGCAGATAACTAACTGGGACGTCCGGCTTCTTGGGACAATATGCACACTTACCAGGGCATTTATACGGCTTAGTTAAAACGGCAACCGGAGCTATTCCTGACATAGTACGAACAGCTCTTTTCTTCAAAAGAGAAAGAAAAAAGTCTTCATTGGTCTTTATCCAAGAATCACTAATTACACCGTCTTTAATTAATAGAAAATATTCTTTAAGAATGTCTGAGTTTAATAAAAGTTTTAGTTTATACTTTTTGGCTAAGCCTCTCTTTAAAATATTCAAATCTTCTGTATCTTTTATTTTATTTATTTTGTCGACAATCTCCAATATTGCTTCTCTCATACTTTTAATTTATAATATAAAGGTAAATCAAGACTATTATAACTTAAAAAATAAAAAATAAAAAATTATGAAAAAAATATTATTTTCTTTAATCATGGCTGCTCTTCTTTTTTTACCGGTTATGTCACAAGCCTATACAGTAAAATCAGATGATTTTATCTATATCTCAAAAGACGAGGTTGTTGATGGTAATCTTTATTTTAAATCTCAAAGCCTAACAATAGAGGGCACAGTAAATGGTGATGTTATAGGTTTTGCTCCTAATATACAAATAAATGGCCAAATTAATGGGGACCTAATATCTATAAGTCAGAACATAAGCATAAATGGTCACGTATCAGGAAACCTAAGGGCTCTGTCTAATAATTTAATAATTAATGGAATTATAGAAAAAAATGTTAATCTTTTAGGAGAGACTGTTAGCCTGGGCAATTCTGGACAAGTTCATAAAGACTTTTTGGTTAAAGCTTTAAATGGGGAGTTTAGAGGTGTGATAGGGGGTAATCTTCATGGAGAACTTCTAACAGCATTAATAGGTGGTGAGATAAAAGAAAACATAAACCTAAAAATGGACAAAAGAGAACAAAAAAAATATATATCTAGTCTAACAATAGAGGAGTCAGCAAATGTTTTGGGAAACTTAAATTATAGAGCGGGTAATAGCGCAGATATAAGAAGTGAAAATATTAAGGGTGAAATAAAAAAAGAACTTCCTCAAAAAAACAATAATAAAATAAACAATCTTTCAGGATCTCTATATATAATGTTTTCATCTCTTTTAATCGCAATATTGTTAAACCTTTTATTTAAAGAAAAAATAGAAAAAACAAAAAAAATCATAGTAGACAAAAAAACAAAATTAGCACTACCAGGAATAATAATTCTTTTTTTAAGTCCAATAGCTGGAGTATTGATTTTTGCAACAATAATAGGAATACCCGTCGCAATTATACTATTATTTTTATGGTTAATCGCTATATTTTTAAGCAGAATAATTATTGCTATCTTTGTGGGTGATTATATTTTTTACCTATTTAAAAAAGAAAAGAGTCACCAACTTATAAAAACCTTTTCTGGGGTAGTCTTATGCTTCTCTGTTTTTGCTCTACCTTTTGTTGGTTGGTTATTTTCTTTTTTAGCAACAATAGCCGGATTAAGTGTTGTATACTTTTTATTTAAAAGAGAAAAAAATGAAAACAAATCCATCAATCTTTAAAGCTTACGACATAAGAGGTATTTATAATAAAGACCTTAATGAAGAGACTGCTTTTAAGCTTGGTTTGGCATATACAAAACTATTAAGAAAGAAATATAAAAAAAATAAAGATCTAAAAATAGTTGTAGCCAGTGATGCTAGAATATCTTCGCCATCTTTAAAGAAAAGCCTAATAATGGGCCTGGTTAAGTCTGGTGTTAAGGTTGTTGTTATAGGCGTTCAGGCAACTCCAACTTTTTACTTCTCTGTCGCCAACTATAATTATGATGGTGGTATTATAGTTAGCGCATCTCATAATCCAAAAGAGTGGAATGGGTTTAAACTTGTAAGAGAAAGGTCTATACCTATCAGCGAAAAAACTGGCATAAACTTTTTAAAAAAAGAAATCAAAAACATTAAAGAAGATAAAAATATAAAAGCGGGGAGTGTAACTAAAAAGAGTGGAGTGTTAAAGTCCCATATCAAGCATGACCTAAAAATTGCTAACACAACTAATATAAAGAAATTAAAAATAGTTTTAGACCCGGCAAATGCTGTTGGCGCTCTTTTTTTAGAAGAACTTTTCAAACATATACCCGCCAAGCTAATTAAAATAAACTTTAAGTTAGACGGAAATTTCCCAGCTCATGAAGCTGACCCTCTAAAGAAAGAAAACCTAGAACAAATTAAAAAGGTGTTAATAAAAGAAAAAGCTGATCTAGGGATAACAACTGACGGAGATGGAGATAGAATTTTTTTCATAGATGATAAAGGAGAGTTAATAGATCAGTCAATTATCCGCGGACTTTTGGCCCAAATATTTCTTAAACAAAAACCTGGAGCTAAAATTGGTTTTGATGTTAGACCTGGAAAGATAACAGAAGATTTGATTATTAAAAATGGTGGTCGGCCAGTAGAAACAAGGGTTGGCCACTCATTAATAAAAGAACAAATGCTCAAAGAGGATATATTTTTTTCAGGAGAGTCTTCTGGACACTTTTTCTTAAATATGGAAATTGGTTGTTTTGAAGTGCCTAATATAGTTATTTTAAAATTACTAGAAGAGTTCTCAAGAGAAGAAAAAAACATCTCATCCCAAATTAAAAAATATAAAAAATACTTTAATTCAGGAGAAATAAATATAAACGTAAAAGACAAAGAGGGGGTTTTTAAAAAAATAGAAACAAAGTACAAAAAAGGTGAAATAAAAAAAATAGACGGACTAAGCATAGCCTATAAAGACTTTTGGTTTAATTTAAGGGCCTCAAACACAGAAAACAAAATAAGACTAAACATAGAAGCAACAAGCAAGAAAATATTAAAAGAAAAAGAAAAGGAGATTTTGAAGGTTATAAAACTCTTGACTTTTTAATAAAAAAATGATATAATTAATTCTTACTTTCTTCTTTGGTTTATAGCTAAGACCCTTAGTTTAAAGATTTTAGTTATAAACCAAAAAAAGTAAAAAAATGAAAGTAAAAGTAATTGCAATGTTAAAGTGCTTAGCCTATCCCTCAAAAAGAAGGGCGGCTGAAAGACTAAGAAATATGTCCATTAAATGTGGAGATATTGAAAGAGCTGTAATCTTTTCCAGGCTTAGTTTTCAAGGGTTAGAATTTGAAGACCTGTTAAAGATTTTAATAAAGAACATAGAGGATGGAAACATTGTTAGAGCCTCTAAAACAATAAAAAGGGTTCCTGAAGGGTCAGAAAGAGGCCTTTTAAAATGTTCTTGTTCTGAGCACTTTTTTAGAAAATATGAAAAATTTTCAAAAAAAGAAAATTCAGAAAAGGCAAAGTGGAACTACGACAGGGCAGAGTTAGCCTTGCAAATATCATAACAAAAGAGGAAAATTTTACTTTCCTCTTTTTTAATACTCGCCAAAGTCATATTTAACTATCTTTTTTTTAATTGGCCCCAATAATAATACATACAACGCTCCATAGAGAAATTTAAAAAACAACTTCCATCTACCAAATTTTTCAAACCTTCTAATAGAGAAAAATATTTTCTCTTTTTTTATCATTCTAAACTTACCAATTTTTGAAGCCTCATTACAATAATGTTGATCCTCTCCTATATGTATATCTTCATTAAACCCGTTTATGCTCTGGTGAACATTTTTTTTAATAACAATCCCAGCCCCAACGGCTAATGGTTTAATATATTGGGCAAGAAAAGCAAAAAAACCATAAAAACAATAATAAAACTTATAAAAAAATCTATCGGACTCAAACTTTAAATAAAAACTTGCACAAGCTAACCCTCTTTTATTAAAATCATCTAGAGTTTTTTTAATAAACTCATTGTTTGGCAACCTGGTATCTGCATCTAAAAACAATAATATATCTCCCAGGGCAATGTTTGCCCCCATATTTCTCTGTATTGAGGGATGATTTTTTTCTTTATCACTAACAACAACCCTACAACCAAAATCTTTAGCAATTTCTTTAGTTTTGTCAGTAGACCTTGCATCCGAAACTATAATTTCAAAATCCTTAAAATCTTGACCCTTAAGATCGGTCAAAATTCCTGGTAAATAGTTTTCTTCGTTAAGTGTTGGAATTATAATTGATAGCATAATAATTATTTAAAAAATGTTTTAGCTAAATCCCAGTATGTTGGGTCATTAGCTGTTTTGTATCTAAAGTACCACCACTCAACACCCCAGAAATATGCCCTATCAAAGCCAGTATTATAAGCTGTTTGGGCATTAGCTTTAAATTGCTCAAGATTAAATGATTTTAAATATTCTAAACTTTCAACTTTTAAAATCTCATCCATAGTTACCCAAGGCTCTGCCTGTAGCTCGACTATAAAAATATTACTTGGATCTATTTTTAATATTTTAGCCTTATTGGTGTAAAAGCTGTGATTATATGGATATTTAATATAAGACAAATAGTCATTCTTTACAACCCTATACATTGTGGTCCCAAAGATATCTGAAATTTCAGCCTCTCTAGACCAAAAACTAAGCTCTCCTGGAGCTGAAACTATAATTTGCCTATCATCAAGGCTTTTAACTAATTCAACCTCTTTTTTTAAAAATTCATAATCACCCCTAGGACAAACGCCAAAAGTATTTAAGAGCGGTTCGTTTTCAACCTGCCAATAAACTATAGACTCATAACCCTTAAAGCTCTCTACAACAACCTCAATAGCCTTAATTGTTTCTTCTTGCAGTTTTTTGGTGTCACTCATATCAACCCAAGAAGGGACGTGACACTCTGGCCAACGAGGAACTCTCATGCCAAAAGTTAGAATAAACTCCACACCTCGTTTTTCCCCCTCTTCTATAAGAAAATAATAATCTTTAAAATCAAATTCTCCCTTATTAACCTCAACTTCATCCCAATAAACCGGGATTCTCACTTTTTTGACATTAAGTTCTTCCAGAATATCAATATACGCCTCTTTCCAATCAAGTCCTAATTTTTCTGCATATTTCTTAGAGTAGGTTATGCCAAAAAAATTATCAGGAAAACTATCTT
>JBAYSI010000015.1:0-14635 GCA_041676225.1 Patescibacteria group bacterium | reverse complement strand
CTACAGAAGAATTTAATTCTTGGGATAGTATAGTGTCATCATCTACAGGTGAAACATTTATGTATCAGTTGCCATTAGCTCCTACACCAGCGGATGGAGATTGTTCTCCTGAGAGTAATAATTATACCTATACAGGTAGTGAAAATGGGGATACATATCAAATATCTTTCTGTTCAGGTAAACAAGTATCAGATATATCACCTGGACCATTATGTATGACACCAGGAGGATTGACTACTGAATGTCTGTCTACTGAATCTAGCGAGCCAGAATGGCTGGAATCTAACTTTACTTATGGTTCAAAGCCTTGGGTTTCTGTTTCTTTGTCAGCAGATGGAGGCAAGATAGCAGTTGGATCTGGTAGTGGTAATTATATCTACACCTCGGGTGATTCTGGTGCTACATGGGTTGAACAAACTGGTTCTGGCCAAATGTGGTGGAAGCAAATATCTTCTTCTGATGATGGTACAAAATTAGCAGCTGCAGATTCTGATAATATTTATATCTCTAGTGATTCTGGTGCTACTTGGACACAAGCAACATCTGCCGGTACAAGGAGCTGGCAATCAATAACATCTTCCGCTGATGGTGTTAAATTAGCCGCTACAGTTGCTTATAATTATATTTACACATCTGATGATTCTGGCGTTACTTGGACAGCAAGAACTTCCGCTGGATCTAGAAATTGGAAAAGTATCACTTCTTCAGCCGATGGTTCAAAATTAGCAGCCATTGTTCCTTGGGGAAATATTTATATTTCAAATGATTCTGGTGCGACCTGGACTACGGCAACATCAGCCGGCTCAAGACCTTGGCAGTCTATTACATCTTCTTCTGATGGAACTAAAATATTTGCAGTAGTGCCACAATCTGAAAATGAGGGTGAAATTATAAATGGATATATATATTCTTCTAGTGATTCTGGCGTTACATGGACCGAAATAACATCAGCTGGTTCAAGATCTTGGTATTCTATTGCGTCTTCTGCTGATGGAAGTAAATTAGCGGCAGTTGTCTACGGAGGGTATATTTATACATCTGATGATTCTGGTGCTACTTGGACGGAGCAAACATCAGCCGGTTCAAGGCTTTGGTATTCAGTTGATTCTTCTGCTGATGGTAATAAAATAGCAGCTGTTGTTTTCAATGGTGGTATTTGGATTTACCAGTAATTGTTTTAAAATTAGATTATTTAAAGCAACCTAGAAATAGGTTGCTTTTTTGTATTTTCTTTTTAAATTTGATATAATATCCTTGTTTTTATAATGTATTAATATATGAACTATAACTGGCCGAAGAATTCTAATTTAAATATTTTAGATATTTTAGAGAAAAATATAGCCAAAGATTCCTTGGCTAATTTTTATATTTTTTCTGGGCCAAAGGCTCTTGGTAAGTTTTCCATAGCCCAAGCTTTCGCTAAGAATATATTTATAAAAGGTAATAGTGAGTTAATGGGGAGGGATAATATTTTAGATATTAGTCCTGATTTTTTCTTAATAGAAAAAGAGGATGGTAAAAAGAATATTTCGATTGAACAAGTTAGGGATTTAATATCTAGATTATCTTTAAGTTCTTTTTTAAATTCATATAAGGTTGTTGTTATTAAGAATGGGGAAAATTTAAATCAGAGTTCAGCTAATGCTCTTTTGAAGCTTTTAGAAGAGTTCAAGACTAAGATGGTTGTTATTATGACAACTGATGATATTTCCGCGATACCTAAAACTATAATATCCAGATCTAGATTATTTAATTTTAGTTTAGCCAGCTTTGATTTTATATATGACACACTAATTGAAGATTTTAAATTAAAACCTTCTGAGGCCAAAATTATAGCTAAAATATCGGCCGGTAGAATATCTTTAGCCTATAGTTTAATTAATAATTTAAATGAGTATATTGAGACGGTAAAGGAATTAGCTTCTTTTTTCTCTATTGGAATTCACCAGAGAGTTTCTATGGTCCCATACTTAGTTAAAGAGGGGGAGTATAGCATTATAGAGATATGGGAGACTATTGTAAGAGACCTTATGCTCTTGTCAGTTAATAAAGGGGAGTTGGTTCAAAATAGTTTTATCATAGATGACCTAAGAAGGATTGAAATTGATGGTAAGAAACTTCAACAGTTAGAGTTTGATATTAACAAGGCTAAGGATTATATAAAGGCAAATATGAATATAAAATCAGTTTTAGAATATATTGCAGTAAACGTATAAATTATATATAATAATTAGAGTTATTATTAGTAATAATTAAAAAAAATATGAAAAAAATTAAGTTGATAGTAGTACTTTGTCTGGCTTTTGTTCTTAGTTCTTGCTCTATAAGCACCAAGGGTACTGCCGCTAATGACGGTGGTGTATTTATCTCTGCTAACAGTGGAGAAACTTGGAGGCAAATGTCACTTATTCCGACAATTTCTGGAACTCCTGGCAGTATAGCAAATACCGACGTAAGTAAGTTAGTTATAGATCCAGGTGATAGTTCCGCTATTTATTTAGCTAGTATTGATAACGGTTTGTATTATACATACAATATTACTCGTGGCTGGAATAAAGTTTTAGCCCTTCCTTCTAGCTCTACTGTTAATGCTGTAGCTGTAGATAATAAAAATAAGTGTACATATTTTGCAGCTCTAGAAAATAAATTATTCAGAACTTCAGACTGTGGAAGAAATTTTGTTCAAACATATTTTGATAATAATACTGGAGTGGGTGTTACTGCTGTAGCTATTGATCACTATAATTCTAGCAATGTATATCTTGGCACAAGCAGGGGTGATGTTTTGAGAAGCTTAGATGGTGGTAATACTTGGAGAGCCATACAAAGATTGAATGATGGTGTTAAGGAGATACTTATTAATCCAAAAGACAGTAGGACAGTTTTTGTTGCTACTGTTAAAAATGGTATGTATAAGTTTAACTCTTCTGGTGGGGCTAGTTTAGAGGAATTAGAACAGTATAAAAATAGGTTTGACAATACTAACTGGACAGATTATGGCTCAGAGTTAAAAGAGTTTTCTTTAGGTGTTAATTTTAAGAGTTTAGTATATTCTCATTCTGATGGCTCTATACTCCTAGCCACTGATAAGGTTATAGTTAGATCTTTTGATGACGGTAGAAGTTGGTTAAAGTTAAGTTTACTTACACCAGAAAAAGATTCAGCTATAAACGCCGTAGCAGTTAATCCACAAAATGCTGATGAGATTTTTTATGTTACTAATACTAGTTTCTTTAGATCTGTTGATGGTGGAAATTCTTGGTCAGTTAGACAACTACCTAGTAGCAGGATAGCATCTTCCATTTTGATTGATTTTAACAACCCAAATATTATATATATTGGAATTGCTAAACCGCCAAAGAAATAATTAATAATTAATTTGAAAAATATGAACAATTTTATTCAAGAAAAGAAAAGCGAATTTGATGCTAGTATAGATTTTTTCAAGAAAGACATATCAACCGTTAAGGTTGGTAGAGCTAATCCAGCTATGTTGGATGGAGTTGTGGTAGAAGCTTACGGAGTTAAAAATCCTTTAAATGCAGTTTGTAATATTGTCGTAGGTGATTCTCGTAGCTTAATTTTAACTCCTTGGGATAAGGCTGTTACCAAGAGTATTGAAAAGGCTGTAATTGAAGCTAATTTGGGCGTAGGTGTTTTAAATGACGGAGAAAAGATAAGGCTTAGCATTCCTCAAATGACAGAAGAGAATCGTAAAGATGCTGTTAAAAAAGTTAATGAAAAACAAGAAAAGGCTAGGGTATCAATTCGTCAAATAAGGGACGAGGTTAAGTCAGCGATTGAAGATGCTTTTTCAGATAAAGAAATTGGTGAAGACGATAAGTTTCGTTTTATCAAAGACTTAGATGAGGAAGTTGATAAATTGAATAGTTTAATTAAAGAAATTAGAGATAAAAAAGAATTAGAGATAATGGAGATCTAATAAAATATTATGTTTATTACTATATTAATTTTTGTTTTAGTTTTATCAGTTTTAATATTCGCTCATGAAGCGGGGCATTTTTTCTCAGCTAGAAGACTGGGTATTAAAGTTGATGAATTTGGTATTGGTTTTCCTCCGAGAGTTTTTTCTGTGTACAAAAACAAAGAAGGTAGATGGAGAAAGATTTTTGGTAATAAGAAAATAGAGGATAATTCTGATGTTATTTATTCAATAAATGCTTTTCCAATCGGAGGCTTTGTTAAGATTAAGGGTGAAAACGGTGACGAATCTGGTGATAAAGATAGCTTTGCATCTCAAAAAATATGGAAGAGAGCTATAGTTATCTCTGCTGGTGTTATTATGAATATAGTTTTGGCTTGGATTTTGATATCAATTAATTTGATGATTGGATCTCATCAATCAATTGATCAGTCAAATATGCCAAAAGGGGTTAAAGTTTCAGAACCAGTAGTTAGAATTTTCCAGGTTGTTAGCGATTCTCCAGCGTCTAATGCCGGCTTAATGCCTATGGACGTAATTATGGACATTAATGGAGAAATGGTTAATGATGAAGAAAAGGTTAAGAGTGCCATAGATAGCCCTTCTAAGGAAATCACAATGACAGTAGATAGAGAGGGTGAATTAATTAACTTGTCACTTGCTCCAGAATTCGATGAAGATTTAGGTAGAAATATAGTTGGTATAGGTATGGCAAATACCTCATTTGTTAAGTATCCTTGGTATTTAGCCTTAATAGAAGGATTTAAAAATACTTTTGCATTTCTATGGTTAATTATTTACACTCTTTTTGACATGCTAAGAGGTTTAATAATTGGTCAACCAATGAATGTTGAAGTTGCTGGTCCAATTGGTATAGCTGTTTTAACTGGTGATATGGCTAGAATGGGGATAGTATACCTAATCCATTTTACCGCTCTTTTGTCTCTTAATTTAGCTATAATCAATATATTACCATTTCCAGCCTTAGATGGTGGCAGGTTACTTTTCCTTTTAATAGAAAGAATTAAAGGAAGTCCAATAAAGCAAAGCATAGAAGCATTATTGAATAATTTTGGCTTTATGCTTTTGATGCTTTTAGTTGTTTTTGTAACCTTTAAAGATATAATTGGATTATTTAATTAATAATTAAATTTTAAAAGTATGAATATTAAAATCAAAGGAAGTAGAGTGATCTTAAGTGATACAGTAAAAGATTATGTTGAAAAGAAAATGAATATGGTAGAGAAATATCTGGGTGATTTAAAGGTCACAAACTGTGATGTTGAATTGGAAAATATTCCAAGTGATCAAAAAAATGGTGATGTGTATAGAGTTGAAGTTAATCTTTTTGTTGTTGGGAAGGTTTTAAGGGTTGAGAAAAGTGAAACAACAATTAATAAAGCAGTGGACAAAGTTAAAGATCATTTAGTTTTAATGATTAAAAAGCACAAAGAAAAGAAACAAGCTAAAGAAAGAAGACAATAATAATTTAAATAAATATATAAATATGGGATTTTGGGACAAGGTTTTTGGCGATCCTAATGAAAAAATAGTCAAAGCTATACAACCTATAGTTGATAAGATAAATTCTTTTGAACCATCTTTTAAAGAGAGAAGTGACGAAGATTTAAAGAATTTTACAATTGAAGCTAGAGAGCGTTTAAGCTCTTTAAATAAAGATAACTTTGAAGAATGTCAAAAGGCTCTGGATGCTTTACTGCCAGAGGCTTTTGCTGCCGTTAGAGAGGCTTCTTTTCGTGTCTTGGGACAAAGACATTATGATGTGCAGTTAATTGGTGGAATTGTCTTACACCGTGGGCAAATTTCTGAAATGAAAACTGGTGAGGGTAAAACATTGGTAGCTACTTTACCACTCTATCTTAATGCTCTTTTGGGTAAGGGTGCTCATTTAATTACTGTTAATGATTATCTTTCTAGGGTTGGTGCTGGCTGGATGGCTCCAGTATACTATTCTTTGGGCCTTACAACTGGTGTCATAGTTCATGATAATGCATATATTTATGACCCAGAAGCTAATGATGAAGGTGAATTTGATCCCAAACTAAAACCATTTAGAAAGGTTAGCAGAAAAGAAGCATATAGTTGTGATATTACTTATGGAACTAATAATGAGTTTGGTTTTGATTATCTAAAAGATAATATGGTTACCAGCCTTGATAGGATGGTACAGAGAGATTTCTATTATTGTATAGTTGATGAAATCGACTCAATTTTAATTGACGAAGCTAGAACTCCACTTATCATTTCAGCTCCAGCTGAAGAATCTAACGATAGATATTTCAGATTTGCTGAATTAGTTAAAAGATTAAACGAAGGAGATGACTATAATGTAGATGAAAAAATGAGAGCTGCCACTTTAACAGAAGGTGGCATATCTAGAATGGAAAAATTTTTAGGTGTAGAGAATATCTATGTAGCTGGAGGTGTTAAAGATGTTCACAATATTGAACAAGCCTTAAAAGCTCAGGTTCTTTTTAAGAGGGATAAAGATTATGTAGTTAAGGATGGGGAGATAATAATTGTTGATGAGTTTACAGGACGTATGATGCCTGGAAGAAGATACAGTGAGGGTCTTCATCAAGCAATAGAAGCTAAAGAAGGAGTTATTGTTCAGAGAGAGTCACAGACTTTAGCTACTGTAACCTTCCAAAACTATTTCAGAATGTATCCAAAACTATCTGGTATGACAGGTACAGCGGTTACTGAGGCTGAGGAGTTCTACAAGATATATAAATTGGAGACAATAGTTATTCCGACTAATAAGCCGAATGTTAGGCAAGATTATAATGATTTAATATATAGGACTAAAGACGGTAAATTTAAGGCTGTTATTGAAGAAGTTAAAGAAAGGAGTGCTAAGGGACAGCCAGTTTTAATTGGTACTGTTTCTATTGAGGATAATGAACTTCTTGGTTTAATGATGGAAAGAGAAGGTCTTAGACCAAATATTTTGAATGCTAAAAATCACTTTAGAGAGGCTGAGATAATATCACAAGCAGGTAAGCCTGGGTCAATAACCATTGCTACTAATATGGCTGGTCGTGGTGTTGATATTATTCTAGGTGGTAACCCACCAGAAGGAGAAGATCAAAAGAAGGTTAAGGAATTAGGAGGTCTTCATGTTATTGGAACAGAGAGACATGAATCAAGGAGAATTGACAATCAGTTACGTGGTCGTGCTGGTCGTCAAGGTGATCCTGGTTCTAGCCAATTCTATATTTCAGCTGATGATGATTTAATGAGAATCTTTGGTGGAGATAGATTAAAGGGTGTTATGAATACTCTAAGAATGCCAGAGGATATGCCAATTCAGAATAAGATGGTATCTAACTCTATTGAGTCAGCTCAAAAAAGAGTTGAGGGTAATAATTTTGATTTACGTAAGCACGTAGTTGAATATGATGATGTTATTAATAAGCATAGGGAAGCTATATATAAAAGACGTAGAGAGGTTTTAGATATTTATGAGAAGACTAAAGAAGAAAACGAAAAAACTCTTTCTTCTATCATTTCAGAGATGATAGAAGACGAAATATCTCAAGTTGTAATCTTCCATACTGCTTATGATGATTATTCTGATTGGAATTTTAAAGAAATATATGAAGTTACAAACAGTATTTTTACCTTAACTACAGAACAGAGAGATAAGGTGTTGTCATATAAGGATAGTAAGAAGATTAAAGAGGATGTTAGGGCTGAACTTACTGAATATTTAATAAATCTATCTAGAGAAAATTATCAAAAGATGGCTGAAGGTTTTGACAATATTGAGATAAATTTTGTAGATATTGAAAAAGGAATACTTCTTCGCTCTATTGATAATTTATGGATAGAACATTTAGAAACAGTTGATTACTTAAGAAAAGGCATTGGTCTTCGTGGTTATGGTCAAAGAGATCCGCTAGTTGAATACAAGAAAGAAGCCTATAGAATGTATCATGAACTTATTGGTCTGATACAAAGACAGGTTGTTTATTCTATATACAAAACTGGAGATGTAAGTAATTTTATGGCTCCAAGTATTATGGAAAGAGCAACTAGATTCTCAGCTCCAGCCAAAGAAATGGCCAGGAGGATGGTAAATGATACTGGTACCGTAGATTTAGTTAAGGATAAAGCTAAAGATGAAGAGGGTAATAAGGTTGGTAGAAACGACCTTTGTCCTTGTGGTAGTGGAAAAAAATATAAGAAGTGTTGTGGTGCTTAAAAGTATTTCACTTTTATAACACATAATAATATCTTTATGGAAAATTTAGAAAAAAAGGGATTTAAATTGTCGAAAGAATTAGAAAGAATGGGTATTGATTCTTCTGTTCTGGAAAAATACGAGAAACTTATAAACAATATTAAGTTTGTAAACATTAATCCTGACTCTGAATCTGGGAAAATTCATTTAAAAATGATAGCCTCTTTGTTTTCTGTAGAAGAAAACAACAAAACATTTTTAAAAAATATTATTAAAAATATTGAATTGGAAGATTTGGTCCATGTTGATATTAGTGATTATTTATCGGATGATAATGTTGATAATCTTGATTCCTTAAATGCGGAGAATATAGATTTAGACATTGGTTTAAATAGGAGGGTTAATAAAATTGATTGCTATTTGAACAGTGGAGACAAAATATCTTTTACATTATCAACAGATCTTAGGAATGTTAAAGACGAAGAAAGTAATTCAGCTCAAGAAAAATTAGTTTTTAAATCACCTATTGGAAAAGATAATCCTATCTTGCAGAAGTATTTAGGCTATCTCGAGAGAGATTTCGATGGTAAAAATATGAGATTTATAGCCAAAGAGTATCTTCCTGGAAAAAATATTGCTCATTATATAAATAATTTAAACAATGAAAGTGAGTCCTTGTTTAATATTTCCGATGTTTCTTCTGATCTGGCCTATTCCATGGCTTATTTATACAAAAGAGGTGAGGCGGAGATTTTATCTGATTTAAAGTTGGAAAATGTCATATATAATTATGAGAAAGCTAATGAATGCGAATATCCTTGTCGAGTTTGTGACAACTCTGGCTTCTATGAGGGTCAAGCTAAAAGAAAAAGCGTTTTTCAAATTTTAGCTCACTTACAAAGCTTGTTGAGTGTTTTTAATAATAAAAAAAATCAAATTATTAGAGAAAAAGGTTCTGTTGAATTTGATGTTGAACAAGAAGAAATTCTTGACTCTTATTTGGATTCTTTTCTTGATAATCTAGACAAAGAGTCTTTGTTGATTTTTAAAAACAACATTAATGAAATTTTGTTAAATCAAAATGATAATGATATCTTCGAAATAGATCAAGAGTTAGTTGAGTACGTTAAGTCTTCCTCCGACCTTTATAATTAGTATTAAACATAAACGATAATTAAATAGCATTTAAAAGATTGGTATATAGTATTTGGTGTTTGCGGAGGCACTGTTAAATATATAGATTGGAATAAATTATCTCAAAGATTGCGGGAAGAGGGTAGTGAGGTGGTGACAAAATGTCACCAACTGAAAATGATAGCCAGTGACGGTAAATATTATTTGACAGATACAGCCGATACCGATGATATTACTTTCGCTTGGGCGGGGCTAAGAACTAAAGAATATAAGAAAATTAAAAATTTAAAAAAAGAAAATCTGAGAGACAATATGACTAATCTAGAATTAGTTTTAAATATGTTAGCCGAAGCTTCAACTACTGAAATTTCTAAAAAAGTTGAGCCAAAAGATTTTAAGGAAAATAGAAAAGTTGCTAAAAAGGGTGGCGGAGTGGCCAGGAAAGCAAAAAATGAATTAGAAAAACAAACAGGTAAGTCAGTTATTTCAAAAAATAATTTTTTAGAGAATAATAAAAAGAAAGAATTAAAATAATATGAAAAAACAATTAACACTAACAATGATACGTAAAGAGGGAAAGATTCTTCTTGGATTAAAGAAGAGGGGTTTTGGGGTTGGTAGATGGAATGGTTTTGGGGGCAAGGTGGAAAAAGGTGAGACCATAGAAGAGGCAGTAGTTCGCGAGCTGCATGAGGAATCTGGGGTTATTGCTAGAGAGCTGGAAAAAATTGGTGTTTTAGAGTTTGAATTTGAAAATTCGCCTGAAATTCTTGAGGTTCATATATTTAATATTACTAGTTTTAACAATGAACCAACGGAAACAGAGGAAATGATGCCAAAATGGTTTAATATAGAAGAAATACCTTTTGATCTTATGTGGCCAGATGACGAGCATTGGGTTCCATATTTCTTAGAAGATAAAAAATTTATTGGAAAATTCCTATTTGATAAACCATCAAGCGATGGTCATCAATCAAACATTTTATCATTCAACTTGAAAGAGGTGGACAACCTCTAGTGCTCCTATGTTTAAAATGAGCCTATATGACTTGTTAAAATGGAGCTATAGTGCTATTATTAATATAGAAAACTTATGAATTTTGAAAGACCAACAACAGAAAAGGAGGAGAGCTTTTTTTCCAGGAAATTAGATGAAAAAAAAGTTCTAGAAAGTTTAGCTGAGGCCAACGAAAAAATTAAAGATGGCTCTCATGATGTTTTAGTTTTAAAAGAGAAGGTTTCAGAGAGGCTTAATTTTGAGGTGGAGACTTCTGGTCGTTTTATCTCTTTCTATTTAAAAGATGAAAATAACAATAGTTTAATTGACTTTAAATATAAGAGGGCGATTAGTTGTCTTTCTCAGGTCCACAGAGAGGTTAAAAGAGGGGAGTTAAAGGGTACTGACATTAATTCTAGTATGTTTTTATCTAAAGTTGAAGAATTTTTAACTATAATGGTTAAAGATAATAATAGTGTAGATAAATTTCTAATTAATACCGGGCAAAAGAGTGTTATAGAGTGGGCTAGAAGAAATGGTTATAAATTCATAGATAAGGATCAGATAAAAAAGTATAATAGTATCATAGAAGGAGAGGATGATAACTATATTGTAACTGACAATTTAAGAGATGGAGATAAGTATGATAAATATATAATGACTAAAGATAAGTTAGCTGAAGCTGAAAAACACTTAGAAGAAAGGTTAAAAGAGGGTGATAGTAGGGATAATATTGATTTAAGACATTTTAGTCAAAGATTTGACCTTCTTAAAAGAATAAATAAAGAAGATAAATAATTAAAAATTATATGAAAAACACAAAAAAACTTTATCGTTCGTCTAAGGATAGAATGCTCTTTGGTGTCTGTGGTGGTTTAGCTGAATATTTAAACATAGACTCAATTATAGTTCGTTTAGTATTTATCATTCTTCTTTTTGGTGGTGGTTCTGGATTATTAATATATTTAGTTTGTGCTGTTTTAATACCTTCCGAGAAAGGAGCTATTAATAGGGCTGAAGTATATGAAGTGGGAGAAAAAGTTAAGAATATAACTAAAGAAAATGACAATGGTAGATTTCTTCTTGGTGCTTTTCTTATCTTTTTAGGATTTATATACTTTTTTTCTAACTTCTTCGATTTGAGTAAGTTTTGGTCTAATTTTTGGCCATTAGCATTAGTATTGCTTGGACTTATTATTTTATTTAAAAGAAAATAATATGAGTGAAAAAACAAAAAAGACAAATAAAGCAGAGAATAAAACAAAAAAAGAAAAGAAATACATTAAACTAGATTATTCAAAAGCCTTCTTTGGTTTATTAATAATATTGCTAGGTGTTCTTCTTTTAGGTAATAATTTTGGTTTCTGGTATTTTAAAATTAATCCAGCTTTAATATTTCCAACAATTTTAATTATCTCAGGTGTCTTCATAATGGATAATGAGACTATTTTTAAGATATTTACCTTAACTACTACCATTGTTGTTGTCACCTTGTGCTTTTTAACCCTTTTTTGCTTTACTAGAAACAACCTATACAACACCATGACTCAGAATAAGGAGAATATGACAGTTAAGATTAAAGAGGTCTATGGTATTAACTTCCAAGGTAGCTTAAGCAGGGAAGAAGCTGAGACAAGAATAGATAATATCCTAGATCATATCTATAAAGCGAACCCAGGAGAGAGACTGAGGTTAGAATTTAATTTGCATAGGAGATAGGCGTTATATCGTGAAAGTATTGTAATAATCGAAATAGACTTCAAACTTATAAGGGGATTGGAAAAGAGTTCCAATCCCCTTAATACTGTTTAATTCTTTGCAATTTATTATTTGACGTATATTTTTAGTTAATATATAATAAAGTTATTATAAAAATTGATTAAAATTGTTTTTTATTAAATATTTTTTAAGGCTATAACCTTAAAAAATATTTAATAAATTAAGGCTATAACCTTATGAATAAAGATATAAAAAAGATTCAAAGAGACCAATTAGATAGAAGAATTTCTTACTATAACAGAATAGACAAAATTGAACCCTTGAGGGATGCTTGGATTAAGTCTCTTAGAGTTTCTCTAGGTATGTCCTTGGAGCAGTTAGCTAAAAGATTAAAAGTTACTCCTCAAAGTGTTAAAGAAATGGAAGATAGGGAAAAAGAAGGGACAATTAGTTTAAACATACTAAAAGATATTGCCAATTCTTTGGGTTTAAAATTTGTTTATGGCTTTTCTGCTCCTAAGAGCAGTTTGCAGAAGATTGTTAAAAAAAGAGCTTATGATGTTGCCAGGGAAATAGTTTTAAGGAGTGATAAGAATATGCAGCTTGAGAATCAAGCTAATTCTCGTCTCAGGATTAAAAGAGCTATCAAGGAAAGAGCCGATAAAATTATAGTTAATCAAGAAAAAATATTATGGGATTAATTTTTAACTATTTAGAAGGAGAAACTCCCTTGGATAACGATGATTTAGATGGTTTACTTATAAAAACTATTAATAATAAAAGGGATTTAGATGAGTTTGAGCAGAAAAATATTGAGTCGGCTATTTTTTATTTTTCCAGGAAAAAGATTGTTTTAAATGGTTTTTTGTCAGAAGATTTTATTAAATTACTGCATAAAAAAATGTTTTCTAGTGTTTGGTCTTGGTCTGGAAAATTTAGAACCTCAAACAAGAACATTGGAGTTGATTGGCCGATAATCTCAGTTGAGCTAAAAAAGCTCTTAGATGATTGTTTTTATTGGATCGAAAATAAAATATTTGCTGAGGAAGAAATTGCTATTAGACTAAAACATCGGATTGTAGCGATTCATCCTTTTAATAATGGTAATGGTCGTCATTCTCGCTTATTAGCAGACTTGATGATGAAAAAAATTTTTAACAAAAAATATTTTTCCTGGGGTTCTGATGATTTGTATAAGGAAAATAAAGCTCGTAATATCTATTTGAAAGCATTAAAAAAAGCTGATAATAATTATTATGAAGATTTGATTAATTTTGCTAAGTCTTGATTATGAAAGAAAATAAAAAAATTTTAGAAAATATTTTTTTAAAAATAGATAAATTTGTTCCAAAAAAATGGCGCTGGATTTTAAATCATGAAGGCTTTAAGAGGTATTTCGTTAACACTGGCTGGATGTTTTTTGGTCAGATGTTTAGCTTGGGTATTGCTTTTTTTGTAGGAGTTTGGATGGCTAGATATTTGGGGCCAGAAAACTATGGTGTTTTAAATTACGCCATGGCCTTTACTGGTCTTTTTGCTTTTATATCAACCCTGGGAGTGGATGGTATTTTAAGCAGGGACTTAGTTAAGTATCCGGAGAAGAGGGATGAACTAATGGGGACTTCTTTTAGGCTAAAGTTAATAGGTGGTTTTTTAGCATTACTTGTTAGCTCTATAGTTATATTCTCAATAGAATCGTCGCCTCTCATTAAATTCTTAGTAGTTCTTCATTCTTTTACTTTTGTCTTTCATTCCTTTAATGTTATATTAATTTTTTTCCAATCCAATGTTGAAGCTAAAAAGAATGTCAAGGCTCAGCTTTCAGCTTCAGTAATAGCTTCAATTTTAAAGGTTGTTATGATTGTTTCTGGAATGGGAGTTATTTGGCTTGTTGCAATTTATGTGCTAGAATCAATACTGTTAAGTGTATTTTTAATAATTTCATATAAGTCATCAAAGTTAAGGATAATGGACTGGAAGTTTAAATATCCTTTAGCCAAAAAGATACTTTCAGGGTCATGGCTTTTAATGTTGACAAGTGTTTCCGTTTCTATTTACATGAGGATAGATCAGGTTATTATTAAAATGATGATAGATGAGTCAGCCGTTGGTATCTATTCTGTAGCTACTAAGTTGTCGGAGGTTTGGAATTTAATTCCGACAATTATTTGTGCGTCTTTTTTCCCGGCTATTATTAATGCTAGAAAAACAGACAGAGCTTCGTATGCTAGTAGGTGATAATAATTATTCCTGTTAATGTTTGCTCGAGCTGTTCTAATATCTATCGTTGTGACGCTACTAGCAGAACCTTTGATATTAAGACTTTTTGGAGAACAATACATAGCTGCTATACCAGTTTTAGCTATCTATGTCTGGTCTACTGTTGGTGTTTTTGTTGGAGTAGTAGTTGGTAAATATTTATTAGCTGAGGATTATATAAAAACATACTTTTTCATTACTTTATTCGGTGCCATATTAAATATTGCTTTGAACATAATATTAATTCCAAGAATGGGAATTAGTGGGGCGGCTATTGCTACTGTTGTATCGTATATAATGGTTTCCGTCCCTGTTATTATTTTATTAAAATTAAGAAAAAAATAGTAAACTATATGAGGAAAATATTAGATTTTGT
>JBAYSI010000014.1:0-14933 GCA_041676225.1 Patescibacteria group bacterium | reverse complement strand
CTACCTATTTGGGTTCTTTTTAGCTCATGTAAATATGCGCCGCATTTTAATTCGTCTCCTATATCTTTAGCTATTGTTCTTATATATGTTCCACTTGAACATTTAATTTTTAAGCTTAGTATTGGCCATTGATAATTTAGTGTTTTGATGGAGTGTATTTTTATTTTTTGAGGTCTTCTTTCTATTTCAATGTTTTTTCTAGCTAGTTCATAAAGCTTTTTGCCATTAATTTTTTTAGCACTATACATTGGTGGTGTTTGTTCTCTTCTTCTTTTTATTTTTTTTAGAGCGTTTATAATGTGTTTTTTTTCTACCTTTTCTCCATTATATCTTTTTGTTATATTACCAGTTTTATCAAGACTGTCAGTTTCTAGCCCTAAAACAACAACAGCTTCATATTCTTTGTTAAGCTTTACAAAATTATCTATTTTTCTAGTTGCTTCTCTCCCAACAGCAACAATCAAAAGACCCTCGGCAAAAGGGTCTAGTGTTCCAGCATGACCAATCTTTTTAATGTCAGTAATTTTTCTAAGATTGTTTATTAGGTCGTGAGATGTTGGTCCTTCCTCTTTGTTTATTAGTAGAAAGCCAGAGTTTTTGATTTTATTCTTCATCCATCCCATCTTTTTCCTCTCTATTATGATTATCTTTTTCGTATTTGAATTTTGCTTCGTACAGAATCTTCTTTATTTTATATGGATCCCTTATGTGCCATAGAATGACTTCGTATCCATCACTACCAGCAGTACTAATTGAAAGAGTCCCAATTTTAATTATTTTTTCCAATAAAGTTTGACCAATATTCATGTCTGTTATTCTATTGTAGTATATAGTTTTGATGTTTGTATTTAACCAACCTCTTTTTATTATTAATCTTCTGTCTGTTAGCACAAATTCGTTTGATATTTTTATATACCAAACATTATATGCGATAATAGTTGGTAGTATTATAAAAATAAAAATAAGCACAAGGATTTTTATTATTGTTATTATATCATTACTTAGTATTTGGCTATTTAAGTTTATTGATCTTATAGAGTTTTCTATAAAACTAAAATCTGCTGCTTCGCCCGTAAAGCCCTCTCCCATGTAGTTGCCGGTCTCAAAAGATTGTATTTTGGGTAGGGTGAACATTTGAGCCCTATCTATTAGTATTAAAAAAGAAATAATGGCAGCAAAAATTGCCAACCACTTTATCATGGAGGATAGAACTCTCAATTTAATATATCGTCCACATACGGAGAAGTATTTTTTTATTTCTTCCTCCTCCCCCAGACTTTTTCTTATTGTTTTACTCATCATGTTTTTATGATAACAGATTTTTTTAAAAAAATAAACAAAGATTCTTTTTTGATTTGGCTTTAAAAATGTGCTAAAGTCTATTAGAAAATATTAATAAATTATTTAAAATACCTATGTCGAAAATTGCTAAGTATAAAATTGCGTATTTAAGTATGGAAATAGCCATAAACAATGATATTAAAACCTATGCAGGAGGGTTAGGCGTTCTAGCAGGAGATACACTTAAATCAGCCGCTGACCTAGGGTTGCCTATGCTTGGCGTAACTCTTTTAAATGATAAAGGTTATTTTAAACAAAAAATAAGTAAAGAGGGAGAACAGCTAAACTTGGATTGTAACTATAATTTTTCAAAATTAAAAAAACTTTCAAATATTGTAAAGATTAAGATAGGGGACGATTTTGTTTCTGTTGGTGTTTGGGTTTATTACATACAAAGTAAATCAAAATATCCCGTACCTGTTTATTTTTTAGATACAAACATAAAAACAAACAAAAAAGAATATAGAGAGTTAACAGGAAAGCTTTACGGCTCTGGGCAGGAGTATAGGTTTATGCAAGAAATAGTATTGGGTAGGGCTGGGGTAAAAATTTTAAAATCCTTGGGTCATAAATATATTACCAAGATTCACATAAACGAAGGGCATGGAAGCTTGTCTGCTGTTGAAATGTTTTTAAGCTCTAAAGAAAAAAGTGACAACAAGAAAATAGAAGAAACAAGAAGAAAATGTGTTTTTACAACACATACTCCAGTTGATGCTGGTCATGACAGATTTCCTTTAGATTTGGCTCTTAAATATCAAAAGGATATTCCTGTTCATTTAAAAGGTTTAATAAAGAGCAATGAACTTAACATGACAAGGCTTGGTCTTTATTTTAGTAATTTCATAAACGGCGTAGCTTTAAGTCACCAAGTGGTTTCAAGTAAAATGTTTCCAGAGTTTTCTATTCATGCAATAACAAATGGAGTTCATTCTGAAACATGGACATCTGATGAGTTTAAGTCTGTTTATGATAAGTATATACCAAATTGGAGAAATTCTAATATGTCACTTAGAAATGTTTTTAATATTCCTTTGTCAGTTGTTTGGTCAGCTCATCAAAAAAACAAGAAAAAACTTTTTGACTATATAAGTAAAGAGCAAAAGATAAGACTAAGCAAAAGTGTATTTACTATTGGCTTTGCTAGAAGGTTTACTGGGTATAAAAGATCTAACCTTCTTTTTAGCGATATAGATAGATTATTAAAAATACATAAAAATGTTGGAAAGATGCAAATAATATATGCGGGAAAGGCTCATCCAAATGATGAGGACGGAAAGCAGATGATTAAGAATATAATAGAGATAAAAGAAAGATACAAAAAAAATATTAAGATAGTTTTTCTTGAGGGGTATAATATGGACTTAGCAAAATTAATGATTTCTGGTGTTGATGTTTGGTTAAATACACCACTTCCACCTAACGAAGCTTCGGGCACTAGTGGAATGAAAGCAGCCCACAATGGAGTTCCTCATTTTAGTACTCTTGATGGCTGGTGGATAGAGGGGTATTTAAAAGATAAAACTGGTTGGGCAATAGGAGAAAGAAGGGGTAATGAGGTTATAGCAAATCTAAACAAGAAAGATGCAGAGAGTCTTTACAATGTTCTAGAAAAGAAAATACTTCCAAGATATTACAACACTCCAAACAAGTGGAGAGAGACAATGATAAGTACTATTGCTATTAATGCCTCTTTTTTTAACACAGAAAGAATGTTGCAGCAATATATTCAAGAAAATTATTTTGTCAGTGAGGCTTAAAATTAATAATTTAGAAAAAAATGGATAAAAAAATTGATTGGCACTTATTAGACATAAAAGATGTTTTTAAAGAATTAAAATCTTCAGAAAACGGCCTTAATTCTAATGAAGTTTTTGATAGGCAAAAAGAGTTTGGACTTAATAAGCTTCCAAGTAAAAAGGCACCAAATGTTTTTATTATTTTTTTGAGACAGTTTTTAAACCCGTTAATTTATATCCTAATAATTGCTGGAGCCATTTCTATTTTTATTTCAATAAAAGATGATAGTCATGGATTTTCAGACGCCATCTTTATTTTTGGGGCAATATTTTTTAATTCTATAGTTGGAGCCTGGCAAGAGAACAAGGCAGAGAAAAGCGCAGCAGCTTTACAGAACTTTTTAAAGATAAAGGCAAGAGTTAAAAGACATGGGGTAGAAAAAACTATTGATGCTGAAGATTTGGTTATAGGAGATGTTGTTTTTCTTGAATCAGGAGATAAGGTTCCGGCCGATCTAAGACTTTTTAATTCTAAAAACCTTAGGGTAGATGAGGCCTTTCTAACTGGAGAGTCTGAAGCTGTTGAAAAAAATATAGAAAAATTAAAAAAAGAAACATCTATCAACAAAAGATTAAATATGGTTTTTGCTGGAGCTTCAGTTACCTCTGGTAGAGCTTGGGGTGTTGTTGTTGAAATAGGTCTAAATACAGAGGTTGGACAAATAGCAGACATAATCTCTTCTTCACAAAAAACAAAACCTCCACTTATTATTAGAATGGAAAGTTTTACGAAAAAAATATCTATTGCAATTTTGTTTTTGTGTCTCGTTTTAGCTTTTATTGCGATATCTAAAGGAATGATTCCTCAAGAAGTTTTCTTTTTAGTTGTTGCTTTAGCAGTTTCTTCTATACCAGAGGGCCTACCAGTTGCTCTTACGATTGCTTTGTCCGTAGCTACGGTTAGAATGTCAAAAAGAAATGTTGTTGTTAGAAAACTAACCGCCGTTGAAGGTTTGGGAAGTTGTACTATGATAGCTAGTGACAAAACGGGAACCTTAACAGTTAACCAGCAAACAGCTAAGTTGATTTATTTATCTAGCGGAAAAAAAATTGAAATAAGTGGTGAGGGCTATAACGGGGTTGGCTCTTTTACGGAAGTTGAAAAATTAGACAAAAACGACGAAGAGGTTAAACTTGAATTAATTAAAAACTCAGTATTGACAAACGAAGCTAAACTTTGGAGGTCTAAAAAGGTTTGGCACAATCATGGTGACGCTATGGATGTTGCCTTTTTAGCCATGGCCTATAAAGGAGGTTTCTTGATTGATGACATAAATAACTCTGTTGAACATATACTAGATGTCCCTTATGAATCAGAAAAAAGATATTCAGCCAAAATCTACAAAGATAAGAAATCTGATCAAATAAAAATAGCTGTTAAAGGCTCAGTTGCTAGAGTTTTAGATTTTTGTTCAAAAATTGGAACTATTGATAACCCTCTTGAAATAGATAAAAATAAAATAAAGAAGGAGGGAGAATTTTTAGCTTCTCAAGGTTATAGGGTTTTAGCTGTAGCATATGGAATTATTAACTCTCAAGATTTTAATATTGATAAATTTAGCGATAAAAAAATAAAAGATTTAAATTTTCTTTCGCTGGTTTGCTTCATTGATCCTTTAAGAAAAGATTCTAAGGATGCTGTTGAAAAATGTAAGAAGGCTGGAATAAAGGTTGTAATGATAACAGGTGATCATCCAGCCACAGCTTTGTTTATTGCAAAAGAGCTTGGTATAGCATATTCGGACAAGGATGTTGTAAGTGGTGACAATTTAGGTTCAGAAGAAAAAGAAATAAGTCCAGAGTTTTTAGACTTAGTGTCAAACACAAGTGTCTTTGCTGGCGTTTCTCCCTTGCAAAAACTAAAGATAGTGAAAGCTTTAATGAAGAGAGGGCATTTTGTTGCTGTTACTGGTGATGGAGTTAATGATGCACCAGCACTTAGGCAGGCCAATATAGGGGTTGCCATGGGCAGTGGTACAGATGTTGCCAAAGAAACCTCGACCATGATAGTTGCTGATGATAACTTCTCATCTATAGTTAACGGAGTTGAAGAGGGTAGGTTTGCCTATGATAACGTTAGAAAAGTTGTTTATTTTTTAATTTCCAGCGGAGCAGCCGAGATCCTCATTTTTTTATTAGCAATAATATTTGGCTTCCCACTTCCATTTTTTGCCGCTCAACTTTTATGGCTTAATATAGTCACAGACGGAATACAAGACATGGCATTGTCTTTTGAGGCTGGTGAAGATGGCGCTATGAAAAAACCACCTAGATCACCAAAAGAAGGCATATTCAACAAATTAATGACAACAGAAACCCTGGTTTCGGGTGCTGCTATGGGTCTAGTTAGTTTCGGGGTTTGGATTTATTTGTTAGATTATTTAGGATGGGAAGAGTCTCATGCAAGAAATTTTTTATTAATGCTTATGGTTCTTTTTCAAAACTTCCATGTACTTAATTGTAGGTCAGAAATTGTTTCTACATTTAAAATATCAATTAAGAAAAATCTAGTTGTTTTTTTTGGAATTATAGCCGCACAAGCTTTGCATATTTTTGCAACTTACAATCCATTTTTACAAAGAGCTTTACACACAGAGCCAGTTCCTCTTGTTGAATGGTTTTATCTATTCTTAATAGCTTCATCTATTTTATGGACTATGGAAATCTTTAAATTTTTTAGAAGAAGAAATAAAAAAAACTCTTAGGACAAACTAAATATTTATTTTTAAAATAAAAGTGTTAATAACTTTTTAAACTTTGCAAAGAAAATAATTTTAGTATTAGTTCTTGATGTAAAAAAATTAAAAGTTTTGCTTAGAGTTAAATTGTGAAATTTTTTTGGAAGACATGTAGATCAGATTTTTGTTTTAAAAAACTATAAGAGATTGTTTGTTGTGATAAGTATAAAAGTATCTGCGGATATTGTTTCTATTGGTTAATATTAATCAGGAGTGGTTAATAAGATTTTTTAATTTAATACTTGTTTAAAATAAGTGTTAAAATTTTTTTCCAGCTGACAAAGCTTTAAAGTTAAAAGCTGGATTTTTTTGTTATTATAATTTTAAAACCAAAGGCAAGACTAAAACTTTTATAAAAGTATATTTTTTTATTTTTTTTTATGTTATACTTAAATTAAGTTTATATAGGAATTGGTCGGTTCCTACTTTTAAAAACATTTAACTTTTTAAATGATATGAAAAAAGTTGCTGCTAAGAAATCAGCTGTTAAAAAAGCTGTGAAGAAAGTTGCAAAAAAAGTTGCTGCTAAAAAACCAGCTGTAAAGAAGGCTGTAAAAAAAGTTGCAAAAAAAGTTGCTGCTAAAAAACCAGCTGTAAAGAAGGCTGTAAAAAAAGTTGCTGCTAAAAAACCAGCTGTAAAGAAGGCTGTAAAGAAGGTTGCAAAGAAAAAATAGTTTCTTATAAAAATAAAAACGCCCTTAATTTAAGGCGTTTTTATTTTTATTTGATTTTAGCGATTAAAAGTTTTATAATAAAGAGTGTTAATTAATTTTCCTGAATTTTTTTATGTATTTAGAAAAGCTAGAAATACAAGGATTTAAGTCTTTCGCTAATAAGAATAAGCTTCTTTTCTCTGGAATGATAAATGACAAGAAAAGAGGGATAACTTCTGTTGTTGGTCCAAATGGCTCCGGTAAGTCAAATATAGCTGATGCTATAAGGTGGGTATTGGGAGAGCAAAGCTCAAAACTTCTTAGAAGTAAAAAAAGTGATGACGTTATCTTTATAGGTTCTGACAAAAAAGCTCGCTTAAATTTTGCCGAGGTTTCTTTGTATTTAAATAATCAGGATACAAATTTTAAAAGCAGAGAGATTTATTCTCTGAAAGAAGATAGCGTTAGCGCCGAAATAGACAAGAGAGAAATAGACAGTATTGATGCTTTGTTGATGTTACCAGAAATTGTTCTAAGTAGAAGAGTCTATCGTGACGGTCATAGTGAGTATCTTATTAACGGCAATAAAGTTAGATTAAGTGATGTTCAAATATTTTTAGCTAAAGCCAATTTTGGTCAAAAAACATATAGTGTTATTGGTCAGGGTATGGTTGAAAATTTTTTAAACACAAGTCCAGCCGAAAGAAAATCTTTTTTTGATGAAGCTACTGGGGTTAAACAGCATCAAATAAAAAGAGACATATCTTTAAATAAGCTAGAGGGTAGTCAAGAAAACTTAAACCAAGTGGAAATGCTTTTGAAAGAAATTGAGCCTAGACTGGGTAGCTTAACAAGACAGTTGGGTAGGTTGAAAAAAAGAAAGTTTTTAGAAGAAGAGTTAGAAAAAAATCAGTTGAATTATTTTGGTTTTTTGTGGAAAGATATTAATGGTAGACTTCAAGGTTTTAATAAAAAAATACAAGAACTAGACAATGAAAAGGAGACTATAAAAAATATTTTAGATAGTAAAAAGAGTGAAGCAGAAAAGATAAATGAAGAATCATCTGTAAGCGATGACTTTTTAAAACTACAAACAAAGCTATCGGAGTTAAAAGAATATATAAGAGACCTAGAGAGACAAAATTCTTTAATATCAGACTGGGAGCAGTTAAAGTCTCAAAGTAAAAGTGGCGGAGAGATTGACATATTAATAGAGGATAAAAAAACAGAAGAGAGTAATTTGATCAAACTAAAAGAAGATTTCTCAAATCTACCCTCTTTGGACGGCAATTTTAATCAGTTAAGAGAAAAAGAATTACAACTTAGCAAAGTAGAAGAAGAAAGAAGAGAAAAATCTAAAGAGCTAATGAAGGTTGAAACCTTTTTAGAGCTTAAGCTTGAAAAAAGTGGAAACTTTGATATATCTTTTTTGTTCTCCAGAGAATCAGAATTAAGAGATTCTTTAGAAAAAAATAAAGAGGATTTAGGTTTGTTGGATATAGATATAATGAATAAAACTTCCAAGCTAGAAAAAGAGATAGAGGTAGAAAAAAGTCTTTTTAATAAAATACAGGAATTAGAAAGTGAATTGAGAAGGGTCCACAATGAATATAGTCCTAGCAATATAAAAAAAATAAACACAGACCTAGAAAATATCTTAAAAAAAATAAAAGAAACAGAAAGTGTTTCTGATGTTTCGTTTTTTAAAAAAGTGATAACGGATATTAAGGGTAGTTTGGGCGACTTAATTAATTTTGTTTCTGGCCAAAAATTTGATAACGCAATTGAAAAAATAGGTTCACAAATTTCAGAGTTTAAAGGTAAAAGAGA
The DNA here is from genome assembly GCA_041676225.1 of Patescibacteria group bacterium. Classification (GTDB taxonomy): domain Bacteria; phylum Patescibacteriota; class Patescibacteriia; order Patescibacteriales; family UBA12465. Next base: position 6,572 of record JBAYSI010000014.1, on the reverse strand, counting down.
CAGCTCTTTATCTGGTTTGTCAGATTTGAGGCTTGAGATAAACATCGCAAAAAACAAAAAAGTACAACTAGAGTCTTTAATAGATAAAACTGTCAAAGATATTAGCGATGTTAAAACTAAGATAGCTTCTAGTGAAAAAGAGGAAGACCTAGAAGAAGTAAAAGACAAAAAAATAAAACTAGAAAAGGATTTAGATTTAATAAGTTCAAGATCTTTTTCTTTTAAAAAAGATATTGAGGATTTAAGAAATTTAATAAACAATGTAAAGGAAGAAAAGTTTTCTATAGAAAGACAAATAAGACAGTTGCAAGAAAGTATAAACAGAAAAGAGGCTGAAATAAACCTACTTAGATCAAGTGATGCTAAAAATCAAGCGAAGCTAGAGAGCTTAGAGGAGGAGATAAGAGAAAATATAAAAACAAAAAAAGAGATTAATGTTTTTTTAGAGTTAATAACAGAAGAAAAGAATTTTTTATTAAAAGAATTGAATGACAAAAAAGCTATTTTAGATGATATAGAAGTTAAGGTTTCTAATTTTAACAAAGAGCAAGAAAACAGAAGACAGTACTCTTTAAATTTGCAAAGAGAAATTCACGAAAAGGAGAATATTATTAACGGCATATATAATAATCTTAATTCTGCAAAAATTGAATTAGCCAGAGAAGAAACAAGAATTGAAGAATTGGAAAACAATATTACAGATGAGGATATTGATATAGAAAAGATTAAGAATTATAAAACAGAAGACGATAATATCAACATAGACGTTTTAAGGTCTGAAATAAATAAAATAAAAAATAATTTAGAGTTAATTGGTGGTATTGACCCGGAAGTGGAGAGAGAATATATTGAGACTAAAAAAAGGTATGACTTTCTATTTGACCAAACAACTGATTTAAACAAAACAATAAAATCTTTAGAAAAGGTTATTATTGAGCTAGATACTTTAATTAAAGATAGGTTTGATTCAGAATTTAAACTTATTTCAGAAAAGTTTAATGAATATTTTAAAATATTGTTTAATGGAGGTAACGCTAAAATTTTCCCAATAAAAGAAGATTCGCTGTCCGACACTTTGAAGGGAGATGAAAATTCTGATTTAAGCGACAAAGATGAACAAAAAAATAACGTTTTAAAGAAGATAAAATATCTTAAAAAATATAATGCGATTGGTTTGTCGGGAGTTGATGTTCTGGCAATCCCCCCGGGCAAGAAGATATCTTCAATAAATATGCTTTCTGGAGGAGAAAGAGCTTTGACATCTATAGCCCTTATTTGTGCCATTATTAGCGCTAATCCAGCACCTTTTGTTGTCCTAGATGAGGTTGACGCAGCCTTAGATGAAGCTAACTCTGAAAGATTAGCTAAGATTTTAGATGATTTGTCTGACAAAACTCAATTTATTGCTATTACTCACAATAGAGCTACAATGAAAAAGGCTAATATCCTGTATGGGGTTACTATGGGTGATGATGGTGTTAGTAGGTTACTGAGCATAAAATTAGATGAGTATAACGGTTAAAAGGATAAATTGGTTTTTTAGGGGGCTTTAAACCCCCTATTGTTTTTATTTTTTTAAAAATTTGCTATAATAATAATAGATTAATAAAAGTAAAAAATATATATGAGAAAAAAAATATTTCCGTTGTTTTTGATTTTTTCTTTTTTGTTAACATCCGGAGCTTCTTGTAGAAAACAGACAATGCAAGAGGCTGTTGAACCAGTAACACTTAATTATTGGAGAGTTTTTGATGGTAATGATGATTTTGCTGAAATTATTGCAAAATACAATGCCAATCATCCATATATAAAGATAAATTATAGAAAGTTGAGATACGAAGAATATGAAGATGCTCTATTACAAGCTTTAGCCGAGGATAGGGGCCCAGATATTTTTTCTATACATAACAGTTGGGTAAGGAAGTATGAAAGTAAAATAGAGGCAATGCCACTTGAGACTAATATGGTCATACCTGTTTCTCAGGGGACAATCAAAACCGAAGTAATTCCACAAAAAATAGTTAACAAATCCCCAACATTGAGAGATATTAGACAATCTTTTGTTGATGTTGTTTATTCAGATGTTGTTATAAATGAAAAGGTTTATGGTTTGCCATTGTCAGTTGACACTTTGGCAATGTATTACAATCAAGACTTGTTTGATCAGGCTGGAGTTACGGAAATACCAAGACATTGGAATAGAGATTTTCAGCAAACAGTTAAAAAATTAACCAAGCAAGATTTAAGGGGAAATATATTACAATCAGGTGTAGCCTTAGGAGAAAGTCAAAACATAGAAAGATACAGTGACATATTGGCAGTTTTAATGATGCAAAACGGTGCAACTATGATGAATGAAAATGGTCAAGTTTTGTTTCAAACTATTCCAGAGGTTTTTAAAAGCCAAGGATACAATCCTGGCTTAATGGCTCTTCGCTTTTATTCAGACTTTTCTAATCCAGTTAAAGAGGTTTATTGTTGGAATGGCGATATGGATAATTCAATAAACATGTTTGCTTCTGGAAAGTTAGCAATTATGTTTGGATATTCTTATCATTTATCAACAATTAAAACAATGGCCCCCAAGTTAAATTTTTTAATTGAACCATTACCGCAAATAGAAGGGGCTACGGTGCCAACAAACATGGCAAATTATTGGGTTGAAACAGTTTCTAAAAAAAGTAAATACAAAAACGAAGCTTGGGATTTTGTTAAGTTTATGACAAAAGCCGAGAACGTTGAATCATATTTAAATAAAACAAAAAAACCAACAGCATTAAGATCTCTTATAGCCAGTCAAAGAGAAGATTTAGAGACAGGAGTTTTTGCTGATCAGCTTTTAACCGCTAAAAGTTGGTATAGAGGAAAGAATCCCATTTTGGCTGAAAATTTTTTGGGAAACATGATAAATGACGTTTTAAATAGCCCAGAAGATAAAACAATGGAAATAATGAATTTATATTCAAATCGCATTCAACAAACTGTTAATTAATATATCTATGAAAAAAATTTTTTTAAAAAAAATATTGATAGGATCCTCTCTGTTTTTATTTGTTTTTTGCCTAACCTCAACTACTAGCGCTAGTTTAATAGATACAACATCTACAACAACAGACGGTATGGGGCAGGTTGTAACAAAGTATGCGATGGGTGATTATGAATTAAATGATGTTTTAAGAGTTGGTGTTAGAGTGACTAAAATCATTTTAGGAGTTGTTGGTTCTTTAGCTTTATTGTTTTTTGTTTATGGCGGTATTATGTTTTTAATTTCCGCTGGAAGCAGTGATAAAGTTTCAAAAGCTAAAGGAATAATAGTAAATGCTGTTATTGGTTTGGCTATAGTTTTTTTAAGCTATTTAATTGTTCAGTTTGTGATGAATGCCCTAACTGCTACTGGGAGGGGTGGCCTGAATTAGAAGTATGAATTCAACTTTTACAAAAAAAGAGATATCAATAGATCAAGGATCCGTTGGACCATATGTTAAAAAATTTAGAGAATCTAGAGGTATGGACATGGAAGAAGTATCTTTGAAAACTAATATTAGCTTAAAGTATCTTAAAGCTATAGAGTCAAGTTCTTATGATCAGTTGCCAAAAGGAATATATTCAAGAATTTTCTTTAAAAAATATATAGATTTTTTGGGTATAAATCATAAAAATATTTTAAATGATTTTATTAAAGAGCAGGACAGAGAGCATAGATTTGAAAAAAATATTTTTTTTAATAAAATTGTTTCTTGGAAAAATTTTGTTTCAGTTCCAAGAGTTTTGAAAAATTTATTAATATTTTTATTAGTTGTTGTTTGTTTTTTTTATTTATATTTTTATTTAAAAAATATTTTTTCTGCACCACCTTTAGATGTTTTTAGTTTTGAAAATAGTGCAATAGTTAATAGCTTAGAATTTTCAATAGACGGCAAGACCAGTCCAGAAAGCGAAGTTTTTATTAATGGTAGTCTTATTATGGTTGATTCTGATGGTAATTTCTCCGAAAAAGTATTTTTAAACTCGGGTATTAATTTTATAACAGTTTCAGCAAAAAAGAAGTATAGTAAGGAAAATATTATAAGTAAGGAAATTTTAGTAGAAAATTAAAATAAAAAATATGGCTTTAACTAAAAACAATTTATTAAATATAAATTTATTAATCGAAAAATTAGAATTAAAACAGGGCGATTTTGTTGCTGATTTGGGTTGCGGAGTTTTTGGTTATTTTACCTTCCCTATAGCTAAAAGAGTTGGAAAGAGTGGCAAAGTTTATGCCGTTGATGTTCTTAAGGATAATTTAGAGGCTATCAAGAGAAGAGCTAAAATAGACAACTTAAGCCAAGTCGAAACAATATGGACTGATTTGGAGGTGTTTAATGCGACTAAGATAAAAAACGAAAGCTTAGATGTAGCCTTGCTTGTTAATGTTCTGTATCAATCAGAAAAAGTAGAGGACATACTAAGAGAGTCTTATAGAATGTTGAAAAAAAATGGTTTACTTTTGGTTGTAGAATGGAACGAGATTGACTCTCCCTTTAATCTTTCTCAGAGTCTTAAGGTTAAAAAAGAAGATCTTTTGATTATTGCTGAAAAGATAAATTTTAAAAAAAAGGAAGCCTTTGATGCGGGGGGGTACCACTACGGAGTCCTGCTTAAAAAACAATAACAAAGTAAGCTAAAAAGAAGTGACCTGCGCAGGCCACTTCTTTGTTTTAAAAGTTGTTTTTTATAAAAAAATATGTTATTATTTATTTGTAAAAATTAAATACTAGAAAGGTGGTGAAATTATGAGAAAAAAAATTATTGGTTTATTTTTAGTTTCTTTGTTTGTGTTGCCTATGTTTGCTATTTCTTCACCTGTTTCTGCTGAACCAACTTATGAGACTGTATTTGGAACTGGATTTGTAGATGGTACAGAAGGTGACGGAGAAGGAATAAAATTAGGAGATAGAGATCCTAGAACAATAGCTGCTGGTATTATAAATACAGTTTTAACTCTTTTGGGTATTATTGCTGTAGTTATAGTTCTTCTTGGTGGTTTTAAATGGATGACAGCTGCTGGTAATGAAGATAAAGTTAGTGAAGCTAAAAAATTATTAGGAGCTGGGGTTATCGGTTTGGTTATAATTATGGCTGCTTGGGGTATCTCAACTTTCGTACTTGATCAATTGTGGGCTCAGACTCAATAATATTTTAGCAAACTATTTTCTAGTTTCTAAAATCGATTTTGGAAAGTGGTTGCCTATTCGTAAGATTAGGCACCATTCTCCTCAATATAAAAATAAAAAATATTTGTATTGAGAAGAATGATATGAAAAAAATTATAACTTTATTATTTGTATTTTTATTCTTATTCCAGATTTCTCCTGTTTTGGCGACTTCTTCGGGCTGGGGATTGGATGATGTTGTTAATAGACCTGACCTTCAGGGCGCTTTTAATGTTGAAGATGTTAGGGAGGGTGCCGACTCTTATTTAACTAGCAGAATTGGGATAGTGATAGGAGCAATTCTTTCTTTTATAGGTGTTATTTTTATGGTCCTTATAGTTTATGCTGGATTTTCTTGGATGACAGCTCGTGGCAATGATCAACAAGTTGAAAAAGCTAAAAATCTTATATTTAGAGCTATTATTGGTTTAATTATAGTTTTAGCGGCTTATGCCATAACAACTTTTGTTGGTGGTGTTTTTTCTTCTTAATTCTTTATTATGAAAAAAATATTATTAGTTTTAACAGTTTTATTCTTAGGCTCTTTGCCTTTTTATTGTCTTGCCAACAAGGGCACCAACTACGGATTAGACACATCTATGAGCCAGGGGAGTTTGTCTATTTTAAAAAATCGTCAAGCTAGCAGTGAATATTTGCAAAATCAGTTAGGCTCTATTGTCGGAGTTGTTTTATCCTTTGTCGGCTTACTTTTCTTATTGCTTCTAATTTATGCTGGTATTTTATGGATGACAGCTTCTGGTAATGATCAGCAGGTTGAGAAGTCTAGGAAAATAATAGTTTGGGCCTTTGCTGGTCTTGTTATGGTCTTTGCTTCTTTTGCTTTGGTTCAGTTCTTAGGAGAAAAAGTTAGCTCTCCAATAGAGAGTGAGGAGGTTATAATACCAGAGTCGGAGGATGAAAATTCTTCTGGTGGATCAGGAATATAATTATAAATATATGGTTTTTAAAAAAATACTTATTTCAGCCTTTTTACTCTTAACCCCGGTATGTTTTTCTATGGCATATTCTTTTTCTGATAATAGTGGCTTAAATTCTTTTGCTGAAAAAACAGGACACTCAGAACAAAAACTTTTTTCTAGTGGTGAAGGGATAGCCTCTTCTATAGGTATTATTATTCAATATTTATTGTCCTTTTTAGGTGTTATTTTTATGGTTCTAATGGTTTATGGAGGTATTTTATGGATGACAGCTTCTGGTAATGATCAACAGGTTGAAAAAGCAAAAAAGATAATAGTAGAATCTATTTTAGGTCTCGTTATAATAGTTAGTGCCTATGCTATAAGTATTTTAGTTATAAATGCATTTAATTTTCAATAAAGATGAGTATTTTTTTTAAAAAAATAAATATTTTAACAT
>JBAYSI010000013.1:0-15482 GCA_041676225.1 Patescibacteria group bacterium | reverse complement strand
CATTTTGAGAAAGTTGTTTGTAGCTATAATAATTTTAGCTTTGTTAGGTGTTGGAGCATATTTTGTTTATTCAAAAGTATTGTTACCACAGTCAATTGAAAATGATAAAATGATAGCAGAAGAACAGAATAACAATATCATTATCGAAGAAGAAGTTGTAGAAGAGGTTATAATAGATGATGTTATTGTCGAAGAAGAAGTTGTCGAAGAAGAGGTTGTTATTGAAGAAGAGGTTGATATTGAATATTTAAAATCTATTGATTCTGACAATGATGGGTTAAGTGATTATGATGAGGTCTATATATTTGGCACAGACCCTTTAAACCCTGACTCCGATGAGGATGGTTATTTTGATGGTAGCGAAGTTTTAAATGGTTACAATCCATTAGGAAATGGACCTATTGATTCAACAATATTTGTAAATCCACAGCTTTTCTATGAGAACTACCCAGAAATAGTAGAAGCTTTTAATTTGTAGATTTATGAGAAATAAGGATAAAAAAACAGAAGAGATCTTAGACGCAGATCAAAAGATTGTTAAAGAGCCGTCTTTTGGTGTTCATAAAATGCCAAAGAGCTATAAAACTGGTAGATTTGACAGCGTTTTTCATGGTAAAAAAGACACAACATCTGCAAACTCAGTTTTAGAAGAAAAAAATAAACAACAATTAAACTCTAAAGGTAAAAAAATAGGTTTTTTAATTGTGTTTTTTGGTATTATTTTTATTTCAGGACTTGCATATTCTGCCTTTTTATACATTAAAAATCCTGAAGCGAATATATTTAATTTTTCTGCTCTATTTGAAAGAAAAAATGTCATAGAAGATCCAACAATTGAAGATGAACAGGTGGTAGAAGAAGTTATTGAAGAAGAGGTTGTTGAGGAGGAGATTATTGAAGAGGAGATTATCGAAGAAGAAGTTGTCGAAGAAGAGGTTGTTGAAGAGAATCCAGTGTTAAGCGAGATAAATGATTCTGATGGAGATGGCTTAAATGATTTAGAGGAAATAATTTTGGGAACAAATCTTTTAAGCTCTGACACCGACAATGATGGTTTTGACGATTTAACAGAAGTTCTTAATCTTTACAATCCAGTAGGAAGTGGGTCTATTTTAGAGAATGGCAATATTAGTGAGTATAAAAATGAAATTTTTTCTTATTCTATTTTTTACCCAATTGCTTGGGAAATTAAAGCCCTTTCTGATAGCACTTCAGTTAATTTTTTTATAAATCAAGATTCTTTTGTTCAAGTTTTGGTTGAGGAAAATGAACTTAAAAAAGATATTGTTGATTGGTACTTTTCTAGATTTTTTGAAATTGTTGACGACTCTTTAGTTTTAGAAGTTGATGGCTTGGAGGGCGTGCTTAGCCCAAATAAAGATTCTTTTTATCTGACGGATGGTGATAAAGTGTATAGTATTTTTTATAGCCTTTCTCCTAGAGGGCCTGAATACCCAAATATTTTTAGAATGATGATCAACTCTTTTAAATTAAGATAAATTGTGTGAATAAAAAAAAATGAGCTAAATTAAATAGCTCATTTTTTTTATTCACAATTTGTTATTTACCTCCGATAACCTTGTCTATTACTCCATATTTTTTAGCCTCTTCAGCGCTCATGAAATAGTCTCTGTCGCTGTCTTTTTCTATGTCTGAAGACTTTCTTTTAGTATGTTTAGCTAGTATACCGTTCATTTTATTCTTTATCTTAATGATATGTTCAGCGTGTATTTTGATATCGCTTGCCTGCCCTTCAAAACCTCCCATAACCTGGTGAATCATAACTTCGCTATTTGGAAGAGACAATCTTTTTCCTGGAGCTCCAGCGGCTAGAAGTACTGAAGCCATTGAGGCGGCCATACCAATACAAATAGTCGACACGTCGCACTTTATATATTGCATTGTGTCATATATTGCTAGACCAGCAACAACGGATCCACCTGGTGAATTTATGTAGAATTTTATATCTTTTGTTTTATCTTCTGCCTCCAAGAAAAGTAATTGGGCTATTATAATATTGGCAGTGTAATCATTGATAGATTCACCTAGAAATATAATTCTATCTTTTAAAAGTCTTGAGTATATATCATAAGCTCTTTCCCCATGACTACTTTTTTCTATAACCGTTGGAATAAGTGACATAATATTATTATTAATTTTTATTGTTTGTAATTTATCATACCTTATTTTAATCAATTTTACAATATACTCCGCAAGCTTGATTTTTGTTAATTTTTATTATAGTATAGTGTAAAGGCATAAGAATGCCTGTATTGTTTTTTTGAATTAAAATTTATTTATAAAATATGTCTACAAAATTTTCAAAAAGAAAGAAAAATAATTTGATTTTTTCTCTTATTATTTTGTTTTTCGTTTTAGTTTTAGTAAAGGCTGGAGATAAGCAATATAATGTTTTTTCTTCTTGGCTTTCAGAAAAAACTAACAATGTTATAGTATTGCCTAAAGTCAAGGAAACTCCTTTTAGATTAGGCCTTGATTTACAGGGTGGCGCTCAATTGATTTACCAGGCAGATGTCTCTGCTATCCCAGAATCTGACAGAGGAGACCTGTTAGAGGGGGTTAGAGATGTTATAGAAAGAAGAATAAACACCTTTGGTGTTAGCGAGCCAATTATTCAAATTAATAAAACAGCAGATGGCGATTATAGGGTTTTGGTAGAGCTTGCTGGTATTAAAGATGTAAATGAAGCAATTAAGGAAATTGGTGAGACTCCGAGATTAGAATTTAAAGAAAAGGACGACGAAAATGTAACTATTGGAGAAGAGTACATAAGCTTAATGGAAGAATATAATGAAAACCTTTCTATTAAAGCTCAAGATATTTTAGAAAAAATAAAAGAAGGACAAGATTTTTACCAGTTAGCCGTTGCTAACAATTCTCCAATTTCACTTTCTTCAGCGCCCGGGGCTCCGGGGACAGAAAATGATGGTGGTCTTGGTTGGTTAAGCGAAGATTCAGATCCTTTTGTTTATGACATTGTTAAGGACTATGAAGTTGGTGATTTTTCAGAGATTGTGGATGCCGACAATTTTATTGCTATTTTAAAAGTGGAAGACAAGAGGGTTAATAGTGAGGGTGGTTTTGACGAATATAGCGTTAGACAAATATTATTAGAAAAAATGACTGAGAACGATTTAATGAGTTTTGTTGACGGTAATTGGAAGAACACAGAATTATCTGGAAAAAACTTAAAAAGAGCTGTCTTGCAGTTTGATCCAAACACAAACGTTCCTGAAGTTTCTTTAGAGTTTGACGATGAGGGAGCTAAATTATTTGAAGAAATAACTGACAGAAACGTTGGACGACCAGTTGCTATATATTTAGATGACTATCCAATAAGTGTGCCAAATGTTAATGAAAAAATTTCAGGAGGAAAAGCTGTTATAAGTGGTAATTTTAGTATAACTGAAGCTAAGGAATTGGTCACCAGATTAAAAGCTGGTGCCTTACCGGTTCCGATAGAGCTTATAAGTCAAAAAACTGTCGGAGCTACTCTTGGACATCAGTCCGTTGTTGATAGTTTAGAGGCTGGAATTTTGGGGCTTATATTGGTTGCCTTATTTATGTTATTGGTCTACAGATTCTTTGGCATTTCGTCAGTTCTTTCTTTGGTGATTTATGGATTGACTGTTTTGGCAATGTTTAAGTCTTTACCAATAGCAATTTCTTTGCTTTTGGGATTACTTTTTGTTGCCTTAATTTTGATGGTTTTTGACGAATTAAAAATTTTAGATGCTTCTTTAACATTACTTTTTGTTGTTATTGGTGTTATACTTTTTGTTTTTGGAATCAATTCAGTTACATTGACATTGGCCGGTATCGCAGGGTTTATATTGTCAATTGGTATGGCTGTTGATGCTAATGTTCTTGTTTTTGAAAGAATTAAAGAAGAAATAAGAGGTGGTAGAAGTTTAAGAGACTCAATAGATGAGGGTGTTCGTTGTGCTTGGCCGTCAATTAGAGATGGTAACTTCTCAACACTCCTTATTTGTTTAGTTTTAATGAGCTTCGGAACAGGTGTTTTAAAAGGATTTGGTACTACTCTGTTTATAGGTGTTTCTGTTTCAATGTTTAGCGCTATTGTTATAACAAGAAGCTTTTTATTAATTCTTTTAAATAAAAAAATAGAAAAATTTAATTTTTTATTAGGAGTTAAAAACAAAAGTAAGAATTAAAAATAAAATTATGATAAATTTAAGAGTTGTTAAAAATAGGAAAATTTGGCTTTCAATATCAGCTGTTATGATGTCGATTTCGCTGGTTTTCATATTTCTTTGGGGTTTTAATTTCGGCATTGATTTTACAGGAGGAAGTCTCTTGGAGGTTAAATTTGGAGGAAAAAATCCAAGCGTTTTAGAGGTTAGAGAGACTCTGAACGATATTAAGCTAGAAAGTCTAATTGTTCAGCCAACAGAGAACAATACCTTTATTTTAAAGTTTAAGAATATTGATAGTGAATCTTATTATAGCGCGCTTGAAGCTTTGAATATTCTATCTCTAGAAATAAACAGTGAAAATGGTAATTATGAACATGTTTCTTATTTAGAAAATGAACTGTTCGAAAAACTTCAGTTTGATTCCGTTGGCCCTTCTATAGGAAAAGAATTAAAAAGTAAATCATTTAATACTATGATTATAGTATTGATTTTAATTATTCTTTATGTAGCACTTGTTTTTAGAAAGATTTCTAAGCCAGTTTCTTCTTGGAACTATGGAATATCAGCTATAATCGCCTTGTTTCATGACGTTTTAATAGTTCTAGGTGTGTTCGCATTTTTAGGAAAGTTTTACGGAGTTGAAATAAACACAGCATTTATCGCAGCAATTTTAACACTTCTTGGTTATAGTGTTAATGATACTATTATAGTTTTTGACAGAATTAGAGAGAATTTACCAAGAAGTAACGATAACTTTATTAACACTATAGATAAAAGTATTAAACAAGTTCTAGTTAGGTCTATAAACACATCTTTTACTACATTATTAGTTCTCTTGTCTATTCTATTTTTCGGAGGAGACACAATAAAAGATTTTGTTCTAGCTTTGGCAATCGGAATATTTATTGGTACATATAGTTCTATCTTTATTTCTAGTTCGTTGTTAGTATTATTTGATAGAAGAAGGTAACTTAAATTTATATATAAAATAAAGGGAGTTTTCTCCCTTTATTTTTTTTATGGTAATAAATATATTTTTTTGTTAAAATAATAAAACAATCTATTTATTTTTTATTTAGTATATATGGAGTTATTTTTTTATATTTTTTTCTTTGTTTTTGGTTTAATTATAGGAAGTTTTTTAAATTGTCTTATTTGGCGCCTCTATAAAGAGGAAACAGTTTTAGGCAGGTCTTATTGTCCTAATTGCAATAGAGAGTTAAAGTGGTTCGATAATATTCCTTTACTTAGCTTTATTTTTCTTGGTGGTAAATGTAGGTTTTGTGAAGAAAAAATTTCTATACAATATCCTTTAGTTGAATTAATAACTGGCTTTACTTTTTTCTTTTCATATTTTGTAACAATGAACAGAGATCTTCAGTTTTTAGAACTTTTCTTTTATTTCTTTGTAATATCACTTGCTATTATTATTTTTGTTTTTGATCTTAGGTGGTATTTAATCCATACAAATACAATTATTGTTGGAGGCCTTGTTTTAGCCTTAGTTAATATTCTGCTTGGCTATTCTCCTTTAAGTATCTTAATAGCTATGGCTTTGGGGGCTAGTTTTTTTGGTTTACAGTATTTAATTACTAAAGGCAGAGGTATAGGAGAAGGTGATATATGGTTAGGGGCTCTTTTTGGAATTATATTTCCAGACTTAAGAATATTGGCTTTAACCATTTTTTTGACCTATGTAATAGGTGGAGTTGTAGCCTCTTTTTTACTTTTATTTAAACTAAGGAGTGTGGGGTCTAAGTTGCCCTTAGGAATTTTTCTTTCAGTCGCACTTATTATAAGTTTGTTTTTTGGAAATAGCATTGTAGACTGGTATTTTTCTCTGGTTTTTTAAATTGACTTTAATTTCAGATATAGCTATAATATATATAATTAAATAAAGACTTGTTTTTTATGAAGAATGACATTTTTGTTGGTCTTGATATTGGTTCTAGTAACATAAAGATGGTTATAGGACAATTAAAAGAGGATTATGGTGATAATCGTTTAAGTGTTATTGGTGCCGTTTCTCACCCTAGCGCTGGTATTGGCAAGGGTGGAATAGTTAATAGCATTGAAGATGCAGTCTCTTCTTTGTCTGCTTGTTTAGAAAAAGCAGAAAGGCTTGTTGGCGTTCCAATAGACTCTGTTTCATTGTCTTTTAATAATTCAAAAATAAGGTACGAAAAAACAAAAGGTGTCGCCATTATAAGCAAAGGAGAGGGAGAGATAGATTACAGCGACATTGAAAGAGCTGTTGATTCTGCTAAATCATTTCCGGTCCCAAATAACTATGAAATAATAGATACCATACCAGTTAAATATAATATTGATAGCAACGAGGATGTTAAAAGCCCCATTGGAATGAATGGTGTTAGGTTGGAGGTTGAGGTTTTAGTTGTTCTGGCTTTAAGTAGTCAGGTTAGTAATATAATAAAGATAGTTCATAGAGCTAACTTAGATATTAATGAATTTTTATTAACTCCTTTATCTTTAGCTTCTGCTTTTTTAAGCGGCAAAGAAAAAGAGCTTGGAGCTGCCGTTGTCGATATTGGAGCAACAACAACCTCTATTTCTGTTTACGAGGATTGCAATTTGCTTCATTTAGCTGTGTTGCCAATCGGCTCTGAGCATATAACGTCAGACATAGCATTAGGATTAAAGTGTCCAATAAGCTTAGCTGAAAAAATTAAAGTTAATTTTGGAGATGCTGACTCTGAAGCTTATAGCGAAGAAGATGAAGTTGATATTAGCTCATTACTAAAAGGTGAAAATGTTGATGATATGGACTCTATTTCAATGAAATATGTTTCTGAAATTATAGAGGCTAGAGTTGAAGAAATATTTAATATGGTTGATGCAGAATTTCAAAAAATAAACAGATCAAGGGTTTTACCGGTAGGTGTTTTCTTAAGTGGCGGTGGAATGTTGGTAAGAAATGTAGGAAAAGTGGCTAAGAGAATATTAGCATTGCCTGTCAATAGTGTTGATCCTTCTAACTATTTAAAATTAGAAATTGATAAGGCTCAGAGTCCAGAATTTTTAACATCTTTAAGCCTTTTAGTTTCATCTCAACAAGGTTTGAATAAACTAAAAAGAGGCAATCCTTTCAAGAAGAATTTAGAAGGAATAACTTCTAATATTAAAAGTTTTATAAAAAAAATAATTCCAAGATAATAAATAATTTTAATATAATATGCCAGAAATTAAACCAAACATAGAAACATCAGCAAAGATAAAAGTTGTTGGAGTTGGTGGTGGTGGTGGAAACGCCATTAATAGAATGATAGAATCTGGAATAAGAGGTGTTGAGTTTATTGCTATTAACACCGACATTCAAGCCCTACAAAACAATAAGGCCAGCAAAAAACTCAATATAGGTAAGTCAGTTACCAGAGGTTTGGGTGCTGGTATGAATCCAGATTTTGGTAAAAAGGCAGCTGAAGAATCTCAAACTGAGATAAGAGAATTACTTAAAGGAGCTGACATGGTTTTTATAACTTGTGGTCTTGGCGGTGGAACAGGAACAGGAGCTTCTCCCGTTATAGCTGAAATAGCAAAACAATCAGCCGACGAAGAATCAAAAAAACCCCTTGTTATAGCTGTTGTAACAAAGCCATTCTTTTTTGAGGGTGGTGCTAGACAAAAAATAGCAGAAGAGGGATACAGGGCTCTTTCTGAAAAGGTAGATACAATAATCACAGTTTCAAATGAAAAATTATTAGAAGTAGTAGATAAAAAAACAACCTTTATAGACTCTTTTAAAATAGCTGATAATGTTTTAAGACAAGGAGTTCAAGGTATTTCAGAAATAATTACCGTTCCTGGAATAGTTAATGCTGACTTTTCAGACGTTAGAAACATAATGGCTGACACTGGCTCAGCTTTAATGGGTATCGGTCAGGCTGGAGGAGAAAATAAGGCTTCAGATGCTGTTAAAGCAGCTATTAGTTCTCCGTTGTTGGAATATTCAATAGAGGGGGCTAAAGGTGTTGTGTTCACTATAAGCGGAGGAGTTAATTTAAGCATGTTTGATGTTAGTGAAGCAGCTAAAATGATTCAGGCTTTGGCTGATAAAGATGCCAAAATAGTTTTTGGAGCTGTTATTGATGAGTCTCTAGGAGAAGAGATTAAAATCACTATAGTTGCGACTGGTTTTAATGATAAAAATATAAAACCGAGCAAGAAGGTTGAAAGTGAAAAAAAGAAAGAAGTAACATCTTCTTTGTCTGATTATTATAATAATAATTCTCAAAAAGATTTATCATCTGGAAATTCTAGCTCTAGAAATTCTTCTATTTTTGATGAAAACAAGAGTGGCGACAGTAAATCTATATTTAATTTTAACTCAAAGGGTATATTTCATAAAGGAAAAGAAGATAACAGTTCTAAAAAGCAAGATTCTTCTGATTTTTCGGAAGAGGATGAGAACGAGTTAGATGTGCCGGCATTTATTAGGAATAAAATTAATAGATAAAAACACCCTTGACTTTTTTTTATTTGTGCTTAATAATTTAGGCGTATTGTTTTGACCTTCAAAATAAATACATATATTTTAAAGAATTAAATTATAAAATTTAATTTTTTATTTTTTTAAGAATGAACAAAACTACTAACAATAAAGAAATTGCTAGAGCAATGTTTCTTTACATAAGCTATTCCATACTTGGTCCTTTGCTTTTAATTGGTGGATTGGGTTATATTCTTAGTAGATATTTTGATAATCGTTTTATTTTGTTTTTTTCAATTTTTATCGCTTGGTTATTTTCTCAGGTCTTAATGTTTAAAAAACTTAAGAGAATAAATGCAAGTGTTGAAAAAATAGGTGAAGAAGGATTGAAGAAAGAAGAAGAAAACGAAGATATTAAAAAAAAATAAAATTTTTACATTTTAAACTTTTATGGAACTTAATATATCTTTATCTCCCGATATTCTTTTTTATATAGGATCTTTTCCCCTTACTAATACATTTATTTGGACGGTTGCTATAAGTCTTTTTTTGATATTTATTTTTGTCTTTGTTGGGCAAAGATTAAAAGACAAGCCATCTAAACTACAAAACTTTATAGAGCTTTTGCTTGAAGAAAGCTATTCTTTTGTAGAATCTATTACTGGCCCTGGCAAAAAGGCTAAAAGACTTTTTCCTCTTGTTGCCACAATGTTTATATTTATCCTAGCCTCTAACCTAGCCGTTTATATACCGGGGCAGTCAGCTATAACTCTTGATAGCGGAGGTGGCCCTTTGTCTGTTTTTAGAGCTGTAATGTCTGATTATGGTCTTGTTTTGGTTATGACCCTTATTACTGTTGTCACCATACAGGTCGTAGCTATTGCTGTTAGTGGGCCATTTAAATATATTGGTAGATTTATTAATTTTAAGAATCCTCTGTCCTTCTTTTTGGGATTGATGGATTTAATTGGTGAAATTGCCAAAATTGTTTCATTATCTTTCCGTCTTTTTGGTAACATATTTGCTGGTGAGGTTTTAGGAATGGTAATGTTGTTTTTGGTTCCTTTTTTTGTCCCCCTTCCCTTCCTGTTTCTAGGCTTGCTAACGGCAGTTGTTCAGGCATTTGTTTTTGCAGTATTAACCCTTGTCTTTATTTCGATGGCATCGGAGGTGGAGTTAGAAGAAGCTAAGTAATTAAATATTTAAATAATTAATTAATTAATTAAATTTATTAAACAATTTTAAAAATGTTTAATAAATAAATAAAAAAAATATGGAAGTAGACGCAGCAAAGTATATAGCAGCTGGTTTGGCCATTGGTTTAGGTGCTATCGGTCCCGGTATCGGTGAAGGTATAGCAGCCTCAAAGGCTTTAGAAGCAATTGGCAGAAACCCAGAGGCTAGTGGTAAAATTACCCCTTTAATGTTCGTTTCAATGGCTGTTACAGAATCTACAGCTATTTACGCTCTTGTTATTTCATTAATCATTTTATTTGGTTAATTTAATGATTTTTGTTTGCTGTCGATTCTTTAAAAAATCGATAGCCATTAAAAATTATTAATTATATTTAAATATATGGAACTATTAAACGCTTTAGGTATAAATGGCAAAATTTTATTAGCTCAATTTGTTAATTTTTCTGTTTTAGTTTTTGTTTTATGGAGATTTGCCTATAAGCCAATACTAAAATTTTTAGAAGATAGAAGGTTGAAGATAGAAGAGGGTGTAAAAAATGCAGAGTCAGCTGGACAGAGGTTGGTAGAAATAGGTGAAAAAGAAAAAGCAGTTATAATAGGGGCAAAAAAAGAGGCTTTAGTATTAATTAATGAAGCTAAAGAAACAGCAGAGAAAAGAGCGAATGATATAGTTAAAAAAGCTCAAGAAGAGGCATCTTTAATGCTTTTAAAAGAAAGAGAAAAATTTAATCAAGAGAAAAATGAGGCTTTTAAGGAGATGAAAAATAATCTTTCAGAATTGGTTATTTTAGCCGTTGAAAAGGTTATTGATGAAAAGATTGATTCTCAAAAGGATATGGAGTTAATAAAGAAAGCTTTAAATAATTAGATATATGAAAATAAAGGCAAAGCAATACGCCCAAGCTCTTTTTGAAGAGTTGAGCAACAAAAGCGAAGGAGATAAATCAGGAGTCGTTGAAAGATTTGTTGGTATTTTAATTAAGGATAACAATGTTTCTCAAATAGAAAAAATTATTTATTATTTTGAGAAAATTTGGAACAAAGAATATTCTATTGTTGAGGCAGAATTAAAGACATCACAGAAGGTGGGAGATGAAACCAGAAATCTTTTAATAGACTATTTAAAGAAAGTATCAGAAGTTGAAGATGTAAAGATTACTGAAAAAGAAGATAAAAAAATTAAGGGAGGTTTTGTTTTAAAATATAAAGATAAAATTTTAGATGCGAGCATTAAAAATAGGCTCAATTCTTTTAAGAATAATTTATTAAATTAAATATATAAAAATATGGATAACGGTTCAAGAGATTTAATAATTGAACAAATAAGAGAAAGAATTTCTGGTTTTAAATCTGAGATTAAAGAACAGAATTTTGGCAAGGTTATTGAAATTGGAGATGGTATAGCCAGTGTCTCTGGTCTTTCTGAGGCGATGATGTCAGAAATGCTTGAATTTAAAACAGAATCTGGTTCTGTTTTTGGTGTCGTTTTAAACTTAGAAGAAGACAGTGTTGGTGTTGTTTTGTTGGGTGACGGAAGTGGCATTAAGGAGGGGGATGAAGTTGTTGCTTTAAAAAGAATTTTAGAGGTTCCTGTTTCAGAAGATATTATTGGAAGAGTTTTGAATCCTTTAGGATTACCACTTGATGGCAAGGACGCTATTAAGGCAGAGAAGTTTTACCCAGTTGAAAAAATTGCTCCTGGCGTTATTACTAGACAATCAGTTGATGAGCCAGTTCAAACCGGTATCAAAGCTATTGATGCTATGATTCCAGTTGGTCGTGGTCAAAGAGAATTAATTATTGGTGATCGTCAGATTGGTAAAACAGCAATTGCTATAGATACTATAATTAATCAAAAGGGGCAAAACATGAAATGTGTTTATGTTGCTATTGGTCAAAAAGAATCTAAAATTGCCGGTATAGTTGCCAAATTACAAGATGCTGGCGCTATGGAGTATACAACAGTTGTTGTTGCTGGAGCTTCAGATCCTGCTTCTTTATTATACATAGCCCCATATGCTGGATGTGCCATGGCTGAATATTTTCTAGACAAAGGTGAGGATGTTTTAATTATCTATGATGATCTTTCCAAACATGCCGTTGCATATAGAGAGATATCACTTCTTTTAAAAAGACCTCCTGGACGTGAAGCTTACCCTGGTGATGTTTTTTATTTACATTCAAGATTATTAGAGAGAGCTTGTAAATTAAATAAAGATTTTGGTGGTGGATCAATTACAGCCTTACCTATTATCGAAACTCAGGCCGGTGATGTTTCCGCATATATTCCAACTAATGTTATTTCTATTACTGATGGTCAAATATATTTAGAGCCAGACTTGTTTTATCAAGGCAACAGACCTGCTGTTAACGCTGGTTTATCAGTTTCTCGTGTTGGAAGTAGTGCTCAAATCAAGGCCATGAAAAAAGTTGCTGGTAAAATGCGCTTGGAAGCAGCTCAGTATAGAGAGTTGGCTGCCTTCGCTCAATTTGGTTCAGACCTAGACGATGAAACTAAAAATAAGTTAGAAAGAGGAAAAAGATTAATGGAAATATTAAAACAAGATCAATATGAACCGATGGAAGTCAGTCTTCAGGTTTCCGTTTTCTTTTCTTTAATTAATGGATTAATGGACAGTGTTCCGGTTGATAAAATTAGAAAATTTGAAAAAGGGTTAGTAGAATATTTAAGTGATAATATTTCTGATGTTTTGAAAAACATTAGAGAGGTTAAGGTTATGGATGAAAGTGATGAGGAAAAATTAATTAAAGCAGTTAATAACTATAAAGACACTTTAGATTACTTGATTAAATAAAGCTTAATATGGCTAAAACCAAAGAAATACAACGCAGAATAAAATCTGTTAATAATACCAAAAAAATAACTAAAGCAATGGAGATGGTTGCTGCTTCTAAAATGAGAAAGTCAGTAGAGGCTGTTTTAAAAACCAGAACTTATGCCAACTTAGCCTGGACCACTGTTTTAAATATTTCTGGTTCTTGTGAGTTGGGTAAGAACTTGCATCCATTACTTAATGTAAAGCCAAAGACAAACAGGGTGGGAATTCTTTTAATTAGCTCTAACAGAGGTTTATGTGGTAGTTTTAATTCAAATATAGTTAATAAAGCTGTTGATGCTATAAAAAAGCATGGAGACATTGAAACAGAGTTTATACTTTTAGGTAAAAAAGGGCTTATGGTTAATAGTCGTTACGGGTATAAAGTTGCGGCTGAATTTGACAAAGTCGACTTTGTCTCAGAAATAAAAGAGGTAACCCCCATAGCTAAAATGTTGATAAATGATTTTTTGAATAATAGATATGATAAAGTTTTTGTTGCTTATACTGACTTTGTTAGTCCAGTGAAACAAATACCAAGAGTTAAGCAAATTTTACCAGTTGACGTTAATACTGAAGATGAATATTTAGGAATTGTTGGACAAGATGAAAAAATCGGAACTACAAAAGAATATATAGCCGAAAAAGAAGCTAAGTATTTAAGAGATAATGATTATAAATATATTTTCTCTTATGAGCCTAGTTCTGAGAAAGTTTTAGATCAAATGATACCTCGTTTAGTTGAAGTTCAACTATTTCAGGCTTTATTAGAGTCTAATGCTTCAGAGCACAGTATTAGAATGGCTTCTATGCACCAAGCTACTGAAGCAGCTAATGACATTGTTAAAGAATTAGTCTTATTCTATAACAAGGCTCGTCAAGCAGCTATTACATCGGAAATAGCAGAAATTAGTGCTGGAGCTAATGCTTTAAAAAAATAATTATAAATTTAAACAATAATATGGAAAAAGATAATAAGAAAGTTGGTATTATTAGACAGATAATTGGTGCCGTTGTTGATGTCTATTTTGAATCTGATTTACCAGAAATATACACAGCCTTAGAGGCTGATGCTTCTGGAAATAAGGTTGTTTTAGAGGTTCAACAGCATTTAGGCTTTAATGTAGTAAGAACTATTTCTATGGGTTCAACAGATGGACTTCAAAGAGGTGGAAAGGTTTTAAATACTGGAGAAGGTATAACTGTTCCAGTTGGAAAAGAAACCTTGGGCAGAATTTTTAATGTTTTAGGTGAGGCTGTTGATGGTGGTAAGGATTTAGTTGAAACAAAAAGATATGAAATTCACAGAAAAGCGCCAGATTTTGTTGATCAATCTACTAAAACAGAAATTTTAGAAACCGGAATTAAGGTTATTGATTTAATTTGTCCTATTGCAAAAGGTGGTAAAGTTGGACTTTTTGGTGGAGCTGGTGTTGGTAAGACAGTTATTATACAAGAATTTATCAATAATATAGCCAAAGCTCATGGAGGTTATTCTGTTTTCGCTGGAGTTGGAGAAAGAACTCGTGAAGGTAATGATTTATTCCATGAAATGAAAGGTGCTGGTGTTTTGGATAAGGTGGCTATGGTTTTTGGACAAATGAATGAACCACCAGGAGCTCGTGCTCGTGTTGCTTTAAGTGGTTTATCTATTGCTGAATATTTCAGAGATGAACAAAATCAAGATGTATTATTTTTTGTGGACAATATTTTTCGTTTTACTCAAGCTGGTTCAGAGGTTTCTACATTGTTAGGTCGTATGCCTAGTGCCGTAGGTTATCAACCAACACTAGCTACTGAAATGGGAGAACTTCAAGAAAGAATTACTTCTACAAACAAAGGATCTATTACCTCTATCCAGGCTGTTTATGTGCCGGCTGATGACTTAACAGATCCAGCTCCAGCGACAACTTTTGGACACCTGGATTCTACCGTTGTTTTATCTCGTTCTCTTTCAGAGCTTGGTATATATCCAGCTGTTGATCCATTAGACTCCTTCTCTATTATTTTAGATCCAAAAATTGTTGGACAAGAACATTATGATGTAGCCCTTGGTGTTCAAAGAGTTTTACAGAAATACAAAGATCTGCAAGATATTATCGCTATTTTAGGTATGGAGGAACTTTCTGACGAAGACAAAATAACGGTTTCTCGTGCTAGAAAAATTCAAAGATTTTTATCACAACCTTTCAGTGTTGCTGAAACATTTACTGGAGTTCCAGGTAAGTATGTTAAGGTTTCAGATACGGTAAAAGGGTTTAAAGAAATATTAGAAGGTAAGCATGATGATAAAAATGAAGGTGACTTTTATATGAAAGGCACTATTGATGAAGTAGTTAAAAAATAATTATGCCAGATCAAAAAAGAATAAAATTTGAAATAGCTACACCGGAGAGAGTTGTTTTAAAAGAAGAAGTTTCTCAAGTAACTGTCCCAACAGAAGAAGGAGAGATAACTATACTTCCAAAGCACTCTCCTTTGGTTTCGATTTTGAAGCCTGGTGTTTTGGAACTAAAAAAAATTAATGGAGAAATTGATATAGTCTCTGTTTCTGGCGGTTTTGTTGAAGTTTTGCTTAATAAGGTTATCATTTTAGCTGACACAGCGGAAAGAGCTGAAGAAATAGACATAGAAAGAGCTGAGGAAGCTAGAGCAAGAGCTGAAAAATCACTTGAGGATATACGCAATTCTGACGCTGTCCAGTTTGCAGGGTTGGCCGTTCAAATTGAGAAAGAATTAGCCAGAACAAGGTCTGTTAAAAGATGGAGAAGCTTGAAAAAATAATATTTTTATGTTAATAATATATAGCTAGTTCATTGATTT
>JBAYSI010000012.1:0-16037 GCA_041676225.1 Patescibacteria group bacterium | reverse complement strand
GCTAATTAACAATGTGATTCCATTAATTATAACTCCGATTATTAAGTTCATGCTTAAAACTGGCCAGAACTTTTTGTTGGATTTTCTTAAGTTATTTTTAATTTTAGTTTCGTTTTTTGTTCCTTTTATTAGATTCTTAACTGACTCTATTATAGATATTTGAGAGACTGTAGCTAGCCAAAGGAAAAATATTGCAAAGGCTATTATGAAGACTATTATGGATAATATAGCTAGAGCTGACATTGGGTCTGTCTTTATTAACTCTCCCATATTTATTAATGCATTTTTAGAGAAAATGCCAGTCTTAAAAAACATCAATGTTTCATTTAATAACTTTATACCTTGGTCTTGATTTACTGACCTAGATAAAACTTTGAATTCAGCCCCGAAGCTAATAATTGAAGCAAAAAAGCCGAAAAACCAAAGGTATTTATTCTTCCAAGAAATTTTCCAAGATTGTTTGATTATGTCTCTGTAAGAAGCCATATTTTTTTTAGATTTAATTTTAAAATTATTTTTTACTCTATGTTTGAATTATAGCATATTTTTAAAAAGAGACAAATATTATATGGACAAAATAGTTTAAATAATATACAATTTTGTTGTAATAATATTATTGTTTATGTTTTTAAGAGAATTAAAAAAAGATATTGCTAAAGTTTTATCTTTTAATGATTTGAATATATTTTCTTATCCACCAAATTCTGAGATGGGCGATCTTTGTTTACCTCTTTTTTCTTTTGCCAAAGAAAGAGGTCTTAAACCTAATGAACTTGCAGATGATTTTAAAGAAAAGATAATCAAGGATAAAAAAACTAAAGAGGTTATTGATGAGGTTAAGATTATTGGACCTTATCTTAATATATTTATAAATAAAGGTAAATTGGCAGAAATGGTTATCTCCGATGTTTTAAAGCATGGCGATAAGTATGGCTTTAATAATGATGGAGAGAATAAAAAAGTTGTTTATGAATATTCTAATGCCAATACTCATAAAGAGATTCATATTGGTCATTTAAGAAATATTGTTTTTGGTGAGGCTATAGTTAATATATCTAGAGCTAATGGTTTTGATGCGCACCCAGTTTCCTTTATTAATGACTTAGGTATAAATACTGCTAAAACTGTTTGGGCCTACAAGAAGGGGCATAGTGAGAATATTGGTCTTTGCTATTCTTGGTCTGTTTCTGAAATAGACAAGAACCCAGAAATAAGTGAGGAGATAAGCACTATAATGACAGACATAGAAAAGAAAAGGGGAGAGAATTATGATTTGTGGAAAAAAACCAAGGAATTAAGCGTTAAAGAGTTTGAGGAAATATATGATATTTTAGGTATTGGTTTTGAAAAAACATATTTTGAGAGTGATTTTAGCGACAGAAGCGTAGAGATAGTAGAAGACTTTTTATCCAGAGGTATTTTTAAAAGAAGCCAGGGAGCAATAATAGCTGACTTAGAAGAATATGGCCTAGGTGTTTTGCCTATTGTTAGGAGTGACGGAACATCTCTATATGCTGCAGCTGACTTAGCATTAAATGAGGCTAAGAATAAAGATTTCCCAGACTTAGCTAAGTCATTTATTATCGTAGATGTTAGACAGAGTCTTCACTTTAAACAACTTTTTAAAATATTTGAATTAGCTGGGTATAAGAATGACTTTACTCATCTATCTTATGATTTTGTTAAGTTACCAGAGGGTATGATGTCTTCTAGGTCTGGCAAGGTTATTGTTTTGAAGGATTTGTACAATCAAGTAGTAGACAAGATAAGTATTGAAACTAAAAAAAGACATGAAGATTGGGCAGATGACAAGATTGATAAAAACAGTAAATTGCTAGCAGTTGCTATTTTAAAGTTTGAAATGTTAAAAATAGCCGCTAACAAGACAATTGTCTTTGATATAAAGGAAGCTTTAAAGTTTGAAGGTTTTAGCGCTCTATACATACTATATAGTATAGCTAGAATGAAAAGCTTACTTAGAAAATCTAATGGTCTTGATTTAGATTTTAAAGTAGATAATTTAATAGAAGATATTGAAAAGAATATTATTCTAGAAATGGCTAAATATCCAGATATTGTTGAAAAATCAAGTATGGATAATGACCCTAGTGAAATAGCTAAATATCTTTTTGATTTTACAAAGATGTTTAACGATTATTATCAAAAGGTTAATATATTGCAGGCCGAAAGTGAAATAAAAAAAGCAAGACTATCTTTAATATTTTCTTGTGTAGTATTATTAGAAAATGCTTTAGCTTTGTTAGGTATAAAAACTTTAGATGAGATATAAAATTAAAATATAAAATAAATATGTCAAAAGATAACAAGATGGATAAATTAGTTTCTTTTTGTAAGAGAAGAGGGTTTGTTTTTCAGTCTTCTGAAATCTATGAAGGCTTTGCTGCTATTTATGACTTTGGTCCTTATGGAGTTGAATTAGCTAATAATATTAAGTCAGAATGGTGGAAGTCTATGACTCAATTTAGGGATGATGTTGTAGGTCTTGACTCAGCTATTTTTATGAGCCCCAAAATATGGGAGGCTTCAGGGCATGTTAAGGGTTTCTCTGATCCATTAACTGAATGCAGGAAATGTAATGCTAGGCTTAGATTGGACACAATATTAGAAGATGTTGGTGTTTTTGCTGATGAAAAAATGAGCGAGGAGGAGATTAATGAAATATTTGATTTAAATAAGGATAAAATTAAATGTCCTATCTGTGGTTCTCAAGATTTTACTCCAGGTAGAAAATTTAATCTTTTAGTTCAGTCAAATTTAGGAAACTTTACTGGAGATTGGACAAAAGAGCCAACATATTTAAGAGGTGAGACTTGCCAGGGCATTTATGTAAATTATAAAAATGTTTTAGATTCTGCCAGGGTTAAAATTCCTTTTGGTATTGCTCAAATTGGTAAAGCCTTTAGGAATGAAATTACTGCTAGACAATTTATTTTTAGAACTAGAGAGTTTGAACAAATGGAGATGCAATATTTTATCAAACCAGATGATTATGAGAAATATTATGAAGAGTGGAAAGATGTTCGTTGGAATTTCTATTTAAACTTAGGAATAAAAGAAGAAAACTTGAGATGGCATAAACATGAAAACTTGGTTTTTTATGCTAAAGAAGCTTATGACATTGAATATAATTTTCCTTTTGGTTTTAAAGAATTAGAAGGAATTCATGCTCGGGGTAATTATGATTTAACACAACACAGCAATCATTCAGGTAAAGATCTTAATTATTTTGATCCTGTAACTAATGAGAAATTCATTCCTCATATAGTTGAAACTTCAGCTGGTGTGGGAAGAGCATTTCTAGCAGTTTTATCAGATGCATACCGAGAAGAGGGGGAAGGAGATAATGCCAGAACTGTTTTAAAAATAAGTTCTAAATTAGCCCCAGTAAAAATAGCTGTTTTTCCATTGTTGAAAAATAAGCCTGAATTAGTAAAGAAGGCTAGAGAAGTTTTTGATGAGTTGAAAATGAATTGGAAATGTGAATTTGATGATAATGGTAATATTGGTAAGAGATATCGTAGGCAAGACGAGATAGGTACTCCATATTGTCTGACCATTGATTTTGATACCCTAGAGAATGACGAAGTTACTGTTAGAGAAAGAGACACAATGACTCAGGAAAGAATAAATATTAAAGACTTAAAAGATTTCTTCAATAAAAATATATTATAAAAAAAGAAGCAGTAAGTGTACACTTACTGCTTTTTGATTTCGCAGAGTTATCTTTTTTTGATAACTCTAATTTTTGCACCTTTTTTGCTGTTTGGTATTTTCATTTCGAAAATACTTGCAGTTTTTGGTGCGTCTCCGGCTATCGTTATTCTTTTGTCAGCCGGAGCGTTTGTTTTTTTGATGTAGAAATGATTAATAATAATTTTTTCTACACCTGTTTTTTTGTTTGTGCTGAGTTTTATCTCAACGGTTCCCCAAACTGTAGAGCCTAGAGGGAGTTCTTTTTCGGTTTTTTCTTCGTTATCATGATAGTAACATCTTGTTACTAACACTTCATCAGCGAATACACCGCAATTCCAATATCCCGGCATCAAGGCAACCTCTCCATTTGTGTCCAGTTTGTATCTTTCTGGAACAAATTTCATGTGCTTGCACTGAGAACTTGGAATTTTGAACTCCATACCGTTAAAAATTGTTAATCTTTTTTCAGACCAATGAGAAATTTTCAAATCTCCCAGATTGGTGCTTACTCCGATTACTTCATCGCCATCTTTGATGGTGTTTTTAACTACTATTTCCATTCTTTCTGTTTTTTTGTTAAACAACTATAAATAACTAAAACTATTATATCATATATTTAATATTTTGTCAATTGTAGGGCTTGACAATTTTTTTTATATATGATAACATTGGACGTTGGATGTGTTTTTTTAATTCATTCAATAACAGAACATTGAAATATTAATTTAAAATAGGATAAGAATGGAAAAAAAGATTTCAGTTGGAGCGATAGTGGCTATACTGCTCATTATCTCCGCAGGTTTATTGGTTTATTTAACTCTTGAAAGAGGGAAAGAGCACAAAGAGATAATTAAAAAAATTGATAACATTCAAGAGGTTCAAGTTGAAACAATTGAGCTTTTGAGTGGTGACTTGGTTTTTATAGGCAAGAGGTTGAAATTCATCGAAAAGAAAATCGACAATCTTGCCAAAAAACCAAAAGTTATTACTAAAACCATTAAGGCTCCAGTAGAAAAAAAAGCTGAAGAGCCAAAAAAGGTAGAAGAAAAAACAACAACAAGCTCCGTTTCCACCACCACTAATACCAAAAACGTTACAAACGTTCAAAATGTTAGAAATGAAGCGCGAAGGAATCACTATTCAAAAGACAGAAGATCTGTAGAAGCTGATGGCGATTGTGATTGCGAAGAAGAAGAGGAGGAGGAAGAAGAGGAAGAGGAAGAGGAGGAATGTGATTGTTAAGGCATTTGGGTTGAGGTTAAATCTCAACCCTTTTTTATTCTATTGACAAATTTTTATATATATGATATAATTTGTTGTTAAGTATATTAATTACTTAATGTTGAACTTTGAAATATATAGTGTCTAATCATAAAAATAAGGAAAGATGAAAAAATTAATTTTCACAGCAGTTATTATTTTTGTAGCACAGCTATTTGCTGTTGCTCAAGTACAAAAAGTAGAGAATTCAGCTTTTTCTGATGAAAAAGGCTCTACAAGACAGTATGGATTTGTTACTATTGTTAATGAATCTGGAGAGTATGATTTTACAATCTCTGCTTTAACCTTCCAGGAAACTGGCTCTTTGGTTAAAAGTAGAAATTGGGCAGTTTTAAGAAAGGGATCTGAGTATAGCTTTACTCAAGAAAATTCTTCTTTAAAAGCTGCCGTTTCCCTCGTTAATTTTACACAAATAACTCGTGCTTACGAGGATGTGTACTACGAGAATGGGGTAGAGATTAACACTGGGGAAGTTATTGAAGAAAAAGTTAAAGGTAAAACCTATCATGGTATGCACTTAGCTTTTAAAGTAACCTTTCCTGATGGCAGAACTCAGATTGTTTCTGGAGAAATTCAGATAAATCAGTCCATTGAGTCTGGAAAAGAGGTTGGTCATTCTTATTCTTTTGTAATAACTGATGAGTTATTAGGGATTAGAAAACATACAATTTCTTTAAAGAACTCAAGTAGTTTTGGAGTTATGCTAAAATCTCCTTCAGGAGCAATAGTTCTTTCTCCTAGTGAGGAAAGAACTGAACAAGTAAACCATAGAGATGTTCCTCAAAATGGAATGTACACCTTTGATCTTTGGATTAAAAGTGATGGATTTGCTTGGGCCCAAATTGATGGGAGAGAAAAGATTAGAGTTACAATAGTTGATGGAAAAGTGGATATTACAACCAGCGATATCGTTGGTAAATTTGTAACAACTCCTAATCCAGTAACTAGCGTAAACGATGAAAAAACAAAGGATTTTAATTCTTTGAATATCATCAAAAACAGAAAAAACACTACTGTTTGGGTGGAAAATGGTACAGGCAAGATGCTTACCATGTACATTCCTAGAGCGATGGAAGGTTCTGTTTCTGATTTATCAGAATTACAACCTTACATTCTTGATCTTTCAAGACGGCCACTAGGACTCTCAGCAGTACCCGGTCAGTACCCAGTTTTATATTATGTTGGAGAATTCTCTGGCAAATTTAGACTAGGAACTATCGGAATCACAAACAACAAACAACAAAAGGTTGTTGTCGGAACAAGGAGTATATTTTCATACTAACCCCCGACTAACATCTTAACCCGTTACACAATGTAGCGGGTTTTTTTATTTATTATGTTGACCTAGTATTTTAATTTTGTTATTATAATTACAGATGTTTAAGTCTTAAAAAGCTAAGAAATTAGCTTTTTGTATGTTTTAAAAGTATAATATATTCTTATGTTGATAAATTATTTTGGTCATTCTTGTTTTAAGATAGAGGAAAAGATTAACGGAAATAGTGTTTCCTTGTTAACTGATCCATTTGATGATTCTGTTGGGTTAAAGCTTCCAAAAATTGATGCAGATATTGTTTCTGTTAGCCATAATCATCAAGATCATTCTAATACTTCAGCTATTAAAGGCAATCCTTTTATTATTGATTGTGCTGGAGAGTATGATGTTAAGGGCGTTATTATTGAAGGTGTTAGCTCTTCTCATGACGAGAAAGATGGTAAAGAAAGGGGAGAAAATATTATTTTCAGGTTTGATATTGAGGGGGTTAGTATAGTTCACTTAGGTGACCTAGGTAATGTTTTGAATAATAAGCAGATAGAAAAAATTGGTGGAGTTGATATTCTTCTTATCCCAGTTGGCGGTAAATACACTTTAGATTACAAGAAGGCAATAGAGGTTATATCTCAGATAGAACCAAGAATAGTTATTCCTATGCATTACAAAACAGAATCTTCAAAGATTGATATAGATGGTATTGATAAGTTTATTAAAGAGTTTGGTATCGTTCCTAGATATGAGGAAAAGTTAAAGATTAGCAAGAAAGATTTACCATCTGAAGATACGCATTTAGTTATATTTAATAATATAAAATAATTTTAAAAAATTTATGAACAACCCAAGAAAGGAAAGGACATTTGTGATATTAAAGCCCGACGCTATTCAAAGATCTTTGATAGGTGAGACTATTAAAAGAATTGAAAGAACTGGTTTAAAGATGGTGGGAATAAAAATGATGATGGCTAAGGAAGAAGTTCTATGGAAGCATTATAATAAAGATGATGAATGGTTTTTAAAGAAAGGTGAAGCTTTAGTTGAAAACAGAAAAAAAGCTGGCTTACCACTTGAAAAGGAGGCTATTGAATATGGAAGAGATATTATTGGTGCTTTAGTTAAATTTATGACTTGTAGCCCCGTTGTCATAATGGCCTTTGAAGGTAATCAAGCAGTTGGAGTTGTTAAGAAAATTGTTGGAGGAACAGAGCCTTTAACTTCTGACGTTGGAACTATTAGAGGTGATTTTACCTTAGATTCTTATGAGCTTTCTAATTTTGACGAAAGAGCTGTTAGGAATCTTGTTCATTGTTCTGATGAGCCTGAAGAAGCAGAAAGAGAAATTTCTTTATGGTTTTCTGAGGGAGAGCTATTATCATATAGATTAATATCAGAGCAAGTTCTATACGATGTAAATTTAGATGGTTACAAAGAGTAATATTTTAATATAGTCTCTATGGCTAACAATTTAGAAAAAATTAAACAAATAATTAAGAAAGGGGACAGTCGTTTCTGGTTAATGATTTTTGTTGTTTTTTCAACATCATTAATTTTTGTTTTTTGGATATCCGATTTAGGTGTTAGGTTCTCTAGCGAAAGCAGAGCATCTAAGAGCGAATTTGATTTCACAGTCATAAAGGACGTAGCTCAGGAGGATTTAAGTCAGACTTTTGACGAGTTTTGGAGAATAATGGAAGAAGAATCCAAAAAAGAAGACAACAAAACAAATAATTCAGTTATTGATGTTATTAAAATAGAGCAAGCTATAAATGACAAAAAAAACGAAGAAGAAGTTGAATTGTTAGTAGAGGAGGATGTTTTAGATTCTCCTTCTAAAGAGCTAGAAGAAAGCGAAGAGACTATAGAGTCTCTTAAAAAGAGAATAGAAGAACTAGAAAAAAATTTACAAAAAGAATAGTTAATTTCATATGGAAAAAGAAAAAAACAAAAAAGAAGAACCAGAAATTGATGGTCATCGCAGGACAGAATTCGGTTTGGTTGTCGATCAGCCGATAGGATCAGAGATGAGTAGTTCATATTTGGATTACGCTATGAGCGTTATAGTCTCTCGTGCCTTACCTGACGTTAGAGATGGTTTAAAGCCAGTTCACAGGAGAATACTTTATGCTATGTGGAGTATTGGCCTTAGACATTCTGCTAAATTCAGAAAATCAGCTACGGTTGTTGGTGAAGTTTTAGGTAAATATCACCCTCATGGAGACTCAGCTGTTTATGATTCAATGGTTAGAATGGCTCAAGACTTCTCTATGAGATACCCTCTTGTTAGAGGACAGGGAAACTTTGGCTCTATGGATGGAGATAGCGCAGCTGCTATGCGTTATACTGAGGCTAAGCTTTCTGCTATTTCAGAAGAAATGCTTTTTGATATAGATAAGAATACTGTTGATTTTTCTCCTAACTATGACGGGTCTCAAAAAGAGCCACAATTTTTACCAGCAAAACTTCCTAATCTGCTTTTAAATGGTGGTATGGGTATTGCCGTTGGAATGTCCACTAATATTCCGCCTCATAACTTAAGAGAATTAATTTCAGCCATAAGTCATTTGATAGACAACCCAGAAGCTTCTGTTGAGGATTTGATGGAGTTTGTTAAGGGACCAGATTTTCCAACTGGAGGATTGATTTATGATAAAAGAGATATTTTAAATGCCTATGCGACCGGAAAGGGTGGTATAGTTATGAGAGGCAGAGCGGATATTTCTGAGAATAAAAAGGGAGATTTTAAAATAATAATATCAGAGCTACCTTATCAAGTTAATAAAGCTTCTCTGGTTGAGAAGATAGCTGATTTAGTTAGAGAAAAAAAACTAGAAGGAGTTAAAAACTTAAGAGACGAATCTGACAAAGATGGTGTTAGAGTTGTTATTGACCTTAAAAAAGACTCCTATCCGAAGAAAATTTTAAATAGTTTATACAAAAATACATATTTACAAAATACTTTTCATGTTAACATTTTGGCTCTAGTTGATGGAATTCAGCCAAAGGTTTTGACCTTAAAGATGGTTTTAGAGGAGTATATAAAGCACAGAGAATTTGTTGTTAAAAGAAGAACTGAATTTGAGCTAGAAAAAGCTAAAGATAGGGCTCACATTTTAGAGGGATTAATGATAGCACTGAACAATATTGACGCTGTTATCAAAACAATTAAAGCTTCTAAAGACAGAGAAGAAGCTAAGGCGAATTTGATTAAAATGTTTAAGCTATCAGAAAGACAAGCCGTTGCTATTTTGGAAATGAAATTACAAAATTTAGCAAACCTAGAGAAGTTAAGGATAGAAAATGAACTAAAAGAAAAACAAAAATTAATTAAAGAATTGGAAGGTATATTAAGTTCAGTTAAGAAAATGAGATCTATTATTAAGGAGGAGATAAGTGAACTAGCAGAGAAGTTTGGTGACGATAGAAGAACTCAAGTAATTCCTCATGGTGTCAAGAATTTTAATATTGAGGATCTTGTACCAAATGAAGATACTATGCTTATGATGACTAGGGATGGCTATATTAAGAGAATTGAGCCTGATACATTTAAGGTTCAAGCTAGGGGTGGTAAGGGTGTTATAGGTTTAACAACTAAAGAAGAGGACTCAGTTGAGTTTATGTTTATAACAAAAACTCATAATGATATATTATTCTTCACTACTAAGGGAAGAGTATTCCAATTAAAAGCTCATGAAATACCTCAAGCTTCTAGAACAGCCAAAGGAACTCCGATAGTTAACTTCTTGCAATTGATGAATGGCGAGAAAATAACATCAGTTCTTCCCTTAGATAAGATTGCTGAATATAACTATCTATTCTTTGCCACAGAAAAAGGTCTAGTTAAGAAAGTTAAAATAGATTCTTTCTCAAATGTTCGCAGAAATGGATTAATAGCTATTAAGATTAAAAATGATGATAAGTTAATTTGGTGCAAGCCAACTTCAGGGTCTGATCATATTAGTCTAATAACGTCTAATGGACAAGCAATACGTTTTGAGGAGAAAGAGGTTAGAGATATGGGCAGAGGTGCTAGTGGTGTTAGAGGTATAAGGTTGAAAGGAGATGATATAGTCGTTGGAATGGGAATAATTAAAACAGAGAAGGATGTTAAGAGAAATTATCAGATATTAACCATAATGGACAAGGGTTATGGCAAGAGAACTGATTTGAAATTATACAAAATACAAGGTCGTGGAGGAAGTGGTATTAGAACTGCAAAGGTAACTGACAAGACAGGCAAAATTAGAAATGCTTTCTTGCTAAATAGAGATAGCATGGAAAGTAAAGACTTAATTATAATCTCAGAAAAAGGCCAAGTTATACGTTTACCATTTAAGTCTGTGCCTGAATTAGGTAGAGACACACAAGGGGTTAAAATTATGAGATTTAAGAATGATAATGATAAGGTTTCAGGAGTAACTTTTATATAAAGAGTTAGTTAGTATAAAAAAACAAGCCAATAATAATCTTGGCTTGTTTTTTTTGTTTTATTTGATAATTTTTGTTAAAATATAACTAATATAATTAACATAATTAAATAATATGGAGACTCCGATAATTGTCTTTTTGTTGATAGTGGTTATAGCTTTTTTAGTCTATCTAATTATTAAAAATAATTCAGGTTCTAATAATGACAAGTTGACGGTTTTAGTTGAAAAAATGAGTGAGCTTGGCAGACAAAATGAATCATTAAGAATAGAGTTAGATAAAAAGCTTAGTGAAACAAACAAGGTTAGCCAAGAGAGCTTAAGCAAGTCTAGCCAAATAATACAGGGAATTAGCGGTCAATCGGCTAAAATGATAGCCGAGATAACTGAAAAATTAACAAAGCTAGACGAAACTAATAAGCAGGTTATAGGTTTCTCTGAGCAGTTAAGTAATTTAGAGAAAGTATTAACCAATCAAAAAAAGAGAGGTAATTTAGGCGAGGCTGGTTTAAAGTTGGTTTTGGAAAACATTCTGCCACCTAACGCTTTTAAATTGCAGTATCAATTTAAAGATGGGGACACCGTTGATGCTATCATTATGACTAAAGATGGCTTTATACCAGTTGATGCTAAGTTTTCTCTAGATAATTATAATAGGATTTTAGTTGAAAACGATGTTGATAGAAAGCTAGTCTTGGAAAAGGAATTTAGAAATGATTTAAAGAAAAGAATAGATGAGACTTCTAAATATATAAAAACAAAAGAGGGCACAATGAACTTCGCTTTGATGTTTATACCAGCAGAAGCTATTTATTATGATTTATTAATTAATGAAGTTGGAGCGGTTAAGACAAATACTAGGAGTTTAATTGATTATGCATACAAAGAGAGAAAGGTTATTATAGTTTCTCCGACAACCTTTGCAGCTTATTTACAAACAATCCTGCAAGGGTTAAGAGCCCTGCAGATAGAGGAGGGGGCTAAAAATATTAGAAAAAATGTAGAAAATTTAGGCAGGCATCTTATGTCTTATGATGAGTTTATGAAAAAATTAGGTAATAGTATGTCTACATCAGTTAATCATTATAATCAAGCATATAAAGAGTTTAAGAAGATAGACAAGGATGTTGCTAAAATAACTGAAGGCGAGGGGGAGGTTGAAGTTTTAGAAATAGAGAGACCTAACGCTGAATAATTTTTATGACCAAGATAGAAAGAGAAATCTTAAAAACATTAGTATTTTTTGATGTCTTTTCTCAACCTCTTAGCGAATTTGAGATATATAATTATTTAAATTTTAAGTGTGATTTTTTTGATTTACAAAAATCGTTAGAATCACTTGGTGATAGGATTTGTTTTCAAGACGGCTTCTACTTCTTGCCGGGCAAAGAACATATAATCTCTGAGAGGTTTAAGCGGTATAATTATTTTAAAAGAAAAATAAAAATAGCTAAAAGGTTTTCCAGTTTAATCTCAATAATACCCTTTATTAAGGGTGTTGCAGTTTCCAATATTATATCAAGTCATAATTTGAAAAATGATAGTGATATCGATTTTTTTATTATAACAAGTAGCAATAGGATTTGGTTGGCTAGATTTTTTTGCACTGGAATAGCTAAAATTCTTAATTTGAGACCCAACAAGAAGACTAAAAAAGATAAGATATGTTTAAGTTTTTATATAAGTGAAGATAATCTTGCTTTAAAGAAATATCTATACAGTGAAGATGACTTATACTTCATTTATTGGATTATTGGTTTGGAGTTTTTATTTGATAGAGACAATATCTTTAAGAGTCTTAAGGAGCAAAATGCTTGGCTTGAAAATTATTTGCCTA
Source organism: Patescibacteria group bacterium (assembly GCA_041676225.1). Lineage (GTDB taxonomy): Bacteria > Patescibacteriota > Patescibacteriia > Patescibacteriales > UBA12465. The sequence continues at coordinate 3,508 of JBAYSI010000012.1, read as the reverse complement.
ATTCTTATAAGGTAGAAGATGTTGTTCTTAATAAGGTTAATTTAAGTGATAAAAATATAGGTTTATTAGAGAAATTAGCCAGAAAGATTCAGATGAGAATAATGCCTGAAAAATTAAAATGTCAAAACTGTGATTTGGGTGGCGTTATCTTGGGTGATGATATTATAAAGCTATTTTTAGAAGATAAGAGGCCACTTTTTATAGAAAAATTTAAGGATAATTTAAAGAATGTTTATGATTTTTAAATTAGAAAAAGTTATTAAATTTTTACTTTATTTTTTTGTATTTATTTTACCTTTTCAAATAAAGTATATATTAATTCCGTCAGATCAAGTATATAATGAAATAGCTATTTATTTTAATTATCTTATTCTGTTTTTTTTATTATTATTTTTCTTTGTTTATTTTTATAAAAAAAACAAAGAATATAAAATACCAAAATATTTATTTATTATTGCAGGCTTGGATTTTTTTATATTTATATCAGTTTTAATTTCTCCTAATATTTCTGTTTCTTTTTTTAAATACTTTTTGTTTTTATTGTCCTGTTCTTTATTCTTCCTCTTAATTAACTTTAAGTATGATTTTAAAAAGATTTTAATTATCTTTATTTTTAGTGTTTTTATTCATTCTTCTTTAGGTGTTTGGCAGTTTTTTTCTCAGTCTGATTTTTCTAGCAAATATATAGGCAAAGCGATGCACGACTCTTCAGTCTTGGGGGTTTCCGTTGTTGAATTGAGTGAGGGAAGGTTTTTAAGGGCTTATGGAGCCCTGGATCATCCCAATATACTAGGAGCTTTAATATTTTTCTCTTTAGTTTTTTTAATTTATATATTTTTAAAATATGATTTTAATATTAAATTAAAAATACTTTTCTATTTTGTTTACTTAGTTAATCTCTTGGGACTTTTTTGTTCTGTTTCTCGTAGTTCATTTCTAGCTCTGGCCGTTTCCTTTGTAATTATCCTCTTTGGTGTTGTAGCCGGGAATAATAAAGAGGCTTTAAGAAAGTTTTGTTTTTTATCTGTAATTTCTTTATTATTATTTTTTTCTATGTTTTTTGTCTTTAAACCTATTTTTCTATCTAGGCTAGATATCGACTCAAGATTAGAATCAAAATCAATAAATGAAAGGGTTGAGCAAATTGATCATTCGGGTCAGACAATAAAAGATAATTTTTGGTTTGGTGTTGGTTTTGGGTCTTATCATCAAAGCATTTTAGATCGTAATCAAAATCTTGAGCCGTATGAGGCTCAACCAGTGCATAATTTTTTTCTATTATCTCTAGCTGAGATTGGGATTTGGGGTTTTATATTCCTTATCTGGTTCATTTTTTATTTTTTAAGGAAATCTATCTTTTTTGGAAATTATTATATAACTATAGGGTTATTTTCTGGCTTGTTTATTTTTATGATATTTGATCATTGGCTTTGGAGCTTGCCCTTTGGTCTTTTGTTCCTCTTCTTCATATTAGGCCTTACGGTGTCTCTTCCTAGAAAATAGTTTATAGTCAGTGTTTACTTTTTCGTCTTTTTTATATAATATACTAGTATAGTTTTATTAATTTTTTTAAAAAATATGTCATATACTTTAGTCAAAGATTTGCATAAAGATATTAAAAAATATCTCAAAACAGAAGTTAAGGTTGGTGGATGGGTTAGAACATCTAGAGACTCTAAGGAGTTTGGTTTTATTGAATTAAATGACGGGTCTTTTTTTAAGGGCATTCAAGTTGTTTTTGATAGCACCTTAGAAAACTTTGAAGAAGTTTTAAAGATTAGTGTTGGATCTTCATTGGAAGTTTCTGGGGAGTTAGTAGAGTCACCTGCAGCAGGTCAGCCATTTGAATTAAAAGCTAAATCTATAAAGATAATAAATTTAGCTCCAACTGATTATCCATTACAGAAAAAAAGACATAGTTTTGAATTTTTAAGAGAAATAGCTCATTTACGTGGCAGAAGTAATACATTCTCAGCCGTATTTAGACTTAGATCTGTTTTAAGCTATGCTATTCATAAGTTTTTTCAAGAAGAGGGCTTTTCATATGTTCACACTCCGATAATTTCTGGGAGTGATTGTGAGGGTGCTGGAGAAATGTTTAATGTCACAACTTTTGACCTTGAGAAGCCAATACCAAAGAACGATAAAGGGTCAGTTGATTATGCTAAAGATTTTTTTGCTAAAAAAACGGGATTAACTGTTAGTGGTCAACTAGAAGCCGAGGCCATGATTATGGGTCTTAACAGGGTTTATACCTTTGGACCAACATTTAGAGCGGAGAACTCATACACAACTCGTCATGCTAGTGAATTTTGGATGGTGGAGCCAGAAATGGCTTTTGCCGACCTAAGCAGTGATATGGATTTAGCCGAGAGAATGATTAAATATTTGATAGAGTATATATTAAAAGAAATTCCAGAAGAAATGGAATTCTTTGATAAATTTATTGATAACAATTTATTAGAACGTTTAAATAAGGTGAAGAATGCAGAATTTAAAAGAATGACATACACAGAAGCAGTTAGTGTGCTAGAAAATTCTGGTAAAAATTTTGAATATCCGGTTAAATGGGGAATTGATTTGCAAACTGAACATGAAAGATATTTATCAGAAGAAATTGTTAAAGGGCCGGTATTTTTGACCGATTATCCGAGGGATATAAAAGCTTTTTACATGAGACAGAATGAAGATGGTAAAACTGTAGCAGCTATGGACCTATTAGTTCCTGGTATAGGGGAAATAATAGGGGGTAGTCAAAGAGAAGAGCGGTATGAAGTATTAGAGGCAAGAATAAAAGAAATGGGCTTGGACGTTGAGGATTATTGGTGGTACCTAGATTTAAGAAAATATGGCTCAATTAAACATGCTGGTTTCGGATTAGGTTTTGAAAGGGCTATAATGTATTTTTCTGGTATGGCTAATATTAGAGACGTAATACCTTTCCCGAGAACACCTAAAAATGCTGATTTTTAATCTATAAAAATATGAAGGAAAGTTTTTTTGATCAAAACAGAGAGGTTATTAATTCTGAAAAAGAAATATTGGAAACAGAAATAGAATTAATAAAAAAAGATAATGAGAAAATTAAAGAGACAGTTGTTTTGATTGATGAAAATTTTTCTGAACAAGATGCATTTTTTATAAAAAAAGCTTTATATTTATCAAAAGAGATTCACGAAGGGCAAACTCAAATAGATGGAAGCCCATACATAGAGCATCCAGTTGAAGTTGCCAAGATTATTGTTGAAGAGTTTAAGATAAAAGATAGGGATTTGTTTATTACAGCCCTATTGCATGATTCGCTAGAAGATCAGTCAGAAAAATTATTTGCTAGTTATATAGAAAAAAACAATTTTTTTGTAAATAATTACAACATACTAAGTCTTAAAACTTTTTCTTCTAAGTTTTCTAGCGAGATAAAAGAAGTCGCTTTTTTAGAAATTAGAGATAATTTTGGATCTTCAATCGCTGAAAAAGTTAGAAGATTGTCAAAGCCTGATTTTGATGG
>JBAYSI010000011.1:0-16059 GCA_041676225.1 Patescibacteria group bacterium | reverse complement strand
TTATATTCCGCCAATGATAAGCCTCTTTTTTTAGCAGCCTCTCTTCTTCGTTCGCCCATATAATAATGCCGCCAAGAGAGCTACTCTGCTAATTTTTTTGCTATCGTGCTCTTTCCAGAGCCATGAAAACCGCTTATTGATATTATCATATTTTTTATATTATATTATTTTTTTGTTCTAGTAAAGTTTTTATTATTGACAAAAATTTTATCTTTTAATATAATAAAACAAAGCGAAATTTTTCGTTTTGTTTTGTTGTTGATTTAATAAAGTTTACATAATTATAATTATATGCCAAAAAGGACGTTTCAACCAAACACAAAAAGAGCAAAAAGAAAACATGGTTTCTTAAAGAGAATGAGAACAAAGGATGGTCAAGATATTATTAAAAGAAGAAAAGACAAAGGAAGAAAAAGATTAACCAAATAAAGCTCAAAAACTAAACAAAATGTTTAGAAAAAAAAACAGGTTGACGAAAACAAAAGAAATAGAAAATGTTTTTAAAAATGGAAAAAGATCTTATAGCAATACTTTAGGTTTTAGGTTTTTAAAAAATCAATTAGAGTATAATAGGTTTTGTGTTATAATTTCCGCTAAAGTTAGCAAAAAAGCGGTTATAAGAAATAAAATTAAAAGACAAATAAGGGCTGTTGTTGAAACTGAAAACAAGCTTATGCTACAAGGTTTTGATTTTTTAATAATAACAAACAAAGAGATTCTTGATAAAGATTTTTTAGAGGTGAAAGAGTCTATAAAAGACTCTTTTAAGGTTTTAAAACTATATGTATAACTTTTTAAGGTTTTTGCACTTATTACCAAGAAGAATAGTTGTTTTTTTTATAAAAATTTATCAAAAAACACTATCTTTCGACCATGGACCACTTAAAAATCTTTACCCTCATGGTTTTTGTCGTTTTACGCCAACTTGTTCTCAGTATGGGATAGATGCTATAAATAAATATGGTATTATCAAGGGTGGTCTTAAAACCTGTTACAGAATTTTGAGGTGCAACCCTTTTAACAAGGGTGGTCACGATCCAGTAAAATAAAATTATAATTAAAATAAATATATGAATGGTGTTTTTGAGTCATTTTTTTATCAACCTATTTTAAATCTTTTAGTTTCTCTTTATAATCTCTTTGGAGATTTAGGTTTGGCTATTTTATTTTTAACCATAATAATTAAGTTAATACTGTTTCCGTTGTCTCGGAAATCTATAAAATCTCAAAAAGCCCTGCAAGACCTACAACCAAAAATAGAAGAAATAAAAAAGAACAACAAAGGCAATCAACAAGCAACAAGTGTGCAGTTAATGGCTCTTTATAAAGAAAACAAGGTTAATCCCTTTTCCTCTTGTTTACCACTTTTACTTCAACTTCCTTTCTTTATAGCTATTTTTAGGGTCTTTAAAGACGGCTTCGCGCAAGATCACTTAGAGTTGCTATATTCTTTTGTTTCTTTGCCGGAGGCTGGAATTATTAATTCCGTTACTTTAGGTGTTTTTGATTTATCAGAAAAGAGTATTTTTTTAGCAATTCTAGCTGGTTTAGCTCAATTCTGGCAAGCTAAAATGATGAGCACTAAAAAACCAGAGATAAAAACACCTGGATCAAAAGATGAAAGCATGACAACCATAATGAACAAACAAATGCTTTATGTTATGCCTTTGGTCACAGTTGTTATTGGCGCTAGCTTCCCAGCAGGTTTAACATTTTATTGGTTCTTGACAACCCTACTTACAGCGCTTCAACAAAAAATTGTATTTAATAGTGTTGATAAAAACAAAATAGAAGAAGTTAAGGTTTTAAATTAATCATAAAAACATTATCTTAATAAAAAAAATGTTCTACGTAGAACATTTTTTTTATTTTCTTTTTTCGATTAATAAGTAAATTGTTCTACGTAGAACAATTTATTAAAAACTTCTATCTTTTCCAACTATGAAGTGCAAAAATTTTTCGCTAGAAGATATTTTTACAGGAGACTTTATTATTTTTGAATTGTCCACTATAAGATCAACCTCTTGTTGGTCTATTTCTAAAAAGCCCTCGATTGGCACTATTGTTTTGTCTTTTGAGTTTGTATTTATAACTAAGTTTAATATTTTATCTTGAGGCGAGACTAAATTGTTCTGCGTAGAACAATTTATATCCAAAAGATTGAATATGTAATGCTCGCTGTTTTTTTGTGTTTTAACAGAGAACTCGTTATTAATACTTATGTTTATGTCACTTCCTCTTAAGTGGCAGTTGCTTATAAAATATTCATTATTTATTTTTCCAACATTTAATCTTTCAAGTCTTCTGGCCGAGAGAATAAATGGAGCTTCTTTTTCATTTTTTACGCCAAGGGCGTTGGCTATGTTGTTTTTATTTCCGATTGGCACAACAAAAATAGGTATATTTTGGCTAATATTAGCTAAAATATTAACAAGAGTGTTGACAGTTTCGTCGTTACCCAGTATTATTATTGTTTTTGCACCATTATTAACCTCCTTTTCTATGATTTCTTTGGGGTTCTTTATATCTTTTAAATAAATTATTTTTCCTTGTAGGCTTAATTTATTTATTTGTTCCTCAAATTTTCTAACAGTTTTTCGGTTTTTGTCTGTAACGGTGTCATAAATAAAAACATTCATAGATCTTTTAAACTAGCTCTTCTTTAATTTCTTCTTTTTCTATAAAAGACTCCTTTTTGCTTTTATTTTGCTTATTTACCAAAAGCTCTCCTTTTATTTCAGCACCCTTGTCTATTGAGATTTGAGAACATTCAATGTCTCCAGTTATTATAGCTGAACCACCAATAGCTAAATAGCCTCCTATTGTAAGGTTCCCGTTGATTTTTCCCTTCACTATCATTTCCTCAGCTGCTATATTTGCATTTATTTTTGACTTTTCTCCAACTAAAACAGCTCCCTTTGTTTTTATATCTCCCTCAAGAGAGCCATTTATTATTATATTGCCATTGCTTTCGAAGTTTCCTTTAACTAAAACAGACTCACCTATTATTGTTTCTGCTTCGTTAAAGTTTTCAAATTTTTCATCTTTTTTAAACATAGATTTAAAATTATTATTAAGTTTAAATTATTATTTATTAATTTTACTTAAATATTTGATTTTTGTCAAAAAAAATTTTTGATTTTTTTTAAAAATGTGTTAATATCTTTTTATAATTTTTTGTCCCCATAGTTTAATGGATAAAACAAGAACCTCCTAAGTTCTAGATCCACGTTCGATTCGTGGTGGGGACACACAGTTTAGTTATTAAAACAAAAAAATATGAGAGAGTTTTATGGTTACTCAGGCCCAGAATTAAACATTGAAGGAAAGTCTGGCGTTGAGCTAGAGTTGAATTATTTGGGTAATATTAAAAATGGAACCTATAACAAAAAAACCAAAGAAGCACTTTACGATGTTTTTATTGCTGAAGAATTTTCTAAAAGTGGCTCTAGAGGCATTGTTTCTGCTAATAATCTTGTTGAAGTAAAAAAACAGAGAAAGGCACTGTATGAAGAGTTAAAATCTCATGTAGAATCAGGAGTTGAAAGAGTTTTTAATGAAAGAGTTGTTAAAAATAGACATAAATATTTAAAAGAGATTAGTATTGAGGATCAATTTAAAATTGTAGAGGGAAGCCAGGTTAACGAAGACCCAAGTGACCCACCAACAGAGTTCGCTGGCGATTTACACGCCACCATAGCATCGAAAATGAATCTTGAGGACTATTCAGATTTAGAGTATTACAGTGCCGTTGGTTCCCATTTAGATTATTGCGGGGTTGATGGTTTTTTTAAATTTAAAAAAACAGAAAAAAATGGCGAGCCTTTTTCTATTAGAGTGGCCTTTGACTTAACAATGGACACAGAAGAGAATAAAAAAAATAAGATAAATGAAAAAACTAGAAATGGCGGAAAATATTTAGCAGACATAATTCTTTATTCAAAGAAAGAGTCTTACAGGGAGGCGAAAAGCAATTTTGATACAGAAGAAGACTTTAAAAAAGGTCGAGCTATGGACGAAAAAATGATAAACAGCTTTGCAGACAAAATAATAGAGGCAGCTAAGAGTAAGGGGTTTTAATTTATATTAATTGTAATTTCGTTACTCTTTTTTACTGAGCCATTCCAATCATAGAACTCGGCATAGAGTTTATATGTGCCTTTATTTGGTAGTGAGTCCCAACTAGTTTCAATAGTTTTCTCTAAAACGCTTTCGAGCGTTTTTATTTTTTCTATATCACCAGTTTTTTCATTCTTTATCATTAAATCTATTTTTATTATTTGGTCTGGATTGGTATTGACCATCTTTATTGTCATTGGTAAGTCTATTGGGTTTAGAGCTATACCGCTTCCAGGATATATAATGTTAAGATTTGCTGGCAACCTTTCCCCTGCTTGCTCTAGAATTAAATTAAAGTCGATTGTTTTTTCGGCGCAATTTAAAACGTTATCACAAACTACGATCTTTAAGGTGTAGTAGTTATTTCTTAAAAAAGAAATATCTTTTTGCAAATCAAAAGGGTAGGAAGTTTTTCTTTCTAGAAGATTGTTGTTTATATAATAATCAACTCTATAGATGCCTCTTGGCGCAGTTGCCTCTAACTCAACAAGCAATTCTTTACTTTTTATATCTTGTCCATTCTCAATGTTTTTAATTGAGAAAACAGGAACGTTTTCTGGGTTGTACATGTCTTCAGATTGATTCAATATTTCAGGGTTGTAGTTTTCGTCTTGCTTCTTTGCCCATTCTAAAATTCTTTCCTCCCAAAGTTTAAACTGGGGCTCTTTTTCTTGGTTTTCTGGCAATGGACCAAGTGGATCATCTTTGTCAACATAAAAGAGAACAGAGTGATGTTCTGCGAAAAATATTTCTTCTATAAGGTCTTCTGGTGTGCTTTCTGTAGCTATCTCTCCAGTTTCTTTGTTTATCTTTATTAATCTACCTATAGCCTCTCCATCTATTATAGCTTTCCCAGTTTTATTTATTTCTGGCTCTGAAAACCCTTCAATGGGGGTGTCGCTAAGAGATTTTTTCATAAATTCGTTCCATATTGGCGCCGCGACAACACTACCATCTGCACCTCTACTCATTTCACTGTTATTATTATTTCCCACCCAAACTCCAGCAACTAAAGATGGAGTGTAGCCAACAGTCCAGGCATCTCTAAAGTTGTTTGTTGTTCCGGTTTTTGCTGCCACTGGTCTATCTCCCAATGACAGACTATTTCTTTCTCCAAAAACATAAGAACGAGCTGCGTTATCTGATAATATACTGTTTATCATTTTAGCTACATTAGAATCTAGAGCCTTTTTCTTTCTTTCTTGAAAGCTTTCTAGGATATTACCATCTTTATCTTCTATTTTTAGAATAAAACTTACAGGACTGACCTCACCTTCTCTAGCAAAAACACTGTAAGCGTTAACATGCTCTAAAAGGGAAACATCAGCTCCGCCTAAAACTAAAGACAACCCATACCTATCTGGATCTGTTAGGCTTGTATACCCAACTTCTTTTGCTAAGTCTATAACATTGTTTATACCAGCCAAATAAAGGGCCTTTACTGCTGGGACATTTAATGATCCAGCTAAAGCTTTCCTGATTGAAATTGGTCCACTTTCTTGATTATTATAATTCTTAGGCTCATAATCTTTGCCAGAAGATGAGAAATTAGTTACCACATCGTACAGGATTGAATTGGGATTAAAGCCTTTTAAAAAAAGAGAAGCATATACCAAAGGTTTTAAAGATGAGCCAGGTTGTCTTAATCTTAGGGCCACATTAACCTGTCCATCAATTTCTTGGTTAAAATAATCCTTAGACCCCACCATTACTAAGACTTGTCCGTTTTTAGGGTCTATGGCCACCAAAGATGCATTACTAGCATTATATTTACTAGCATTTTCTTCTGCTCTGTTTTTTATAGCTTCTTCCGCTATTTTTTGCTTTTCAAGGTCAATGGTTGTATATATTTTTAAACCGCCTTGTTCTAGAGTTTTTTCTCCATATCTTTCAGATAGAACTTCTCTAACATACATTACGAAATGAGGAGCTGTTATATTTGTTTCTGGTCCCTTAAAAATTAATTGATAGGAAAGAGCCTCTTCTTTTTCTTCTTTACTTATATATCCCTGCTCCTCCATTAAGCTTAATATGTATTGTTGCCTACCTATTAATAAATCTTTGTTAGCTCCATATGGAGAGTATCTGCTTGGAGCCTGAGGAAGGGCCGCTAGTAAAGCACTTTCAGCTAAAACAAGATTTTTTGATGATTTGCCAAAATACTTTTGACTAGCAGCTTCAATTCCATAGGCATTTGACCCATAAGGAATTTCGTTTAAATACATTTGAAGTATTTCGTCTTTGCTAAACTTTTTTTCTATTTTTTGGGCTATTATTATCTCTTTTATTTTTCTAGAGTACTTTTTTTCCGATGTTAGTAGAGCGTTTTTAACAAATTGTTGAGTTAATGTTGAGCCACCAGCTTTTCTACCGTAAAGAACGTTAGTAACAAGCGTTCTTGCTATTGCAAAAAAACTTACTCCTTTATGTTTATAGAAGTTTTTGTCTTCTATTGAGATAGTTGCCTGTTTGGCGTGGTCTGGTATCTCATTTAAATTAATAAGGGTTCTTTTTTCGTCACCATGAAATTCATAAAGAGCAACTTCACCAGTTCTGTCATAGATAGTAGTGCTTTGAGCTATTTCTCTTTCAATTAATTGATTAGGACTTGGTATGTCTTTTGATATTCTGGCAACAATAAAGAGGGCTATTGTTATAACAATTAAAGCCGCAAAGATTAAAAACTTTATTATTTTTGGCCAAAAAGTACTTTTCTTTTTTCTATTTAAGTTTATCTTTTTCGGTCTATAATAATTAGAATTTATTTTTTTTCTTTTAAAGTTTCTTTCATCCATATTGTTCAGTTTTTATAAATTTAAAAAATTTGCTAAAATGACTTTGTTGTATAACTTTACCAAAATAAAAGACTTTTCGCAATATGAAAAAAAATAAATCCATAAAATATATATTTGCATCCCTTTTTGTCTTTATGGCTTCTTTTCTTTTTTGTTCAGCTGAAACAGTAGCTGAAGTAAATGAGGATGTTGTTTTTAAGGCTAGGGTGGTTGAAATTTTAGAGGAGAAAGAAAAAGTTCTTGATGATGGCAGCTCTTTGGTTCAGCAAAATTTAAAACTTTTAGGACTGGAGGGTGACTACAAGAACAAGGATGTGTTCTTTTATGGAATAGGAGATTTGGAGATTATTGCCAACAAACAATATTCTAAGGGGGACAAGCTTTTAATGGTGGCTAGTTTTGATAATATTGAGAATGATTATAAGTACTATGTTTTAGATTACTCTAGAAGTAGCAACCTTCTTTTTATGTTTCTTTTTTTTCTTTTAGTTTTGTTTGTTGTTGGTAGATGGAAAGGCTTAAGGGCTATTGTTTCTTTATTTTTTACTTTTTTGGCAATAATTTTTTATATAGTGCCTCAAATATTAAACGGAGCTAACCCCATAATAGCAACTATGTTAGCCTGTATATTTATTATATTCTTTATTATATATATAACTGAAGGGTTTAATATTAGATCTAATATTGCCTTTGTTTCAACTCTCGTTAGCCTTCTTTTGGTTGTTGGTATCTCTTCTCTTTTTGTTTTTTGGGGAGGTCTAACGGGGGCTTTTAATGAAGATGTTTTTATACTTCTTAGCATTGGAGATGGATTTGTTAATTTTAAGGGTCTTCTTTTAGCGGGTATAATTATTGGTGCTCTTGGAGTTATAGATGATATAATAATATCTCAGATTGTCACAGTTGAGCAAATAGTAGAGGCAAATCCACATCAAAGATGGAAGGAGGTTTTTAAAAAAGCTAACAAAGTGGGCGTCTCTCATATAAGCTCAATGACAAACACTTTATTTTTAGCTTATGCTGGAGCATCATTGCCTCTCTTAATTCTTTTTGTTAGTCCGGACAATCCGTTTAGTAGTTTTGAGCAGATAATAAGCAACGAGGCGATAAGCACGGAAATAATAAGGGCTTTAAGTGGCAGTATAGGAATTGTTTTGTCGGTTCCTCTTTCTACCTTTTTAGCATCTTGGTGGTTTACTTACAAAAAAAATATATAAATTAATTATAAAAAAATGAACATTCTAGATAATTTTAAAGAATTAGAAAAAGAAGATATTGAGATTTTTTCTTTAATAAAAAAAGAAACTCAAAGGCAGGAGGAGGAAATAGAGTTGATAGCATCAGAAAATTATGCATCAAAGGCTGTTTTAGAAGCCATGGCGTCTTCTTTAAATAATAAATACAGCGAGGGTTATCCAGGAAAAAGATATTATGGGGGCAATTTAGTTGTTGACGAGGTTGAGTCTCTGGCTATTAATAGACTTAAAAGTCTTTTTGGTGCCGAACATGCAAATGTTCAAGTTCTTTCTGGTTCCCCAGCAAACGCCGCTGTTTATATGGCTTTTTTAGAGCCGGGGGATAAGGTTTTGGGTTTGAAGCTAGATCATGGAGGACACTTGTCTCACGGTCATAGTGTTAATTTTTCTGGTCGTCTATATAACTTTGTCCAATATGAGGTTGAAGATAATGGCTATATAGATATGGAGAAGGTTAGAGAGGTGGCTTTAAGAGAAAGACCAAAGATGATTGTTGCTGGTTTTAGTGCCTATTCTAGAGATCTAGACTGGAAAAGGTTTAAAGAAATAGCAGATGAGGTTGGTGCCTATACTTTTGCTGATATAGCCCACATAGCTGGATTAATTGCTGCGTCTTGCTTAAATAGTCCGGTTCCATATTTTGATGTTGTTTCAAGTACAACTCATAAAACATTGCGTGGTCCAAGGGGTGCCTTTCTCTTGTGTAAAGAAAAGTTTGCCAAACAAGTTGACAGAGCTGTATTCCCAGGAATGCAAGGCGGTCCTCATAATCATGTTACAGCTGCTAAAGCAGTAGCTTTTAAAGAGGCTCTTTCTCCAGAATTTAAAGAATACTCAAAACAAGTGATTTTAAACGCTAAAAAGATGGTTGAAAAGTTTTTAGAATTGGATTACAATGTTGTTTCTGGCGGGACAGATAATCATTTAATGGTTTTAGACTTGAGAAATAAAAATGTTTCTGGGTTAGAGGCTGAAAAAGCATTGGAAAGTGTTGGTATTTCTGTCTCTAGATCTACAATACCTAACGATCCTGCCCCACCAATGAAGCCTTCTGGTATTAGAATAGGAACACCAGCGATAACAACAAGAGGTTTTAAAGAGGGCGAAAGTGAACTTTTAGTGAGCATAATTGATGAGGCCTTAAAAAACAAAGACAACAAAGAGGAGCTAGATAGAATAAAAGAAAATATAAAAGAATTGTGTTTAAAATTCCCAATATATAATAAAAATTAAAATGGAAGTATTAGATGGTAAAAAAATAGCTAAAAAAATAGAAGATAAAATAGCTAAAGAAATATACGAATTAGTAAAAAACAATAGCAGGCGACCAAGCCTGGCTATTGTTTTAGCTGGAGACAGAAGCGATTCAGAGTTATACGTTTCTTTAAAAGAAAAATCTGCGAAAAGCGTTGGTATCGATACCAGTTTGTACAGAGTTTCTGAGGATGACAGTGAAGAAAGTTTTATCAGTCTTGTAGATTTTTTAAACAAAGATGATGAAGTTGATGGTATTTTAATACAGCTTCCATTGCCTAAAAAGTTTAACACGGAGAATATTTTAAAAAAAATAGAGCCAACGAAAGATGTTGATGGTTTTTGTAAAAACAGGCCAAAAGATATTTTATCTCCAGTAGTGCTAGCGATTAAGGAAAATTTAGATAAAACAAAAAAAGATTTTAAAAATAAAAAAGCCTATTTGTTTTATAATTCAGAGATATTTAAAAGTGAGGTTGAAAACTTTTTAAAAGGGGAGGGTATTTTTTTAAAAAGTTTTTGCATGAAAAATATTGAACGCTTATCGGATGAAAATATTAAAAAAATTAAAGGAGAGATAGCGGATTGTGAAATTATTATTAGCGCTGTTGGTTCCCCCGAATTTATTGATAAAAAATTTTTGAAAGATAATTTGGTTTTAATAGACATAGGAATAAAGAAGGTTGATAAAAAGGTTTTTGGTGATTTTAAATTTAAAGATGCTAAAGATTTTGGCTTATATATAACACCGGTTCCTGGGGGCATAGGACCAATTACCGTTGCAAGTGTTTTAAAGAATACCTTAATAGCTTATAAACTAAGAAAAGGATTATAAATGAAAGATATTGAAAGTCAAAAAAAAGAAGTTGGTCTTTTTTTAAAGAAGTATTATGGTTTTGACTCTTTTAGGTTAGGACAAGAAAGAGCTATAGACAGTATTTTAAACAAAAAAGACGTTGTTGTAATAATGCCTACTGGTGGGGGCAAATCTTTGATTTTTCAATTACCAGCTTTGGTTTTTGAGGGGGTAACTGTTGTGGTTTCTCCTTTAATAGCTTTAATGAAGGATCAGGTAGATTCTCTTTCTAAGCTTGGTATACCGGCGACGTTTATAAACTCTTCTATTTCATTGTCAGAAACTAATAATAGATTACAAGAAATAAGAAATGGTTTTTATAAAATAGTTTATGTTGCCCCAGAGAGATTTTATAATGTTTCTTTTTTGGAGTCTTTGTCAGAAATAGAGGTTTCTTTGTTTGCTATTGACGAGGCTCACTGTATTAGTTCTTGGGGGCATGATTTTAGGCCGAGTTATTTAAAATTAAAAAATGCAATTAAAATTTTAAAAAATCCTAGAGTTGTTGCTTTAACGGCCACAGCCACACCAGAGGTTAGGGATGATATAATCAGACAGCTAGGCTTAAAAGACCCAGAGCTTATAATAACTGGTTTTTCTAGAGAAAATATTCAGTTCGGAGTTATACATTCAGGGACTAACAAAAAAATAGAATATATATTAGATGCAATAGCTGGTGCTGGTAGTGGTACAGGAATTGTTTATGTTGGAACAAGGTCAAAAGCAGATGAAATAGTTGAAAGACTTTTAGAAAATGGTATTGAGGCTGTTTCCTATCATGCAGGCATGGATAACGATAGTAGAGAGTGGGTTCAAAATAATTTTATGCAAGGCAAGGCTCAAGTTGTTGTAGCTACTAATGCTTTTGGCATGGGAATTAATAAGAGTGATATAAGGTTTGTTATTCATCATGATATTCCAGGAACAATAGAAGCATACTATCAAGAAGCTGGAAGAGCTGGCAGAGATGGGTTGCCAAGTTTTTGTTTGTTATTATATTCCCCAAGTGATAGATATTTAAGAGAATTTTTTATCAAGGGTGACAACCCTGATCCAGAGTTGATAATTAAAATATATAAAACGCTTTTAAAAATAGAAGAAGAAATAGAAACACCAACAATACTTTTAACATACTCAGATTTAGCCAAAGAGTTAGGAGAAAATGTCCCAGAGATGGCCATAGGAACAGCTATTAAAATTTTAGAAAAAGAATTATACATAACAAAGCTTAATGATAAGAGTGGGGGTGCTTTTTTAAAAGCCAAATCTGACTTCGGAAACCTTTTAAGTTCTTTAAGCTCTAGATCTAAAGTCCAAATTGAAGCGTTGAATAAAATTTATGATAGATTTAGAGATGATATTGAGAAGGGGTGGAGCTTTAATTTAGAAGATGTAGCCAACTTAATTAATGTAAAAAAAGACTCAATACTTAGAATGATAAAAAAGATGGTTGAAAAAGATTTGATGGAGTATAAGCCACCATTTAGAGGAACAGAAATCAAAGTATTAAAAAGGGTAAAGACTAGTGATTTAAAGATAGATTTTGACGCTTTGTTGGAAAAGCTAAAAAGAGCAGAAAACAAATTAAATGAAATGGAAAATTATGCATATTGTTCTTCTTGCAGACAAAAGTATATTTTGAGATATTTTGGAGAAAAAGATGCTAAAGACTGTGGTCATTGTGACCAGTGTTTAAGGGGTTTTAGTGATGAAAATGTTGACAAAAAATTTAGAGAGAAGGAATATTTAATATAAAGAAATGAACAAAAAAACTGAAAACTTTTTATTAAACTTAGTTAAGAGTAACTATGAGTATATAGCAGAAAAGTTTAATGAAACCAGAAAAAAACCAATGAAAGAAATGGTTTATAAAATAACGGAAACTCTTAATATTAAAAAGGGAGACAGGGTTTTAGATTTAGGTTGTGGAAATGGATGTTTTTTTGAAGTTCTCCCAGAAGGTGTTGATTATTTAGGTATAGATAATAGTAAAAATTTAATAAGTTATGGTAGAAAAAAATATGGGGAGATTTTTTTAGAAAAGAATATTTTAGAGGTTGACAGTACAGATCTTGAAAACTTTAAATACATATTTTCTTGGGCAGTTTTTCATCATATTCCAGGGCAAAATCTTCGTTTAAAGTTTTTAGAAAGTATATATAATAATATTAATAATGGCTCATACTTTATCTTTAGTGTTTGGAAGCTAAGGAAGAAGAGGTTCTTTTTATTTTCATTTTTTGGTATATATTTAAAATACGCCCTTAAGGGATTTTTCTTAGATTTTGGGGATTTAATATTCTTCTGGAAAGGATCAAGCGGTAAAAGTCTGAGATATTATCATGCCTTTTCTGAGAAAAGTTTAAAAAAACTTGTTAAGAAAACAAAGTTTAAATTAATTGATTTTTTAGAAGATGAGTTTAATTACTATCTTGTTTTAAAAAAATAAAAATATGGCACTTATATCTTCAATCTCAGGAATAAGGGGAACTGTTGGTCCCGGAGATGAAAACTTAAATCCAAAAAACTTCAGTAATTTTGTTTTGGCTTTCGGTGAATTTTTAAAAAAGAAGAACAAGAAGAAAAAAATTAAGGTTGTTATTGGTAGGGATTCAAGAATTAGTGGAGAGATGTTTTTGTCTTTAGCTATTTGTAATTTAAATTCAATAGGCATAGATGTGATTAATTTTGGTATGGCTACAACCCCGAGTATTGAAATGGGGTTGATAAGAGATGGTGCTGACGGTGGTATTATTGTTTCATCTTCTCACAACCCTGAGAACTGGAACGCTTTAAAGCTTTTAAATAGCAAGGGTGAATTTTTGGATAAAAAATCAGGAGAAGAAATAATGAAGATAGCTAAAGAGGGAAACTTTTCTTTTGTTGATGTAAATAGTTTGGGTGTAAAAATTGATGATAATAGTTGTTTGGGTTATCATGTAAAAGAAATATTAAAACAAAAATTAGTAGAAAAAAATGCAATAAGTAAAAAGAATTTTAAGGTTGTAGTTGATGGTATTAATTCAGTTGGATCTATAGCTATTCCGGAATTACTTCTAAGTTTAGGTGTTAAAAATATTATCGTTATAAATCAGAATGCTGACGGAATTTTTAATCACGATCCAGAGCCTGTTGATAAAAATTTAAAACAACTCTCTTTGGCGGTTAAAAAGGTTGGAGCCGACATAGGGATTGCCATTGACCCAGATGTTGACCGCTTAGCCCTTGTTGATGAGAATGGTTGTTTTTTTGGAGAAGAGTATACTCTAATTGCTGTTAGTAAATATATTTTAGAAAATTTTAATATTTTTAAAAATAAATATAAAAAAAGTGTTGTATCTAATCTTTCATCTTCTTTTGCCTTAAAAGATTTGGCGAAAGATTATAATGCAAAATGTTTTTATTCTTCTGTTGGAGAATTAAATGTTGTAAATAAAATGAAAGCCGTTGGAGCTGTTTGCGGAGGAGAAGGAAATGGGGGGATTATTTATCCGCCACTTCATTATGGAAGAGATGCTTTGATTGGAGTCGCTCTATTTTTAACCTATTTAGCAAAAAGTAATAAAAAGGTTTCAGATATAAAAAAAGACTTACCAGGATATTTTCTTTTAAAAAGTAAGATAACTTTAGAAAAGGGCGTTGACATTGAAAAGAAGCTTGAGCTATTGGAAAAAAAATATAAAGATTGTAATATTAATAAAATTGATGGTCTCAAAATTATTTTTAACAATAAAAAATCCTGGGCACATTTGCGTAAATCTAATACAGAACCTATAGTTAGAATTTATTGTGAAGCGCCAACAGAAAAAGAGGCTAAGCAATTATTTTTAGAGATATCAAATAATTTTAAAATATAAAATATGAACAAAGTTATTATTTTGGCAGCCGGCAAAGGTACAAGAATGAACGCCAATATTCCAAAGGCACTGGTTAAGATAAACGACAAGCCAATGATTGAATATTTAATAAAATCTGTAATTTCTTCTGGGGTTGATAAAAGACCCATAATAGTTGCGTCTCCTCTTGGAAGGAATTTTATTGAAAAAGATCTTTCTTTTTATGATTTTGACATAGCAATACAAGAAGAAGCCCTTGGCACTGGCCATGCTGTTTTATGCACTAAAGATTTAATAGGAGAAGAGGTTGATAATATTATTGTTTTATATGGCGATCACCCTTTTATTAAGAAAGATTCAATTAAAAATCTTTTAAAAAATCACAAAAATGATGTTTCTATGATGGTTGTTGAGTTAAAGGATTTTAATGATTGGAGGAAGAATTTTTATCACTGGGGAAGAATTGTAAAGAACGAAAAGGGAGAAATAGAGGGAATAGTAGAATTTAAAGATGCTAGCGAAGAAGAGAAAGAAATAAAAAATGTTAATCCAGCAATTTTTTGTTTTAATAAAAATTGGCTTTTTGAAAATATTAACAAAATAAGAAACAATAATAATCAAAAAGAGTATTATTTAACAGACTTAATAAAGCTAGCTTTTGAGCAAAATATTAAAATAAATTTTTCTTTAATTGACGCTAAAGAGGCTGTTGGTGTTAATAGCCCAGAAGAACTAGAGATAGCCAGGTCTTTAGCTGTTTAATTATTTACTTAATCTTCTTTTTGTGTTAAAATTAGGTTATAAATATAATCTTTTATAAATATGGTTTTTAAAAATAATTTTTTGAAGAAGGCTTCTTTGTTTTTGTTCCTTTTTTTCTTCTTCTTTTCTTTTTCTTCCTTTGTTTTATCTGCTTCAGCTTCTGATGTTTTAGGGACTGATTTTATTTCTGATGATATTAATCTGTCAGATAGAGATCCCAGAACAATGGCAGCGGGGATTATTAATGTAGTTTTAAGTATATTGGGGATCATTGCGGTCTCTATTGTTATTTATGGAGGATTTATTTGGATGAACTCGGAAGGTAATGAAGAAAATGTTCAAAAAGCTAAAGACATTTTGAAAATGGGTGTTATAGGGTTGGTTATAATTTTGTCAGCCTGGGGAATTTCAGCTTTTGTTTTAAATAAATTAGGGAGTTCAACTGGAACAACTAGCTCAGTTTGTCAGGATGGTGATACTAAGCCTTGTGGTCGTGGGGGAATATCAACATGTCTTGATGGTGTTTGGGGCCCGTGTATAGGATCAAATTGTATTCCGGGAGATCCAGGATCTTGGTGTAGTTCAGCTTTGGGAATTTGTGAGCCAGATAATAGTTTGTGTAATCCAGGTCTTTTTTGTAATAACTCTTGTGTTTGTCAATATGATGGCTTAGGTGAGCCGTGTGGACAAGTAGATTTGGCTGGTGTTTGTAATAATCAAGTTCCGCCAACTTGTTCAAATCCTGCACTTGTTTGCGGAGAAGAGTGTTTATGTATACCTCCGGATGGAGAAGAAAATTTTTCTGAATTAGGGGAGATATGTGACAGTACTGGGGGTGACGGAGTCGCTGGAGTATGTGCCACTGACAAAGTTTGCAACCCTAATCATGCCTTAACATGTGAAGACTGTAAATGTATCGGTAATCCCGTTATAACTGGGTTTAGTCCTGTTGGAGGTTTTTGTCAAGAAGATATAAACAAGGCTTGTACGGGAGATGGAGATTGTTTAAGTGGAACTTGTAATAAAGTTAGTCCAAATTCTTCAGCTGGCAATTTCCTCACAATTTTTGGTTATAATTTTAATACTTATACAGAGGGAGTGTCAAAAATTACCTTTATTAATTCAGCTAATGAGAGTATTGAATTTGATGGAGTTCCTCCATCTGAAGTTAATGCTAACTG
>JBAYSI010000010.1:0-17002 GCA_041676225.1 Patescibacteria group bacterium | reverse complement strand
TTTGTCTTTTTTGGAATATATTTTTATGTCAGAAAAGTAAATTTTATATATGAAGGAAAAATTAATTAAATTAAAAGAAGAAATTGTCTCAAAAATGTCAGAAATTAAAGACTTGGGAGGATTAAGGGATTTAGAGGAGAGGTATTTTAGCAGAAAGGGTGAACTAAATGAAATCTTTAAAGGGATAAAAGATTTAAGTGATGATTTAAAAAAGGATTTTGGTCAATTTGCCAATGTTGTTAAGCAGGACTTGTCTAGTAGTTTGTCTGATATTAGGTCTAGAATTGAAAAGGGGTCTTCTTCTGCTAATTTCGTTGATCCCACTCTTCCAGCTAAAAAAATAGCCAAGGGCAGTATTCACCCAGTAACTCAAGTAAAGCAAGAAATAGAAGACCTTTTCTATTCTATGGGTTTTATGGTTCTAGACGGTCCAGAACTTGAAAGTGATTATTACAATTTTACAGCTTTAAACTTTGCTCCACATCATCCAGCTAGAGAAATGCAAGATACTTTCTTTGTTGATATTAAAAATGATGAAGGACAGGCTGACTTAGTTATGAGAACACACACTTCGCCAGTTCAGATAAGGGCCATGAAGAAGTATGGAGCGCCACTTAAGGCTATTATGCCTGGTAGGTGCTACAGGAATGAAGCCACGGACGCTAGACACGAACATACCTTTTATCAACTAGAAGGATTAATGATAGGCGAGGATATAAGTTTTGCTCATTTAAAGGGTGTTTTAGAGATGGTTGGTAAAAAGCTTTATGGACCGAACACTAAATTGAGAATGAGACCAAAATACTATCCTTTTGTAGAGCCAGGAAGCAACGGTGAGTACACTTGTTTCTTGTGTCAAGGAAAGGGATGTAGGGTTTGTAAGTATACTGGCTGGTTAGAAATACTTGGGTGTGGCATGGTTCATCCTGATGTTTTAAGAAGCGGTGGTATAGACCCAGAAAAATACTCAGGCTTTGCTTTTGGATTTGGATTAGATCGTTTAGTCATGCTTAAGTATAATATAGATGATACCAGACTGTTTAATAGTGGAGACTTAAGATTTTTAAAACAATTTTAAATAAATATATGAATATATCCTTAAACTGTTTAAAAGAATATGTTAATTTATCTGGTATTAAGATCGATGAAATTAAAGACAAATTAACAGCTCATACAGTTGAAGTTGAGCAAATAATTAGACAGGGTGATAATTTTAAAAATGTTATTGTCTCCAAGGTTTTAAGCACAGCAAAACACCCTCAAGCTGACAAGTTGAAACTTGTCTTAGTTGATGCTGGAGAAAGGGGTCAATTAAAAATAGTTTGCGGAGCTCCTAATGTTGAGTCCGGACAAATGGTCCCACTAGCTTTAGTGGGGGCTATTTTACCTAATGGCTTAGAGATAAAAAAAGCAGAAATCAGAGGAGAAGAATCAAATGGAATGATTTGCGCTGAAGACGAACTTGGTTTGGGTGAAGATCATGATGGTATTATGGTCTTAGATAAAAAGGCAAAGATTGGACAAAATTTTGCTGATTATCTTGGACTTAATGATATTGTTTTAGAGATAGATAACAAATCTATTTCTAATAGACCAGATTTATGGGGACATTATGGAATTGCAAGAGAGCTTTCTGTTCTTTTTGATTTGAAGTTAAAAAAATATGAGCCAAAAGTTTTAAAAATCAAAGAAGATATAAAAAAAGACAACATATCTGTTAGTGTTAAAGATAAAAAACTTTGCCTTAAATATATAGCGCTTAAGATAGAAAATATTAAAATTGAAAAATCTCCTAAATGGTTAAGCGATAGACTTTTGTCTGTAGGAATGAAATCTATAAACAATATTGTTGATGCTACAAACTATACGATGCTTGAAACCGGCCAACCTTTGCACGCCTTTGACGCTGATTATTTAGACGAAATAATAGTTAGAACTGCCAATAAGAATGAAAAAATAGTAACTCTAGATGATGTAGAAAGGTCTTTGAACGAAAATGACTTAATAATTGCCAACAGTAAAGAAGCTGTTGCGATAGCTGGTGTTATGGGTGGAAAGAATAGTGAAATAAATAACACAACCAGCTCTATAGTACTTGAGGTTGCCAATTTTAACGATGTTAGTGTTAGAAAAACTGCCCAAAGGTTGTCAGCTAGAACTGATGCAGCTATGAGATTTGAAAAAGGCTTGGATCCTAGTTTATGCGACTTAGCTCTTAGAAGGTTTGTGGAAATAGTTAAAGATCTTTGTCCTAAAGCTGTTTTTAATTTTCAACCGGTTGTTGTTGAAAATTATAAGCAGGAAGAGAGATTTATTGCCCTTAATTTGAATTGGGCCGAAAGAATAATTGGTCAAAAAATAGAAAAAAAGGAAGTTAAAAAAATATTAGAAAAATTAAATTTTGAAGTAGAAGAAAAAGATGACAATAATTTAAATATTGGCATACCAAGTTGGAGATTGAAGGATATTAATATTAAGGAGGATTTAATAGAGGAGATTATTAGAATATTTGGATATAATAATATAGATATAGTTTTACCAAAGACAGAAATTTTACCACCAGAAAAAAGCATTTCTATGGAGACAGAAAGAAGGGTAATAAGTATTTTAAGTTGTTCTTATAATTTTTCTGAAGTTTATAACTATTCATTTGTTAACGAAGAGCAATTAACTAAATTAGGGATAGATCCTTCTCCTTATATAAAGCTTTTGAATCCCCTTTCAAAACAACATACATTATTGAGACAAACTTTAAGTACCAATCTTTTTTCTAACATAAAACTAAACCAGTCCAAATATCCAAATCTTTCAGTCTTTGAAGTTGGTAATATATTCTTAAACATACCAGGAGAGCTACCTAAGGATTTTGATTCTAGAGATAATTTACCACATCAAGACAGAAAACTCGCCTTAACAATTTGCAGAGAAGATGGTAACACTTTTTCAGAATTAAAAGATATAATTTATAATTTTATATTGGAGTTAACAAACGGACTCGAGATTGATTTTGTTCCAACAGAATCAATAATTTCTTGGGCTGATAAAAATGAAAAATGTCTATTAGTTTTAGGGTCTAAGGAGATAGGATTTTTAGCTAAACTAGACCCCTCCATAGCAACGAAAAATGGAATTAAAAAAGAAACAGCTTCACTCGAAATAAATTTTTCAATGCTTGTTGATATAATAGTCAGGAGAGGTCCAACAGAATACAAGCCAATTGCTAAATTTCCATCTATTAATCGTGACTTGGCTTTTGTTCTTGATAAAAAAATACTTTTTAGTGATATAAGTAAAGAAATAAGAAGTTTTAATCCCCTTATAACAAGCTTAGAGTTGTTTGATGTCTATATGGGTGATAAGATAGACGAAAATAAAAAGAGCATGGCATTTCACTTAATTTATCAATCAACAGAAAAAACATTAACCAGCGAAGAAGTTGACAGTATTCAGGCTGGACTTATAAAAAAGATGGGAGAACTGTTCGATGCTAAAATTAGAGATTTTTAAATATAAATTAAAACTAAAAGTATGATTGAAAACAGCTCTGCAATTCTAAACTTGAGTATAGCTATAGCAGCTTTACTTATAGCCATTTTTCTTTGTTTAGCTCTTTATCAAGCATTTATTTCTTTGAAAAGAATAAATGTTATAACAAAAAAGATTAAAACAATTACAGATAAAACTGAAAGATTAGTTGATTTAACTAAAAGTAAGATTAACCAAAGCGGTTCTTATCTTTTTATTTTGGGTAAATTGGCTGATAAAGCTATAGAATATTTTCAGAAAAAAGAAAAATCAGAAAAAAAGAAAAAATAATTTATGAAAAAAGTAATTTTAACCGGCGATAGACCTACCGGCAAGTTGCATATTGGTCATTTGTTTGGCTCTCTTTTGAATAGAGTCAAGCTTCAAGATGAATATGAAACATATATTATGGTTGCCGACGTTCAGGCTTTGACTGATAATTTTAACAACCCGCAAAAGGTTAGAGATAATGTTTTTGAGGTTGTGCTAGATAATCTTGCTGTTGGAGTAGACCCTGAAAAGTCAACTATTTTTATTCAGTCCATGATACCAGAGATAGCAGAATTAACAGTTTTCTATTCTAATTTAGTAACTGTTTCAAGATTACAAAGAAATCCAACAGTTAAGGAGGAAATAAATCAAAAGAAGGAATTATTTAAAGATAGTGTTACTTTTGGTTTTTTAGGTTACCCAGTTAGTCAATCAGCTGACATCACTGCCTTCGAGGCTGATTTAGTTCCTGTGGGAAATGATCAATTACCGATGATAGAACAAGCTAAGGAAATAGTTAGAAAATTTAATAATATTTACGGGGAAACCTTAAAAGAGCCAGAAGCTATGCTTGGAGATTTTCCTAGGGTTAAAGGTTTGGATGGAAATAATAAGATGGGTAAAAGTTTAAACAATGCAATATATCTTTCAGATGATCCGGAGACCATAGAACAAAAGATTAAGAAGGCTCTAACAGATAAAAACAAGGTCAAAGTTGACGATCCAGGAAATCCTGCTGATTGTACTGTTTATTATTATCATGAAATATTTAGTAAAAATAATTTGAGTAATATAAAAAGAGAATGTGAAGGTGGTTTAAGAGGTTGTGTGCAATGTAAAAAAGAATTGAGTCAGAATATAATAAACTTTTTAGAACCGATAAGAGAAAAGAGAAAATATTACGAAGAGAGACCCGAACTTGTGAACAAGATAATAGAGGATGGTACTAAAAAGGCCAGAGTTAAAGCTGGCCAAGTCTTAAACAAGGTTAAGAAGAGTATGAAGATAGATTATTTTTCTAATTAGAAAACCATTTGTTGTATAATAGATCATATTCCCCAGATTCAAACAACCCTAAAAGTTCCATATTTACCGCCTCTCTAATTTTACTATTGTGAGGAAATGCGAAACCATATGTTTGTTTGTCAAAAACATCACCGACTATCGCTAGATTGTCGGTTTTTTGATTCTTAACATAGTTTTTTATAACCGGTTCATCAAAAACAACAGCATCCACTTTTCCCTTATCTAATTCTGCAAAACATTTTTTTATATCTGAATGTGTTTCTATTTTAGCCCCCAGCCTTAATAACTCATCAACAGCAACTGTTGATTTTTTTGTTGCAACCTTTTTATCTTTTAAATCTTTGCTATTATTGATCTTGTAACTAATTGCATTTAAAGTAAAAAAGGAGGCAATTTTTGCTACGAATATAGCAAAAAATGTTATACCGAAGAATATAACAAAGAAGCCAATAGCCCTACCAACTGGTGATTCTGGATAAAAACCACCAACACCACCCATCATGGACACTGTCCACCAAGCAGAGGAGATAATACCTTCTTTGTAGTTAATGCTTGTATCTGTTAAGCCTTTTTCATATATCCAAAAAAGATTACTGACCATAAAGATGAAGCCCAAAAAGATCAATAGAAATCTTAATATTTTTTTATAATTGCTTTTTAGAAATTCAACAATAGTTCTAGTTAAGCTGAACTTAGATTTTTTTGATATTAATATAGAAAGACCAGACATAAGGGTGAAGTATGAAAAACTAACATCTTCTTCTCTTATTTTTGTTCTGCTGATACCCGCTATAGCTACATCTACTTCTTTTTCTTTTACTTTTTTTAGTAAGTTTTCAAAATTATGAGAACTGTAAGAGAATTCAAGGTCTAATTTATTTGCTATTATTTCCCATAATTCAATTTCAAAACCTGTGCAGCGACCATCACCGCTTATGACTAATGGTTCAAAACTTGAAACTCCAACTTTTATTTTTTTTTGCATATTTTTACTCACAATTTTTATTTGAACACTTTGGTCCATTTTTATCCTCAATTAATAGGCTTTTACACTTTTTGCATTTTTCTCCTGTTGGCTTTGAGAAATATGAATTTTTACACTTTGGATAAGCATTGCAAGCATAAAAAACGCCTCTTTTGCTGAATTTTTTAACTATTTTACCAGTTTCGCACAAAGGGCAGTCTATTTCTGTTTCTTTTTCTCCCTCTTTACTTATATTTTTTAAATTTTTACATTTTGGATATGCGCTGCAACCTAAAAACTGTCCAAACCTGCCATTTCTGAGTATCATATCAGCCCCACATTTTTCACATTTTTCATTTTTATATTTTTCTTTTAATATTTTTGTTTCTTCGCTTTCCTCCCTTACCATACCATCGCCCTCTTTTTTCATTGACTTTATATTTTTACATTCAGGGAAGGCACTACAAGCAAGAAACTTTCCATATCTTCCAGTTTTGACTATCATTTTAGCTCCACATTTATCACAAACCTCATCGCTTTCTTCTTCCGGTGAAAACTTCTGCTTATCAAGCTCTTTATATTTGTTTTCCAGGTTGGAATGAAAGGGAATCCAAAAGTTTTTTATAACTGGTTGCCATTCTTTTTTTCCTGTAGATATTTCATCTAAATTGTTCTCCATGTCAGCTGTAAATTTATAGCTGACTATATCTTCAAAATGTTTTTTTAATAGGTCTATAACTATGAAGGCGATATCGGTTGGAAATAATCTTTTTTTATCATCTCTATTTACATAGTTTCTGTCAATTATTGTCGCTATGGTTGGTGCATAAGTCGATGGCCTGCCAATTCCATGTTTTTCCATTTCTTTCACTAAGCTAGCATCTGAATATCTTGCTGGTGCTTGAGTGAAATGTTGATTTTCTTTTAATTCTTTTAAGTTTAAAATATCACCTTCTTGTAGTTCGGGTAATTCATTTTCACTTACTTTTTCTGGATAAATTTTAAGATAGCCATCGAACTTAACTGTTTGTCCGCTTGCCTTAAAAAGGTATTCTTCTTTTTCTCCAGTCAATATATCAACGCTAACAGTAGACAAAACAGCTTCTGACATTTGTGATGCCACTGATCTTTGCCAAATTAATTGGTATAATTTAAATTGATTATTATCCAATTTTGTTTGTATTTTTTCTGGAGTATTAAAAGCGTTACTAGGCCTGATAGCTTCATGCGCCTCTTGAGCATTTTTGTTTTTTATTTTAAAAACTCGGCCATCTTTTTTGGTATATTTTTTTCCACAAACTTCTTCAATATATTGTAAGGCCTCATTTCTAAACTTAGACGACAAATTAAGTGAGTCAGTTCTCATGTATGTTATGTGTCCTAGCTCATATAGTTTTTGAGCGACCATCATTGTTTGTTTGGCACTGAATCCAAAACGACGGTTAGCAGCTTGTTGTAGTGATGATGTTATAAATGGAGGAAGTGGATTTTTTTTAGCTTCTTTTTCTTCAACCTTATCTATTCTCCATTTTGAATTTTCTATCTTTTTTACGATATTTTGAGTTTCTTCTTGATTTTTGAAGTGAAACTTGTTTAATGATTTTTGATTTATTTTAGTTAGCCTAGAAATAAACTCAAATTCATTTTTTTTAAGATTAGCTTCAATATCCCAATATTCTTGAGGATTAAAAGCTTTAATTTCTTCTTCTCTTTCGACTATAAGTCTTACAGCTACACTTTGAACTCTTCCAGCAGAAAGACCCTTGGCAACTTTTTTCCATAAAAATGGTGACAACTTATATCCAACTAATCGATCCAAAACTCTTCTTGCTTGTTGAGCATCAACCATTCTTTGGTCTATTTGCCTAGGATTTTCAATAGCCTCAATAATAGCCTCTTTTGTTATTTCATGAAAGACTATTCTTTTAACCTGCTCCTTTTTTAAGCCTAGAGCTGAAAAAAGATGCCAAGCTATAGCTTCTCCTTCTCTGTCTTCATCGGCTGCCAGTATTATTTGATCAGAATTTTGAGCTAATTTTTTTAATTCACTAACCCTCTTTTTTGATTTTAATGGAATAATATATTTAGGTTCAAAATTTTTATCCACATCAACTCCTAGCTCACTTTTTGGTAAGTCTCTAATATGACCAAAAGAAGATTCCACCTTGTAGTTTTTATCTAAAAATTTGGAAATTGTTTTTGCCTTGGTTGGCGATTCAACTATTATTAAATTCATAAGTTTATTTTATAGAAATATTATAGTATTTAAAAGAAAAAAATACAAATTATTAATTAATATCTAAAATATCTACTAAGTCATTTATGTTTGTTATTATGTTGGCACCATCTTTTGCTAACTTGTTAGTTCCCAGTGAGTTTTGATTGTATATGCTTCCAATAAGTGTCAGAACTTCTCTTCCTTCTTCTAAGGCATATTTAGCTGTTATTAGGGAGCCTGAAGATTCTTTAGCCTCTATTATAAAAGTATACTTAGATAAGCCAGCTATTATTCTATTTCTTCTGGGAAAATTATATGGGAGAACCTTAGTATTTGGTGAAAACTCGGACATAATTAATGAATTGTTATTTATTAGCTCTTCTGCTAAAAATTTATTTCTTCTAGGATAAATATTTTTAGCACTTAAACCTGCTCCTAATACCGCAGTTGTTTGTCCTTTACTCTCTATAGTTGATTTGTGCACCAAGGTATCAACTCCTATAGCTAATCCACTAATAGTATTAATATTCAAATTTGTTAACTTTGGAACGAAATCATTTATTACTCTTCTGGCGTAATGACTTTCATCTCTTGATCCAACTATAGAGACTGAATTGTCCCAATTAATATTAATATTTCCTTTGTAATAAATTATGGGGGGTGGGGAATATATTTTTTTTAAAAACTTGGGGTAATCTTCTTCCTTTATATAGCACGTTTTTATTTTTTCAACTTCAAGTTCTTTAAGTATTTCTTCAAAAAATATGCAACAATTACCTCCCACTCCCAAAGATTTAGACTCCCTGTAAAAAGCTTTTTCTAGACTCCCAAACTTTTTGATTAAAATTTCGTGCTTTTGAAATGTTAAGTCAGTAAGCCAGGAAAAACCTAGGGCAAACATTTTTTCCTTTTCCATATATTTGTTTGTTAAATAATAAAAAATATTATATAATTATCATATATATAACCACCTAAAAAGAAAGAAAAATAATTATAAACTTATGTTAAACGTTTTTAAAAAAGACAAGCTTAAGACATACAAGCTTGAAACTCACGAAAAGGATGATTTTATGCCTGATTGGCTAGAAGATAGCCTACCAGAAGGTCAATTAATGATAGATGTTTATCAAACCGGAGAGAAAATTATAGTTAAGTCTACCATGGCAGGAGTTGATCCCGACAATCTTTTTATATCCTTGAATAACAACATATTAACTATAAAAGGTAGAAGAGAGCACGACTCTCAAGTTGAAGAAGGAGAATGTCTTTTGCAGGAATGTTATTGGGGGTCTTTCTCTAGAAGTGTTGTCTTGCCGGAAGAAATAGAGTCAAAAAAGATAGATGCTGTTTTAGAGAACGGTGTCTTGACTATTTCTTTAGAAAAAAAGTATAAAGACAAACAAATAAAAGTTAAAATTAAATCTTAAATTAATGGAAATAGTTTTTGAGGTTATTAGAATTGAAGACGAAAATATTTTATTAAAATCTGCTGATGGTCAGGAAGTTTTTTGGCCTATAAGCAAATCTCCAAAAGATTTAAAGATTGGAGCGCATTTAAATTTTTTAATAAGCGATAATGACTTGTCGCTTGCTCAAAGAAATCAAAAAGCTAAAGATATTTTAAATGAAATACTAAACGTATAAATAATCATTATGAAAGTTAATAAAAATAAGTTAATTATAGCCTTGTCCCTATTATTCCTGGTGGTAATAATTGTTTCGGCTTGTTTGTTTTTTGAAAAAAAATATAAAAATAAAGTATATCCAGGTGTTTATTTTAATCAAGTTAGCCTTTCTGGGCTTAACGAGTCCGAAGTCAGAGATTTAATAAATATTGAAATAAATAACTTTGATTTAAAGGGGGTTAATATTGTATACAAAAATGAAAGTTTTTTATGGAAAAGAGATTCTTCCTCTTTTGATCCCGACTTATCATTTCAATCTGTTTTTTTTGATTTGGACACTGTTATCAATAGGGCATTTTCTTTTGGTAGAAGTGGAGATTTCTTAACTGACTTAAAGTTTAAAACAGAGTCTTTGTATAAAAAAAATACAATAGAAATGTCTTTTAATGTTGATAGAAACAAGGTTTTAAATCAAATAGAAACAGCCTTTGATGGTGTTGGTAGCTTTACTAAGGACGCCAAACTAGAAAGCAATTATTCCTATAATGAACCATTTGAAGGAGAAATTGACTTTTCTGTTGTAGAAGAAGAGTATGGGAAATCATTAAATAAAGATATATTTTTTTCTCAGTTTGAAGAGAGTATAAGGTTTTTAGATAGTAGAAATATATATCTAGAATTTATAGAATCATCCCCGAGTATTAAAAGTGGTGATATAGAGAATTTGAAAGATGAGGCGTTGGACCTACTATCCATAGCTCCTTTTTATTTGAAAAATTTAAAAGATGGGAAAGAAGAATCATTTATTGTTAGCAAGGAGGTTTTTTCTACTTGGTTAAAAATAGAAAGAAACGATGCTGGTGATTTATATTTTTCTTTAGATTATGATAACGTCGTTAAATTTTTTGAAACAGATATTATAGACAAAGTTAATAAAGAAAAAATAGAGCCACAGTTTGAATTTGAAAACAACAGAGTGTCAGTTTTTTATCCTGGTCAAGACGGTCTTGTTTTAGATTATGAAAAAAGCTTTTCTAATGTTTTAAACTTTTTCTTAATGAGGGAGATGGATAATATTTTTTTAGAGTTTAGTATTCAAGAGGTTAATAAGGTTGATAGTATAAACGACTTGGGTATAAAAGAAATAATAGGCGTGGGAAAGTCTAGTTTTTTAGGATCCCCTAGTAATAGAGTTCACAACATAAGAGTTGGGACTAATAAGTTTACTGGCTTAATTATTGCCCCAGATGAAGAATTCTCATTTATTGAATATCTTGGTACGGTTGATGCAGATAGTGGCTACTTGCCAGAGTTAGTTATAAAAGGAGACAGGACTATACCTGAATATGGCGGAGGTCTTTGCCAAGTTTCAACAACTGTTTTTAGAGCAGCTTTAAATACGGGGTTGCCAATAACAGCCAGATCAAATCATTCTTACAGGGTTTCATATTATGAACCAGCTG
Source organism: Patescibacteria group bacterium (assembly GCA_041676225.1). Classification (GTDB taxonomy): domain Bacteria; phylum Patescibacteriota; class Patescibacteriia; order Patescibacteriales; family UBA12465. The sequence continues at coordinate 5,911 of JBAYSI010000010.1, read as the reverse complement.
GTACAGACGCAACTATATATAATCCATGGCCAGATCTTAGATTTAAAAATGACACTGGTCATAACATTTTAATACAGTCAGAAATAATAGGCGGAGATTTGTTTTTCTATTTCTGGGGAACTTCTGACAATAGAAAGGTTGAGGTCTCTGATCCTGTAATATATAACATTATTAAACCAGGGCCAACCAGAATTATAGAAACAACAGATTTAAAGCCAGGCGAGAGAAGATGTACTGAAAGAGCTATAAATGGAGCTGATGCATACTTAGATTATAAGGTTACCTATAATCCAAACACAAGTGAAGAAAATATAGTTGAAAAAAGATTTTATTCTAAATATGTTCCATGGACAGAGGTTTGCCTTGTTGGAGTTGAAGAAAAAGTAGAGCCAGAGACAGAAGATATTGTTGAATAATTTTTGGTAATAAAAAAAACCGACTTAAGCGGGTTGGACAAGAAAATCTCTTCTAGAAATTTTAGAGCCACGGCCCTAGAAACCCTAAAAGAAATTCCCATGCTTGTCGTGCCCTCCCCGCTTAAATCGGCTTTTTAAATTTTTAAAACATAACTAAGAAGTATAGCATATAAATAAAAAAATGTCAAGGGTTTAACGCTTTTGACATTTTTTTATTTATAAGCCTGATTTTATTGGTCTTTATTTAAACTCTAGACTGGAGTTAATCTTTATTTTTTTGTATGATTTTAATTTTTTTTCATTTTTTAGATAATTATACACACCAGCTACAGCTATCATAGCTGCATTGTCTCCGCTATACTTAACCTCTGGATAAGCGAATGCAAGGTTTTTAGAATTTTCTTTAATTTTTTCGCTTAAGGTTTTCTTTAATTCTTTATTAGCTGAAACTCCACCACTTAGGATTATTGTTTTTACTTTGTATTTTTCAGAGGCTTTCATTGTTTTGTATGTTAATACATCAACAACTGCTTTTTGAAATGAATAGCAATATTTAGGTATGTTTTTTTTCCAGTTCTTATCTTTTTGTAGTTTGTATAACAAGGCTGTTTTGAGGCCAGAAAATGAAAAATTAAAATCTTTTGAATACATCATTGGCCTAGGTAGATCTATCTCTTCTTCTCCTTTGTTGTCTTCAGATAATTTTGATATTATTGGTCCACCTGGATAACCTAAACCCATCATTTTAGCGGCTTTATCAAAAGCTTCTCCAGCGGCATCATCTAGCGTTTGACCTATTACTTTATATTTTAAATGATCCTCCATTAAAACTAATAAGTTGTGTCCACCTGATACTGTTAATATCATGGCGGGGAATTTTATATTTTTTTTGTTTTCTATGAAGGCTGAATAAATATGGCCCTCTATATGATTTATTTCTATTAGAGGGACACCCCATAGAAAAGATAGGGTTTTTGCTGTTTCGCTAGCAGATATTAGGGAGGTTATTAATCCTGGCCCATTAGTTATTGCTATGGCCTTTATATCTTTTCCTTGAATTTTGGCATCCTTAATAGCCTCGTCTATAACGGGTAAGATATTTAAAACATGCTCTCTGGCTGCCAACTCTGGAACAACCCCACCATATTTTTTATGAATGTCTATTTGAGAGGATATTATATTGGAAAGTATTTTAAAATCACCCCCCTTATTAAATTTTACTATAGAAGCAGCGCTTTCGTCGCAACTGCTTTCAATTCCTAGTATATACATACCAATATTTTACTTTATAATTTCATTTTAAACAATACTAAAGTTGACTAAAGTACATAAATTATATTAATATATTATTGTTATTATTAATATAATTAAAATAAGAACCATGAAAAACAAAAAAGCTTTTACATTAATTGAACTGCTTGTAGTAATAGCCATTATAGGGATACTAGCGACTCTTGCTATTGTAGCCCTGCAACAAGCAAGGCAAAATGCTAGAGATGCCAAAAGGGTAGCAGACATGAAACAAATCTCTACTGCCTTAGACTTGTTTATGTACGAAAATGGAAGATATCCAACACAAGAAGAATTTAATTCAGGCTCTATAGTGTCTTCTTCGTCTGGTGAGACTTTTATGTACCAAGTACCAACAGCTCCAACACCGGCAGATGGAGCGTGTGACAGTGAAAACAGCTATGTCTACGAGGTATATGATGATGGAGCAGATTATTCGATATCTTTTTGTACTGGGAAACAAGTATCTAGTTTAAGCTCTGGTTTAAATTATTTAACACCTGGAGGTTTTATTTCTGGAGACTCTTTCTTGGGTGGAGAAGATGATTTTAGTGGAAACTCTGGATCTTTTGTTGATAGTAGGGATAGCACTTCTTATAATTGGGCTAGGGTTGGTGATCAAATTTGGATGACTAATAATCTAAAATATCTTCCAGCAATTTCAAGTTCATCTATGGTTTCTATTGCTGAACCACATTATTATGTGTATGGTTATGAAGGCGCGAACGTTGCCATAGCGAAAGAAACACCTAATTTTAACACTTATGGCGTTTTATATAATATAACATCCGCCCTAACAGCATGTCCAGAAGGTTGGCATTTACCCTCTAATAGTGAGTGGACAACTTTCACTAATATTATTTCTTATGGGGCTGGCAATGAAGCTTATAGATGTAATAATATTCCAAGCCAAATAGCTAAATCTTTGGCTAGTACATCTGGCTGGGAAGAGGGTTGGAATGACTGTGACGTGGGTGTTAATCAGTCCTCCAATAACGCTACTGGTTTTAACATCTTGCCAGCAGGACAAATGTCTTCCGGGTTTACCGGTATTGGGGAAGTGGCAGTTATTTGGTCATCCACGCTAGAAAGTGGCATTTATTATAATTCTAGATATATTTCTAATGGAGGCTCTCAGGTTGACAGTATTACTAGTAATCAAAGTTTTGGCAACTCAGTTCGCTGTATAAAAGATTAGAATATAGATATTGACAACTTCCTTAAATAAATATAATATATAAATACTTTTAGATTAAATCCTAAAAGTATTTTATATTACTGGCCCCTTCGTCTAGTGGTTAGGACACCAGGTTTTCATCCTGATAACAGGGGTTCGATTCCCCTAGGGGTCACAAACAAAAATAGGCTTTAAAGCCTATTTTTGTTTATCTATTTATTAGAAAGTTGCATATATCTCCATCTTTTACTATGTAATCTTTACCCTCTGTTCTTGTGAGACCTAATTCTTTGCATTTTGTTTCGCTTCCTGTTTCCACAAACTTGTCCCAAGAAATAACCTCAGCTCTTACAAAGCCTTTTTCAAAATCGGTGTGAATTTCTTTAGCCGCCTGTGGAGCCTTGCTCCCTTTTTTTATTGTCCATGCCCTTGTCTCATCTTTTCCTGTGGTGAAGAATGTTTCTAATCCTAGTAGTTTGTATGAGTGCGTTATTAATCTGTCTAGACCGCTTTTTTTTATGCCCATTTCTTCCATGTATTCTGATTGCTCTTCTTCTGGGAGTAAAGCGATTTCTTCTTCCATTTTTACATTTATTCTAAGTATCTCTCCATCCCAAGAAAAGTTGCAGTCTTTTTCGGTGTCATCTGAATTTAGTACATAAATTATTGGCTTTATAGTTAAAAGACTTAAGCTTTTAATGATAATTTTATCATCTTCTTTTATTTCAATCTCTCTTGCAGCCCTTCCTTCGCTTAGCCCCGCTTTTAATATTTCTAATATTTCTTTTTCTTTTATGGCGTTTTTGTCACCACTTTTACTTTCTCTTATTACCTTTTCTAATCTTTTTTCTACAGTTTTTAAATCGGCAAATATTAGCTCCATATTTATTGTTTCTTGATCATCCATAGGGTCTATTTCTCCATTAACATGAATAACGTTTTTATCACTAAAATCTCTAACCACTTCACAAATAGCATCACATTCCCTTATATGAGATAAAAATTGATTTCCTAAACCTTCTCCTTCGTGAGCTCCCTTTACTAACCCAGCAATATCGGTGAACTCTATAAAGGTTGGAATTATTTTTTCCGGTTGTGATATCTTTGCTATCTTTTCTAATCTTTCATCTGGCACCTTAACAACCCCAACGTTTGGGTCTATTGTGCAAAAAGGGTAGTTAGAAGCTTCTACCTGTTTTTTTGTTAATATATTGAACAGTGTTGACTTACCAACATTTGGCAAACCAACGATACCTATTGAAAGTGACATATTTTTTATAGTTTTTAATTAATTCACTATTAATCCTATAATATTTCTTCAAAAATAACAAGTTATATTGATTTTTTATTAAATTTTTGATATAATTTATATTTATAATGTACATTAAAATATAAAAACATGGAAACTTTAAAAAAACTTGAAAAAGAAAGTATTGATTTTTTGCAAGGCGAAAAATTACCCTTTATCCCGTCTGGGCTCTCGTCTATATCAAGTCATAATATTGATAAGGGCTTAAGTTTTAATTTTTCAAAAATGGAGCTTTATAGTTCTGAGTTACAAAAAAATCCAATAACCAATAAAGCTTTTGGAGGAAGAATAATAAATTCAGAAATAATAAGGAAAGGAAAAAAAATGTATAATGCATCCTTTTTGGATTTTATATTCGCTAATCCAGAAATTTTTCCAAAAAAAATGTATGAAAAGTATATTTTTTTTGCAGGGACAATATATCTCGATCCATATGGAAATGAGTGTGTAAGATGTCTTTATTTTGATGAAATAGGCATTCCTTCTCATAATTATTTTTGGTTAGATTTCCCATTTTCTGAAAATTATTATTTCTTAATAGAGAAGGAGTAATAATTTAAACCCTAAGCTGCTACAAGGCTTGGGGTTTTTTAATATATTGACACCCCTATGGGGTATATGATATAATAAAAATATGAGAAACATAGAACAAAGAATAAACATAATAATAGGTCAGCTCGAAGGTGTTAAGAAGATGCTTAATCAAAAAGAAAAAAATTGTTTTGATGTGGTCATCCAATTAAAAGCTATTAAATCTAGCGTCTCTTCTTTAACTAATAAAGTTTTGCAAGGGGAGCTCGATGCCTGTTTTGATAAAAAATGTTCTGATAGTAGAGATGACTTAAAAAAGGTTGTTTCTGAATTTTTTAAAAATAATAATTAATTTAAAGTTTTTTATTAAATAATTTTTAAAAATATTTAATAAAGACTAAATAAATTTATGAGCAAAGCATTAGATGTTAACAAGAGTAATTTTGAGAGCGAGGTTTTAAAATCTGATTTACCAGTTTTGGTTGATTTTTGGGCTCCTTGGTGTATGCCTTGCAAAATGATGTCCCCAATTTTAGATGAAATTTCTGAAGAGATGTCAGGTAAGGTTAAAATTGTAAAAATAAATACAGAAGATTCTGAAAATCAAGACTTGGCTTCAGAATATCAAATACAAAGTATCCCTAACATGAAACTATTTAAAGGTGGTGAGGTTATCACTGAATTTGTAGGTATGAGATCTAAGGATTCTTTAAAGAAAGATATTGACGCTCACTTAAGTTAATTTAAAAATTTTATGACATATGATTTAATTATTGTAGGAGCTGGCCCGGCCGGATTAACAGCATCTATTTATGCTTCTCGTTACAAAATTAACCACTTGGTTATAGGAGAAATTCCCGGAGGTTTAATTACAGAGGCTCATAGTGTTTGTAATTTTCCTGGGGAGATTGAAATTAGTGGTTATGATTTGATGGAGAAGTTTAAAAAAAATGCAGACCATTGTGGATCCGAAATAAAGACAATGGAAAAGATTGTTGAAATAAAAAAAGAAGATAATCTTTTTGTTTTGGTCACTGAGAGTGGTAATTCTTTTAAAACAAAAACCATATTGTTAGCTACTGGCACTAAAAATAGATTATTGGGATTAGAAGAAGAAAAGAGATATATAGGTAAAGGAGTTGCCTATTGCGCGACTTGCGATGCTATGTTTTTTAAAGATAAAATAGT
>JBAYSI010000009.1:0-17925 GCA_041676225.1 Patescibacteria group bacterium | reverse complement strand
TAGAACTAAGTCAAAACCTAGTATCACACCACCTAAAGGCACTTAAAGATTTCGGATTGCTAAAATCAGAAAGAAGTGGATCTAATATTATTTATTCAATTAATGATAATAATATTGATAAATATTTAAAATCATTAAATATTTTTCTAAAAAAATATGACAATTAAAATTTTGGGTACTGGCTGCCCTAACTGCCAAAAGTTAACAAAAAACGTAGAGGAAGCCATAATTAGCCTAGGCTTAAGTGATATAACAATAGAAAAGGTGGAAGATATAGACAAAATAATTGGAATGGGTGTAATATCAACCCCAGCTTTAGCCATAGATAATGAGGTTAAATCATCCGGCAGAATATTAAGCATTGAAGAGATAAAAGATCTACTAAAATAATATATGAGTAATAAAGATAGAAAGAATTTAATATACATTTTGTCTATTTTTCTTTTATTCTACTTTCTGCCTAAAGACTCGAGTCTTTTTGCAATATCAATAATTTCTGGAATAAATCTTTTAAGCGAGTATGCCAAAGAGCATATTCTAACCTGTTTAGTCCCTGCCCTCTTTATAGCGGGAGCGATCATAGCTTTAATAAAAAAAGATTCTGTCTTAAAATTTTTAGGTCCAAGAGTTAAAAAAATAATATCATATTCAATAGCCTCAGTATCTGGAGCTATATTAGCTGTATGTTCATGCACAATTTTACCTCTTTTTGCCGGAATTAGAAAAAGAGGTGCTGGGCTTGGTCCGGCAATCACTTTTCTTTTCTCTGGACCAGCAATAAACATAGCAGCAATATTTCTAACTATTTCAGTTTTAGGACCAAATATCGGAATAGCGAGAATAATATCTTCTCTTATTATAGCTATTTTAGTTGGTATAACTATGAGCTATATCTTCAAAGAAAAAAGCGAAGAAAGTGGATTTATTTTAAATGAAGAAAAAGAAGACAACAAGATAAATAAAAAAAGTATATACATATTCTTCTTGTCATTATTAGGAATATTAATAGTTAATGGAATACAAATAAGTCAAGAATATAAATATATAATATTTGCGATATTAATCATTCTAATATTATATATTTCAATTTTTAAATTCAAAAAAGAAACTAACAATAACTGGCTAAAAGAAACTTGGAATTTTTCTAAGCTTATACTGCCACTGCTTTTTATTGGCGTTTTTATCGCTGGATTCATATCGCCACTACTACCACAAGAACTGATACAAAAACTAGTAGGAGAAAATACAATTTCAGCCAATCTAATAGCCTCTATATTTGGAGCTTTTATTTATTTTTCAACCTTAACAGAGGTGCCAATACTACAAGAGCTAATATCAAAAGGAATGTCTTCTGGCCCAGCCTTAGCACTACTTTTAGCAGGACCATCCTTAAGTATTCCTAACATGTTAGTTATCAAGGGAGTTTTGGGTAATAAGAAAACTTTAGTTTATATACTACTGGTTATTATTTATTCAACTATAGCCGGTTTAGTCTTCGGTAATTTAATAAAATAAAATATGAAAAAAATAATAAAAATTTTTTTAATTCTGTCTTTCTTAATCTTCTTAACAGCTTGCCAGAGCAATGAACCCAAAAAGATAGTTTACTCAGAAATTGAAAAAGCTGACAAAATTGAGATTGTTCATTTCCATTCCACTTACCAATGTTATTCTTGTATATACATAGGTGAAATGGCTCTTAAATCATTAGAGAAAAACTTTTCCAAAGAACTAGAGGATGGCAAAATAACATTTAAAGAAATCGATGTCGATAAAAAAGAAAACTATGAAATAGTTAGTAAATATGGAGCCACAGGATCATCACTTTTCTTTGGCTTAACAATGGGAGAAAAAGAAAAAACATCACAAGATACCAGAGTCTGGTCTCTTATTGGTAGAGATGAAGAATTCGAAGATTATATAGTTAATAAAATAAATACTTTACTGAAATAATATGATGGCTTTTATAAACTCAATAATAGACTCTACTAACACCCCTTTATTAATAGCTTTTCTTTTGGGAGTTCTAATGTCAATTAGCCCCTGTCCCCTAGCGACTAATATAGCTGCTGTAGCATATATATCTAAAAAGATTGAAAACACCAAAAAAGTTTTACTAGAAGGATTTTTTTATACTCTAGGTAGAATAATTTCATATACCCTACTAGCAACGCTAATATACTTCGGCTTGTCAGGACTTAAAATTAGTAGATTTTTTCAATCTTGGGGAGATAAATTTTTAGGCCCACTGCTTATAATAATAGCACTAATAATGCTTGGCATTATTAAAATAAACATTAATTCTTCAAATAACAAACTAGAAAAATTAAAAGAATACTTCGCCAAGAAGGGATATTTAGGCGCCATGCTTTTGGGTGTTTTACTATCTTTAGCCTTTTGCCCATACAGTGGCGTATTATTCTTTGCCATATTAATACCAATGACGTTAACTATAAGTGGCGGTCCCCTTCTAGCCTCAATTTTTGGCCTAGGAAGTGGACTACCAGTTATAGCCTTTGCATTAATAATAGCTTTTAGCTTTCAAAAATTAAATAAAGCTTTTAATTTAGTTAAAAAAACCGAGAAAATAATAAGATATATAATATCAATATCGTTTTTAGGGGTTGGGTCTTACTATACTTATCTACTTATTAAATTTTTGCTAAATATTTATTTTTAGTTATTTTTTTAAATTATCCCTAATCTCTCTCAAGAGCAAAACCTCTTCGGACGGAGAAGCTTCTACTTCTTTTTTCTTTAGCCTATTTAGCTGTTTAATAATTATAAAAATAGAAAAAGCAATAATTAAAAATTCAACTATATTGTTAACAAAAAGACCATAATTAATGGAGACTGCTTCGGCACTATCACTAGCCTCCCTTAAAACAAAGCTAAATTTTGAGAAATCTACACCCCCTAACAATAATCCAATTGGTGGCATTATAACATCAACTACAAGAGAACTAACAATTTTTCCAAAAGCTCCACCAATAATTATACCGACGGCCATGTCCATAACATTGCCCTTGATCGCAAAATCTTTAAACTCATTAAACATAATTTTAAAATTATTATATTAAATAAAACTTTCCAACTTTAATCATTAAATAAAAATTCTAATCACAGGTACAAGATTCTTCAAAGTATAAGCAAGGATAAGAACCATCTTTTATAACCCATGGGTTATCCTCGTTAGCGTTGACACAAGAAACTGGACTCCAACTAGAATATGTTGAGGCTGTTTTTAATTCTATCTCAGTCTTTTCTGTTCCGTAAGAACTTTGCCCATCAAGACAAAATCCATCAATATAATAGGTGTTACTAGATAAAAAACTAGGGTTATTATAATTTACTAAACAATTACCACCAGAGGTGATTGGGTTTGACAAGTTTGCTACAAAGTATGAATTATTTGAAGATCCACCACTGTAAGCAGCAGACAAAGATCCAAAATTTTGCGAAAAACTAGAGCTAGAAGAATCAAAAGAGCCTTGAAAATAAACATTATCAGCCAAAAAACCATCATCATAGGAACTACCAAAAAATCCTCCAGATGCTCCAATGCTTACTATTGATACATTTTTAATAAACGAATTTTTTAATTGCAGTGGAGTCTCTCCCCCTGAAGAATAAATGGTCCCTATAAAACCACCAACTCCACTATTACCACTAACAGTAGAATCAACAACGTATGACTCTAGAATTGTTGAATTAAAATCTCCAACATTATACTCCCCAATAAGTCCACCAACTATATTATCGCCCACACTAATAGTTGACCCAGAAACATACGACCTATAAACTGTCATAGGGACATGAGCTATTATGCCAAACATACCACCAACACCAACCCTGGTAGAAGAAAAAGAGCTATCGACTATAGAAATGTCACTAGCTGAAACAGATAAAACGTTATTAGTAAGATAAGCCGCCAAAGATCCTACCATGCCATTTTGGACAGAAATATTTCCACTGTTTATGTGAATATTTTCAAAAATAACATTTATCGGACTATTGATACTGCCTATTAAAAGGCCAGTTTGCCCACCCCCCGATCCAGACACAGAAGGATTTTCAAATCTAATATTCTTTATTATCATGTCATTATTCATAGCACCGCTGTTATCATAGCCAAACAAAGAACCCCCTGGTCCAACAGACTCTATCATTAAATTACTTATAGTAAAATTACCCCCATCAAGCTCTAATCCCTTTACTGATTCTAGAGTTTGAGGGTCGGACATTATAGGTCTGAAATACTTAGTATATAATTGACCTTCCCAAGTCCAGTTGACACTATTAGAACAATCAATATTATTAGCTAATCTAAACTTGTCACCTGAAGAATAATTTTTCATACCTATATACTGCAACTCACAACAAGTATGTATTAATTTATATCCATCACCATCAATTTCATAATCAAAATCAAGGTTATTATAATCGCATAAAGGATCTGGATCGTCATAATTAACTGTTCCAGGCCCAGAACTAAAGACACAATCTTCAGAGCCAGAAAGACCAGCGGGAGATGCACAGTTACCACCAAAAGAAATATCACTCACAGTTTTACCAAGACAATATCCCATAGTATAAGAACTGCCATCGTTACTGGGATTATAAACATAGGAATTGTCAGAGTTAGAACAATCACCATCAGCTGGTGTAGGAGCTTCAGGTATTTGATACATAAAGACCTCCCCGCTTGAAGGAGATATTAACATCCCCGAAACAGAATAAAACTCCTCCTCTGTTGGATATCTTCCATTCTCATACATAAACAAATCTAAAGCAGTAGATATTTGTTTCATGTCAGATACCCTCCTGATATCTCTAGCGCTAGACCTAGCTTGCTGCAAAGCTACAACAGCTAAGGTGGCTAGTATTCCAATAATAGCTATTACTACTAACAGCTCAATTAACGTAAAGGCTTTTTTTATTTTTTTCATATTTCTCATATTAAAATTATAAAATTAAGGTTGCCAAACCAAGGAATGCTACAAATCCTAAAATATCAGTTGCAGTTGTTATAAAAACAGTAGCAGACGATGCTGGATCTTTCCCCAACTTCTTCATTATCAAAGGAATTGAAGTTCCAAAAAGAGCTGCCACTAAAAGATTTATAATCATAGCAACAGCCAGAACCATTGCCAACTTAAAATCTCCATCTTTTAAAATGATTATTAAGAATATTAAAATTCCATTAATTATTCCATTTAAAAAACTTGCACCAAGCTCATTTTTGAGTGTTCTAAGCATAGTCTTTAAGCTTAGCTGACCAAGAGTAATACCTCTGACAACCACCGCCAGAGTCTGTGTAGCTGAATTACCACCCATTCCAGCAACTATAGGCATATATACAGCCAATAAGACGTATTTAGAAATGGTGCTTTCAAATAGCCCAACAGTAAAAGCCGTTAAAAAGGCTGTACCAAGGTTAATTATTAACCATTTATAGCGAAAATTGACTTTTGTTTTAACAGAATCAAATATGGATTCTTCCTTATTAACACCAGCAAAATTATACAAACCAAAAGAATTTTTTTCATTTAAAAACTTAAGAACATCATCTGAATAAATAAAACCTAAAACATTATTAGATTCACTTAAGACCACAACTTTCTCTAATGGGTTTTTTCTAAACATTTCAAAGGCCCTCTCTGTCTTTAAATTTTTATTAACTCTTTTTATTTTTTTAACAAAGTTATCAGCTCTATCATCTGGATTAGCAGATCCCAACTCATAACCAGGCAAAGCACCTAAAAGTCTGTGATCCTTCATAACTAAGATGGTTGGAAATTTACCAGTTTTTCTCTCGTGAACCTTAGCCTGTTTAGAAACAGAAGTTATAGTATCATCATACTCAACCTGTATATAATTTATATTTATAAGGCTAGTTATTGTTTTATCATCAAACTTTAATAAAGAGTTAAAATTTCTCTTAAGCTCCTCGTTCGATTTATTGATAACTTCTTTTTGCTTTTTTTTGGGTAGTATTTTTAAGATATCGCTAGCCTCATCAAGGTCGAGTCCCTCAATTAAGTCAACCACTTCCCCCATCTCCAATTTTAAAACTACATCCTTTTGAATTCTTTTAGACAGGTTTAATATTACAACCCTCTTCTTGCTCTTTTTAATACTTCTAAAAATATCCAACCTTTCTTTTAGATTGCGTGATATCTTCGTTGAAATTTCTTTTAAATTATTATTCATACCTTTTTTTCTTGTAGCCAACAAACAAATACATTAAACCTATGACCAAAGGAACTATCATATGAAGACCAGGTATCTGGCCAATGATGAGTGATATTATAAACCCTAGTGAAATAGATACAGAAACTATATATCCACCTATTTTTTCATATTGTAAACCAAGAAAAAGGCCAACAAACATAATAGGAAAAATAGTTAACCAAAGATTATCAAAAAATGCATATTCTGCATTTGAAAATGGTAAAGGACTTCCGTAACCAAAGTAAAAAAGAAGCCCAAAAATACCAATAAAAGTAGCAGATATTTTTGCGGCTTTAGAAACTATTTTATAATCTATTTCCTTCACAATTTTTATTTTATTTCACAAAAAGAAACACATTGCAGTGTGCACATTTCAGCTTCGGGATTATTCCTACAAGCCGAACCACACTCATTAAAGATACCATCAAAACTTAAGCACCACTCATTATCAATATATTCACACTCATTAAAATCCTCCAACCAAGTACCGCCGAAAAATTGACAACTTTCAGCAACGGATGGACCATCCATGTTTATATCTTTTTTATTGTTATAAACAATAAAAGCAACCGCAGCCAAAGCAATGATTAAAAAAATGTAAACAATGTTTTTTTTCATAAAATTATTATAAATAAATATGTCTATATAATAACAAATATAAAAAGTTTTATCAATATAAAATAATAAAAAAATTTACCACCCATTATTGACATAAAAATAAATAATACATATAATCCACTATTAAGTAGATCCTTGAAATGATTTTTTTTAAATCGGGTTTATTGTTAAGTTTATTTTTTTTTAGATTTAACAATAAACCCAATTTTTAATTTAAATAAGTAAAGCATGAATAAAACAAAAATTTTGTTAGTAGGATTTGGTAACATTGGTAGAAGTATTTTAAAAATAATCTCTAATTATCCAGATTTAGAAATTGTCGGAATAGTGACAAGACGAAAAAGCTCTATAGAAGATGAGCTAAAAGAGTTTTTATGTCCATTTAAAATCTACGACTTAAAAGATTTTGAAGGATACGCTAATTGTGGTGCTGATGTTGCCATTATGTGTGGCGGGTCTAAAGACGACCTACCAAAACAAACACCATTCTTCGCTAAACTGTTCAACGTTGTTGATAGCTTTGATACTCATAGACATATCGGAAGATATTTTGACGAAGAAACAAAACAACCAATGCTTGGACACCTGGAAACCACCAATAATGTATGCTTAAACAGTGACCACACTGCCTGTATAGGTGTTGGTTGGGACCCTGGAGCATTTTCCCTGATGAGAGCCTTTTTTAAAGCTTCTCTAGGAAATAGTGATGTTCATTCCTTTTACGGGATAACCGATGATGGTGGACTAAGTATGGGCCACAGCAACGCTCTTAAGGAGATACCTGGGGTTATTGATGCTAGACAATATACCCATGCAAAAAGAGAGGTTATTTCGCTGGCTAAAAGTGGTAAAAAAGTAAAAATCTCCAACAAAGAAAAACACTGGAGAGAATGTAAAGTTGTCATCTCTGAAGAGTTTAAAGAAGAAGACATTAAAAGAAAAATTATTGAAATGCCGGAATATTTCAAAGATTATGAGACGACTGTAGAATTTGTTTGCCAAGAAAAGTTAGACCTTGAAAAAGATAATTTTAGGCACAATGGATTAGTTGTTTCCAGTAACTCCGCTGGCTCTATGGAGTTTTCTAATTTCTGGAATTCAAATCCTGTTGGCACTGCTGGATTCATGCTTGCTTATGCAAGAGCAGTTAAGCGATTAAACGACAAAGGTGAATTTGGTTGTTTGACTGTTTTAGATATACCCGTAAAATATCTTCTAGAAAACATAGAAGAAGCTACGAGTTTAATCTAAAGAAAAAAACAAAAGGGTCTTTTAGGAGACCCTTTTTAATATGTCCTGGCATAAAAAACTTAAGCTATTATATAACTCAGACAATATTGAATAGGCTTTCTTTATTAATTAACCTTATCTACGGTTATAATTCTAAAGGTATTTGAGTTTATTGTAACTCTAACTCCATGCTTCTGACTTGTTACGTAAAAATTTTTTCCAATTTTAGAAAAACACTCAATCTCTGCTTCGTCTAAAATTCTAAATATATATTCTTCAATTTTTTCCCTTGAAAAAAATATTTCAAGTTTTTTATTTATTCTACCATATACAAGATCAGTATAGCAGATGTTATTTAAAATTTTTGCTTTATCTATTGTTTTCATGGTAATAAAAATCTTTTAAAATATAACCTATATTATCATCTTCCAAATCAGAAAAATAAACCTCTTCACTTCTCCATTTATTGGAAAATCCCCAGCCATTCCACTGCCAAATCGCTAAATACTTACCTTGGCAAATTTTATCTTCATAACTTCCCTCTAAAACAATTAAATCATTTTCCCTATCATTATCGATATCGATAATTTTAAATTCACAGTTAGGAGTTGATAAGCGTGAAGATCCCCAAACCTGCCTAACCTCTTGATCAATTAAGCTTAAAACAAAAAAATGATTGCCAACCTCTTTGTCATTTTCCTCTATCCAAAAAGGCTTAGAGGTACCAAAACTGCCAACTCGCCAAAATGACAAATTAATATTTAAAGAACCATCATTATTAGAATCAGCTAAAACAAAATCGTCTATCCACCACTCTACTGGTGACTGCCAAATAATTTTAGAGTCCTCTTCAATACTTAAAGAACCATTTTTTAGAACATAAGATTCTTCAAGGCTATTGTTGTTTAGATCTGCATTTTCTTCCTTAAAAAAATTATTTTTAGATGTTTGTTTATTAAAACCAACTAGAGAAAAAAATAATATCACAACAAGCAAAAAAGAAAAACAAATAATTTTCTTAAGCATTTTTATTCAGCTATAAAAGCTTTAGTCCAATATGGAGTTTTGGGAGCTTCGTCAGACATAAGAAGTTCGCGCCATTTTTTATCAGTAAGTCTGTCTGACATCGGCCAAGAGAATTCATAATATGAATAAACTCCACCCTTAGCAATTCTTAACTTCCCATCAATTGGCACTACAACATAGATTTCTGATATTTTCCCAGTGCCAACTTCTAAAACTGCACCATTAGGATCAGTAGCTACATCAGCAATGATAGCAGCTGGATTTTCATTCAAGAAATCCCTTTGTCCCATAGATTGGAATTCTTTTTCATTCTTATGAACCTCAAGCCAAAGATGCTCCAATTGTCCGCCATATGAACGAATTAATTCATATTCTTCATTATTTAATTTTTCATTATTTAATTCTTTTTCTGAAATAATTTTTAAAGAGATAGCTAATTCTTGCATTCTGTTTAAATTATCTTTCATACTTGGAGAAAGTAATCCTCTTATTTCTAAACCTTCTTCAGTCATCTGCAAAAGAGATGCTAATCTAGCATAAACATAAGGATTTGGCTCGACATAACCTCGATCATCTTTTTCTTCTGGCATACCACCACCTAATTCAGCATAAACTTGTTTAGCGTAAAGAATAGTATCATGCTTTAATTGTGACCAACTGCCCAAAAAAGTATTTAAATCTTTTCTAGCCCAGGCTGTGTTTTGCATAAAGGCTGGATAGCCTTCTTTCTTTTGTGTTAAAAGTGGTCTAAGTTGATAAAGCCAACCCCAATATAGATTTTGTGTCCAAGTTTCACTCTCAAGACCATTGAGATAGTTATTCATTTGAGACATATTTTCATTATAACAAGCATAATCACCCTCACCCATTTCTTTAAGAATATTTTTAGCTTCAGTAGATCCAAGAGTAGCTGGAATATCTAGTCCCGCCGGTAAACAACGAGCCCCTAGAAGACACCCAGTTTCCTTACTTTCAAAGTTCTCGCATGTCTTAGTTTTATCTCCGACCTCCCTATAGATTAATCTTTGAAAAATAGCAGCATCAATTGTAAATCTCTGTCCCATAAATCTAAAACCTTTTATCTCTTCATCACGATCAGAGTTAATTGAGGCTTCAAAAATAGGCATAGAATTTATCTGTGGAGCTTCTAGTTCTTTAGATAAATTAATGAAAGAAGCTAGTTTATTATCGTCTTCGATTAACGAGCTATAATCTGAATTTTCCCCATAAACATCTTCTACTAAGTCTTTAAATTGATAATAGGTAATATCGTCACTTTTACCAACAAAAAAGTTTATCGGTTCATAAATCTTATTCCAATTATTTTCATTATTCTTTTCGTTTAGCGCCAAGGTAATCAAAATAGCTGACCTTGTTTCATCCTCACTTTTAATTCTAAAAGTTAAGCGCCCATACCACATCATAGACTTGAAATACGCTCTCAACTCTTCACTTTTATCATAGTGACCTCTAGGAATATATTGTGAATAATCTTCCTTGAGAGCAGAAACGTTTTGTGGACCTTGTGGTGTTTCAATAATTATTTCAGCTTCATCATTGCCGATATTCATCACAGCTGATAAATCTATACCATCATGAGCATCAATTAATGACAATTCTTTTTCAACTTCATCTTTCACCATAGTTGGAATAACAATTGAAGAATCTAAGAGCTTACTACCAACTGCAAAAAAAGCAACGTTTCTTTTAGCTGAGTTCTCCCAAGAACTTCCCTTCAAGCTCTCGTACTGAACCAAAGATTTATTAAGCATGTCGGCGTTGAGCTCCTTTAATACTCCAATCAACCTTTCTTCTTCTAATTGCTTAAGCAAAAAACTAAACATTAAATGATAATTGTGCAAAATTGAATCAGTGGTTATAAAGCTTGGAATATAACTATAGCGATTAGACTCGTAAATTGGGAAAAATTCATTATTATGAGAACTTAACCTTACCACAAAAGCATTTTGTGAAAGTAGTTTTTTCTCAGCTTCAGAAAAATAGAAATTATCTATATTTTCAACATTGCTTAAATCTGATCTTACAGAATAAGAAGGAACTTGAGGATTAAAATTAACCGGCACTTCTTTGTACTCAGCAAACTTGGAATCCAAAACAACTTCTGGGCTGTAAACATTATTCACAACCTCTTTAGTTAACTCTTGGGTTTTCTGAAATAACTTAGAAAAGGTTTCCGGAAAAATAAAATAAACACTAAGAGCAACTACAACTATCATCGGAATGATGAAAGCTATAAGAGAGTTTTTTTTGTTCATATTTTTTTAAAAAAATTAATAACCCAAGGCTCTATTTAAATAATGCCTATACAAATATAATACATCAATTAACTCAAAACATCAAATTAAAAAAAAGCAGTTGTTTACCAACTGCTTAAGACATTAAGTCCAACCTTTTTCTATCGCGAGATAGCCTAACATTTTTTCCTTTTTCTCTGTAATATAATTATTACAAAGCTTTAAAACAACATCAGAACTATACAGTGGCAAATAAAGACCTCTCTCATCTGTTATTCCCCTATACCTAACAATAGCATCCCATTCATCTTCACTTTTATCGCCTCTATCATTGTCTGATAAATGAAAGCCTGGCTTCAAAAGATATCCAGATACAAACTCTTCCCTGGGTATTCTAGTGATAAAAACATCTCGATCCCAATGTGGAAGCCAGATAATTATTTCACCCTCAAGTACTGTTTTAGGGTGATTACTAAAAATAAATGATTGATCTCTTAGAATTTGCCAAGCTAAAATTTTATTCCAACCTTTTGCAAGATTACCTTACAGCAAGATACCAAACAACTAAAGCTAAAGAACTCCACCAACCAAGATCAGATAGAATAAAACTAACAAATATTTTATTCTGCCAAGATTTATCTAAAAGCTCACTCGCTCTTCCCTCTTTATCTTTTTTTAAAATATATGGACTAACGCGGAAAGATAAAAATAAACCATTTACTATTAAAACTATAGCAATCATGGCAAGATACATTGGGATATCACTAAAAGGCTCGTTCCTAAAGAATATAATAGCACCAACAACCGCCATAATAATACCAGCCCAAATCATTGGCTTAGTAACTTTATGAGTCCGAGTTGTAGCCTCAGTCCAATACTTTGATTTCCGTCCTAAAAATCCGTGAATATCAATAACTGTCACAGCTCCAAGACCAATAATAAACCCAGCAAGCAAAACAAACAATCCAATAAAATCTAAGTTAATCATAATAAAAATTTAATTAATTTCACCAACTAATAATTGATCTAAGTCGGTATTAGAAATCCCTAAAGATAGTTCTCTCATAATAACAAAGGCATCAGCTATAATTCCAGCAAGTAGTACTTGCAATCACATTACCATTAACACCCGAGATTTCAACACTGACCGACACTGAATTATCAAAAATTTCTGCTTTAATTTTATATAGAGCAAATCGAAAGATATTTAAATCTGGATCAAAAATAACAGTGCCAATACTAGACTTAGCAATAAAAGAAAAAACCTTTAACACCAAGACAAGAACTAAAAAAACCAACTAGAAAGAATCTGTATTTATTTGTTATAAAATAATCAATAAAACATATTTGACTATTATTAAAAAACAATCAAAAGAATTTTAGTTGTATTAATATTAATACTTATATTATAACAAGAAAGAATTAATATTAAAAATGTTCTTACTAAGTATTTTAGTTCCTGTCATATTGTTTTTTAAAAAAACTACATCTTTTTAGATGTAGTTTCCAAATACCTGTATTATTATGCGGATACTAATACTGGAGGCGAAGATCCAGTCAATGCAAATACTTAAAAACTTTATTAAATAAAAAAAGACCTTTGACTGATAGCTTGGTGCTAAAAATCAAAGGTCTAAAAATTTATTTCTTCCTCATCTTCGCGTAACCACAAAAAATATAAATCAAAAGAGCGATAACGAAAATGATTAAAAAAAGAAAAAATAAAAGCCTTACAAATAATAAGCCAATAAATGACATGGCAATAATTGGTAGGCCTATAGAAGGCGAAAAAATTAAATAAAGAATGAAAAGGGTCGGGAAACTTAGAATAACACCTACTCTTTTCAAGAAACTAAGTAGAAAATAACTAGTATTATCAATTATCGGACCTGCTAGCTCATTTTTATTAACAAAATTAGCCAGCTTATCGATTCCAACAAAAATTTCTTTGCCCGTCTCTTTGATTTGTTTTGCCTCCTTATCTGACATTCTTATACCCTTTTTGGCTACTAAAAAATCAAAGCCAAAAATTTTTATCTCTTTAAAAGCTTCCATAATATAATATTTTAAGTTAAACAATATAGCTAATTACCCAATAAACATAAATTTACTCGGTAATTAGCTTTTATTGAACTTTTTTTATCAACGAACTATAATTACGGATTATATCATATTTCAAATTTTTTGTCAATATCGAGCCATCTTAATTTACTAAAAATAAGTTCTAATTCTTATCCAACGACACAGAAAAAGACCTAATAAAATTAGGTCTTTTATCTTGGCTTCGAGTATTGGAGAATGTTGCAATCCGCTTGGTTTACCCCGCTCATTAAATCACTGCACATTAAACCATGTCAATAAAAGCTCTGGTGGTCGGTAAAAAATCATAATTTTTAAAATCTTCCTTCTTTATCCATTTTAAATCATTTATTTTATGGTCTTTTGGATGCATATTTCCTCCAATACAAGAACAGTAATAACAAAAAACAACAACATGAATACTATAATCTTTATGCTTCCATTTTCTAGAAATACTTTTCGGTAACATCTCTTTAATTTCCACCTCCAATCCGGTCTCCTCTAAAATTTCTCGTTTCAAGGTCTCTTCTAAACCTTCCCCAAATTCATTTGTTCCTCCTGGCAAATCCCAGCGAAGATGAGCATCTAATACATCGGGGTCATAACGCTGACTTAATAAAAATTCGTTATTATCGTTCTTAATAAGACCTAAAATTATTAATTTCTTTTTTCTCATATTTATATTATTTTTTAAAACTAAGTAATAATAAAATAATTCCTATTATTTTCTCTTTATCTTTTGGATTAGATTCGGCGATTAATATAGTTAAAGCAGCTAAAGACTCGGGATTGATTCTGTCTTTAAAATTAAATTTAGCTTTATTTAAAAACCAAATAAAAGCAAAAGCTCCACTTCTTTTGTTACCATCATTAAATGGGTGATTTTTTATTACAAAATAAAGCAAATGAGCTGCCTTTTCTTCTATTGTCTCATAAACCTCTCGGCCAAAAACAGCCTGAAAAACATTTCCAATTATTCCCTCCAAATTTCCAGAGGTTTTTTCTTGAGAAAAAATTTCGCTAGCCTCTCCCCTGTCAATTAACTCCTTTTTAAGCTTAGCTATTGCTTGGTATAAATCCTCAGAGGTAATCTTAATTTTTTTCTTGGTACCTGTTTTGGGAAATGAATTTTTATCATATTTATCCAGAGAAAACCAGGTATAAGAAAAAGATTTGATTAATTCCAAAATATCCTCTGTCGAAATATTTTTATTATTTCTAGTTAATAATTTTATATCTTCTACCGCTTTTAAAAATTCTTGGCGATTTTTGTTTATTATTTTTTGATTAATGGTAAAGCCTTTGGTGATATGTTGTTTTAATATTTTTGTAGCCCATTTGCGAAATTCAATGGCCTTAGTTGAATTTGCTCTATAACCAACAGCCAAAATAATATCTAAAGAATATAATTCTACTGGTTTATCTGATTTTGCAATATGCATTTTTTGCATATTGCTTTTTTTATCTATTTCCTTATCTTTAAATATATTATTAATATGCCGAGAAATTACTGATTGATCTTTGCTATAAATAATCGACAAATCTTTTTGAGTTGCCCAAAAAGTCTCTTTATCAAAATCCTGGCGAAGCTCTATAGCTCCACTTCTAGCTTGATAAATAGCTAATTTTTGTGATTTATTTTTGTTTTTTACGGACATATTACTTATATGGTTAAAAATAAAAATACTATAATTATAATAGCATATCTGACATAAATTTAAAACAAATTATTTATAACTTTATTTTAACAACAAAAAAAGTAGACAAAATTTGTCTACTTTTTGGGGTACAGTTCATGGCTCGGGGTTGTGGACAAAGTTCGAACTAACGTGTCTAATATTAAATAAAAATTAGAGGCTCAGTCATTATAAGAATTTGCTTGTTGAGTATTGTAAATATTAATAACCATAAATGCTTAGGTATTGAGCTATATATTAGTTCAGACAAATTAAAAGCGGTTCTATTAAAAACCGCTTAAATATTTTTTTATTAAATTTACTAAATAGAAATTAATTCCTCATTTATTAAATTACCAGACGAACCAACGTACCCCCTATATAAACTTGTACTTCCTGGCAAATTAAACTGTTCTAAGAGCCCATTTTCCAATAAATCATTAATACCAGAAGCAAGGATAGTTTTATTCTGATCGCCAATAATCTTGATATCCCAAATTCCATCAGGCCTTGGAAAAAAGACATGTCTCAAGTGAGGCATTTCTCCGTAAATAAATTCATATTTAATAACTACCTTTTTATCATCTTCTGATTTATAAGCAGAAAAGTAAATTTGAAATTCTATTTCAGAAAAATTATTCTCTCTTTCCTTTATCCAGTTAAATAATGATTTAGGAATTTGATTAATTGCTTGATTTAGTCCGATTGTTATCATTTTTGTTTGTTTTAAGTTACTAATTATTTGTTTCTATTTATAAAACAAAAATAGCACTAAATGTGTTATTTTGTCAACGTGCTCCCGCCATGGGATTCGAACGGGAGTCGGTCTTAAAACACAATTTCCCTTCTCAGTATCTAATATTAGCTAAATTATTTCTAAAGACATCTAATTAAAAAGTTTCGAATCCGATTACTAGTACTATTTCTCTATTCGGTAGCCATTCTAACATCACTACACCTGCCCTTTAATCCATCAACCACCTCCATCACATCATCAATTTGAGGTTCATAGGCTGTCAGCTCATTGCCATTTTTAAGATTGAGAGTAACCAGCTTACTATGAGTTTGGAAAACGCTCTCAACTTCACAATTATTAAGAGCTGCTAAAACTACATCCCAAGTGCTATTGGTTTCGTCAGTAAAGGTTCTATCATCTGGTGAAGCACATTGGGGTGGATTTGATTTCATGATAGCAAAGCCAGCCTTAACGCAATCATCGAAATTTCTGATTGTAGCTAACAGCTCATTACATTTTTCATGACTAGCTGTATCACTTTTTGGTAAACAGTCTTTTAATTCTTCGGCGATAGATAATTGTTCAGATTTAATTTTAATACTTTGAACAATTCTGTCTACAGTGCCGTCTATATCAAAAGTGGATCGTTCACTTTCGCACTCTGACGCTTTTGGATCATCATAATTTTGACACTGAACAAAGCGTAGGGTAAAAGTGATAACTCCAGTTTGATGATCTTTCGGAAATTCGTAAGTATAAGCAGTATATATACTACCAGCCGCTCCTTCGCTTTCTTTAGTTATGCAATATACTCGGTTATCAACCAAACGTTGTTCAGTTTGCCCACCCTGTTGAATTTCATTACCAGACGGATTACAAATAAAAGACCTATCTTCAATTATTAATTTTGGCGGCCACTTCGCTTCGCTAATATGCTCTGCCAATATTTCTTTCGGATATTGAAACGTTATGCCATCACCAGTCGTTATTGTCGTCCACAAATCATTATTACTTTCTGTATTATTTATATTTTCTATTATATTCCAAAGCGAATAAAACCTACTGTAATGTTTACGAGTCGCAACAGCGTTTTCCCCTGTTATGGATTGAAAAAAATAACCAGACCCCATTTGTTCAATAAAATTATACCCATTATCATTCATGTATAATTTAATAACTTCTTGACCATTATTGCTCTTAGTCAAATATCTGTCCTCGTTCACGTCCAATTTAATAATTTTGTCTTGAGTAAAATTTAGTTGAATTATCCCTTTCACAAAAGGCCAGGGATTCCCTTCTTGAAAAATTACTGGTCTATACAATAAGACGACTAAAATAAAAATAGCTATCAACACCCCAAAAAAACCAAGTATTTTATTTCTTTTTGTTTTTATCATATTTTTTTATTAATAAAGTAATACCCCTAATAACAATTCCTACCAATCCGCCAAAAATACACACGATTGAGAAAGAGTTTTTATTGATGAAAATAAAAAATTGACCTTTATTTTTCCCATCTAGGGCTAGATTTAGCACCTTCTGAATGGTTTACTTCAGGGTTGCTGGCAGGTCATCGGGCTAGTTCCCTCACTGCGCTCTTTATAAAAAGATTATTCAATTGTGATTATATTATAGCACTATTACTGTTAAAAATAAAACAGGGCTCGGATTCGAACTAAGGATACCCTTCATTTAAAGCTTTTTTAACTCATTTGACTTAACTAAAAGAACTCAGCCTAAACTGAGTTCTTTAAATTTTTTAGTAATATTAGACGACTGCTGTCGGTCTACTACACCAAAAATGTGTTGGCTCACATATAGGGACAGCTTCCGAACTTTTTTATGCAAAAATACTAGAAAATATTAAAATTATTTACAAAAAACTAAAATAAGAAATGTTAAAATTTTTTATTATCATTGATTAAATCTTTAACAAAAAACCCACCATCAGAAGTGTATCCGATTGTAAACAGAGAAATAAACTCATTATTGATTTTAAGATTTACACGATAACTTTTCATTTTTTATGTAACAAATTTATAAATAACATCTATTTATTAAGTTTTTTTTC
>JBAYSI010000008.1:0-19915 GCA_041676225.1 Patescibacteria group bacterium | reverse complement strand
TTTTAGAGGCATTAATATCGAGACAAAAACACTTAATAATTTTTTTGATCTTATAAGTGGATAATTTGGCTTCTTTTAGCATATATCTATATTATACCATAGATGTCTGCTAGTCTAGAGCCTTTTTAAAATAAAAGACAGTGGTATAGGAATACCTAAAGATCAACAAGTTAAGATTTTTGATAAATTTTTTAGGGCTAGCAATGCTGTTTCTAGTGAGGCTGATGGCACTGGGCTAGGCCTCCATATTGTTAAAGCTATAGTTGAATCTCATGGAGGTAAAATATGGTTCAAATCAACAGAAGGAAAGGGAACTATATTTTTCTTTAGTTTGCCGATTAAATAGTTTTCCGTGTTTATGAATAAAAAGGTTTTATTAAATAAATTAAAAGATGAACTAATTAAAGACAGAAAACTGTCTTTAATTGAATCAAGAATTATTTTCGGAGAGGGAAATTTTGACTCCAAGGTTATTTTTATAGGAGAGGCCCCTGGAGCAAAAGAAGAAGAGTTGGGTAGACCTTTTGTTGGAAGATCTGGTAAATTATTAGAAGCTAATTTAGATGAGATTGGATTGGGAAGAGAGGATGTATATATTACTAATATAGTCAAGAAAAGACCACCAGACAATAGAGACCCAGATAGTCGCGAGATTGCACTATTTTCACCCTATTTAAAAAGAGAAATAGATATTATTAAACCCAAGATTATTGTAAGCTTGGGTCGTTTTTCTTTGCAATATTTCTTGCCAGGAGCTAAAATCTCTAAAATTCAAGGAGAATTGATTAATTCTGGTGATTATTTGATTTTTCCAGTTTTTCATCCAGCAGCAGCATTAAGATCTTCGTCTAGGATGGCAGATTTTAAAAATTCTTTCAAAAAACTAAAAAAACATCTTAATTGAGTTTTGTTGTTTTTTATGTTATTATCCTATTATAATAATTAATTTAATATCTTTATGAGATTAGAGAATAAAATAGCTATAGTCACTGGTGCTTCCTCTGGACTAGGTGAGGCTATGGCAAAAATGTTTTTAAAAGAGGGAGCTAAGGTTGTTTTTTCTGATATAAATGATGCAAGTGAAGATTTGGGAGATAATGCTATATTTGTCAAAGCTGATGTTTCGAAGCAAGACGAGGTTAAGAATTTGATTGATACAGCCATTAAAGAGTTTGGCGGGCTAGATATTATTGTTAATAATGCTGGAATTGGGCTAACTGGTGAAGTTATTGGTATGGACGAGTCTGTTTGGTCAAAAGTTTTAGATATTAATTTAAATGGAGTTTTCTATGGTTTAAAGGCTGCAGCCGAATATATGAAAGAGAAGAGTATTAAGGGATCAATTATTAATATTAGCTCTATTTTAGGTCATGTTGGCTTCAGGACAGCAGCTGCTTACTGTGCTTCTAAGGGAGCTGTTAATCAGTTAACAAGGACAGCCGCTTTAGAGTTCGCTCCTTTTGGTATTAGGGTTAATGCTATAGCTCCTGGCTTTATAGAGACTCAAATGACCAAGGGTATTAAGGAAAACGAAGCAGCTGATGCTGCTGTTGTAGGGGCTATACCTATGGGGCACATGGGTGAGTCAGATGACATTGCTTATGCAGCTGTCTATTTAGCTTCTAATGAGTCAAAATTTGTCACTGGATCTATTATGTATGTAGATGGTGGCTGGATAGCTCAATAATTAATTTTTATGAGAAAAATTTTAGTAACTGGCGGTGCTGGTTTTATAGGTTCCAACTTTATCAGGTACTGGCTCAAAAATAATCCAGAAGATTATATAGTTAATTTAGATAAATTAACTTATGCTGGTAAATTAGAGAATTTAAAAGATGTTTCAACTAGCTCTAAGTATAGATTTGTACTTGGAGATATTTGTGATTTTAATTTGGTAAATGGATTAATGAAGGATATAGATTTGATTGTTCATTTTGCCGCTGAAAGTCATGTGGATAGATCAATAGAGAATAGTGCTGATTTTGTAAAAACAAATATAGAAGGAACTAGAACATTATTAGAAGCAGCAAAAAATAATGGCGGTATAAGGTTTCATCATATATCAACGGACGAGGTTTTTGGTTCTTTGAATATTGGTGATAAGAAGTTCAATGAAGATACACCATATGACCCCAGGTCTCCATATAGTGCATCAAAAGCTTCTTCCGATCATTTAGTGAGAGCATATTTCCATACATATAAATTGCCAATTACTATCTCTAATTGTTCTAATAATTATGGTCCTTATCAATTTCCAGAAAAATTAATACCATTTTTTGTTTTGAATTTGTTAAAAGGCAAGAAAGTACCTCTTTATGGTAATGGCGAAAATATTAGAGATTGGATACACGTTGACGATCATAATAGTGGTATTGAGGCTATTATTAAAAACGGTAAAATAGGTGAAACGTATTGTTTGGGTGGTGATAATGAAATTAGCAATATCGAAATAGCAAGGAAAATATTAAATTATTTAGGATTGGGTGAGGATATGATAGAGTTTGTTCAGGATAGACTTGGGCACGATCTTCGATATGCCATTGACTTCTCTAAGGCTAAAGAAGAGTTGAAATGGGAACCTAAAATAAGTTTTGAAGAAGGTTTAAAAAATACAATTGATTGGTATAAAAATAATATATGAAAAAAATTTTAATTTTAGGATCTAACGGTAATCTAGGTGGTCAGCTTTTTGATAATATAGTTGGGCTTTCAGACTTCCAAGTTATACCTTATGACAGAACTGATTTAAATTTATTAGAACAGGATTCAATAGTCTCCAAAATATCAAAAGTTAAGCCAGATTTGATTATTAATGCTACAGCATATAATGCGGTTGATAAGTGCGAAGAATTTGATGATGAATTTAAATTAGCTAAAAAAATAAATGCAGATGCTTTAAAATATATAGGGAAAGCTGCAATTAAAAATAATGCTGTTTTGGTTCATTATTCTAGTGATTATGTTTTTGGTGGTGATGAGTGTACTGTTGGTGATGATGACTCTTTTTTAAAGTTTAAAGAAAAAGGAGGATTTACAGAAGATGATGTTCCTTGCCCTATAAATAAATATGGAATAACCAAATTAATGGGCGAAGAAGAGTTGTTAAAATTAAAAGATAAGAATTTAAAATATTACATAATAAGAACATCTAAGTTGTTTGGTCCTAAGGGGAAGTCAAATGAAGCTAAGGATAGCTTCTTTGATTTAATGTTAAATATATCAAAGGACAAGAAAGAGGTAAATGTTGTAAGTGAGGAATTGAGTTGCTTTACATATACAAAAGATTTAGCCATACAAACATTAGATATATTAAATAATAAAGAGGATTTTGGTATTTATCATGTTAGAAATAGTGAGCCAGCTATTTGGTATGATGCTGCCAGAGAATTGTTTAGACTTAAAAATATTAAAACTAAGATAAATCCGGTAAGTTCGGATCTTTTTCCTAGACCAGCTAAAAGGCCGAAGTATTCTGTATTAGCTAATACAAAGTTACCGGCACTTAGAACCTGGAAAGATGCTTTAGAAGAATATTTAAAAAAATATAATTAAAATTACTATGAAAGGTATTATATTGTCAGGTGGAAGTGCTACTAGACTTCGCCCCTGTACAAAAGTTACATCAAAACAATTATTGCCAGTCTATAACAGGCCAATGATTTATTATCCTTTAAATACTTTAATAAAGGCTGGTATTAAAGATATTTTAATAATAGTCTCTCCCGAGCAGGCTGGTCATTATCTTAATCTGTTAGGTAGTGGTAAAAAGTTTGGTGTTAAATTTACTTATGAAGTTCAAGACAAGCCAGAAGGGCTAGCTCAAGCTTTTTTAATTGGCGAAAATTTTATTGACGAGGACAATGTTTGTATGATACTTGGTGACAACATATTTGAAGATGACTTTAGTGAAGATATTAAGAATTTTGAATCAGGTGCTAAAATTTTTGCCAAAGAAGTTTCTGACCCAGAAAGGTTTGGAGTGGTTGAATTTGGCGAAGATTTAAGAGCTGTTTCGATTGAGGAGAAACCAGAAAAACCAAAATCAAATTATTGCGTTACTGGACTATATGTCTATGATAATAAGGTTGTAAATATTGCCAAGAATCTAAAACCATCTTCAAGGGGAGAATTAGAGATAACAGATATTAATAAAGTATATTTAAAAGAGAAAGAGCTGAACGTAGCAATGGTTAATGGCGCATGGATTGATGCTGGCACTTTTGATAGTTTGCTAGAGGCTCAAATACTTGCAAAAGAGAAGTTACAAGATAAAATGATTATTTAAAAAATATGTCAAAAAAAATATTATCAAATCAGGAAGTAAAAGGAATGAATGATTGGCTACCAGAAGAATTTTTTATTAGAAAATATATTTTTTCTAAATGGAGAGAAGTTTGTCTTTCTTATGGTTTTGTTGAATATTTAACTCCTATTCTTGAAAATGCTGAGATATATAAAGCTAAGTCGGGTGAAGATGTGGGTCTTAAGGAATTAATGATTTTCAAAGATAGAGGTGACAGGGAATTAGCTATTAGACCAGAGATGACTCCAAGTGTATCTAGAATGGTTTCAAAAATATATTCATCTAGTCCAAAGCCTATAAGGTTTTTCTCTATAGCTAATTTTGTTAGAAATGAGAAGCCTCAAAGAGGTAGAAACAGGGAATTTTGGCAATTAAATTGTGATATTTTTGGTGACAATAGTATTTTATCTGACTTGGAGATATTAACACTGTCTTTAGATATAGTTTTGTCTTTTAACCCTCCCAAAGATTCATTTGTTTTAAAAATAAATAACAGGAAGTTGATTAATGATGTTTTTTCCATTCTAGGAGTTAAAAAAGATAAAGAAGTAGAGTTAATTAGATTAATGGATAAATATAGAAAGCTAAGTAAGGATGATTTTAAATCATTAGTTTTAAAGTGCGATATTAAAGAAGATTCTTTTAATGATTTGTTAAAATTTTTAAATTCAAAAGATGTTAGTAGTCTTTTATCTGACTTTCCCGAACTTAAGAATAGTGAAGGCTTAAAAGAGTTATCAGATGTTTTTGATAGGTTGGAGAAGATAGGATTTGGAGAATATATTCAGTTTTCTCCCGATGTAATTAGAGGGTTTGATTATTACGATGGCTTGGTTTTTGAGATATTCGACAAACATCCTGATAATAGTAGAGCTATTTTTGGTGGTGGTAGGTATAATGGTTTATCGGAAATATTTGGCTCAAGCAGTTTTCCTGCGGTTGGTATTGCTCCTGGAGACGAAACTTTTAAATTATTTTTAGAATCCTGGAATTTATTGCCAAATAAAAATATTTACAATAACTATTGTTATCTGCCCTTATTAAGTGAATCTTTGTCTGAAAAAGTATTTCTTCTTGCTAAGAAATTAAG
This sequence comes from Patescibacteria group bacterium, assembly GCA_041676225.1. Taxonomy (GTDB): domain Bacteria; phylum Patescibacteriota; class Patescibacteriia; order Patescibacteriales; family UBA12465. The sequence goes on along the minus strand of JBAYSI010000008.1, from coordinate 14,522 downwards.
AAAAGATGGATTTAAAGTTGAGCAAGGATTGTCCGTTACTAAGATTGGTAAAGCTTTAGAATATGCAAACAAAAAGATGATAGGTAGTATTATAGTCTTCGGAGAAGATGAGTTGTCACAAGGCATTTACAAAATAAAAGATATGAAGAGTGGTGATGAGAAAATTATTAAACTTAATTTAAACTCCCATGAGTAAAAAAAGAGGGGTTATATTAATAATAATAATAATTTTTTTAATTATTATTATTTACTCCCTACACTCCAGACTCAGTGGTGCTAGTTCCGAAAGAGTATTATTTTTTCCCGATATACACAAAGGTGTTCTAGGGTTGCAGGATTTAAAACAATCAGGCTCTCAGGATATCTTTTCGGGGCCACTTTTTTACACAACTGACGGAGAGCCAATTGAAATATCTAAGACTGACGGGTATTATAGCTATGACAATGATAAGCTTGGAAATATGCTACTAGATTGTGGTCAAGTTAGGCAGCGTATAGAACCCCTGGTAAACTCTTTTAATGGATCTAATATGGTAACCTATGGCTTTAAATACGCAGAAGAAGAAAATTATTCATATATAGTTAAGCTTATAGCCAATGTTAAAAAGTATCAGAGTGTTGATGGGTTTAAGAATGATTTTAGGACCTGTGAACTAGAAAAAGGTTTTAGTATAAAAGGCTTGAGTAATAATTGGTTACTTTTTGCTATATCTTGTGACAAATTGAGTTTAGCGGAAAGAGACGATTGTAATCGTATTAAAAATATAGTAGAGCAAAGCCTCGCACTTAATTATTAATTTTTTTAAATAATACATATGGATAACTGTATTTTTTGCAAAATTACTAGTGGTGAAATATCTAGTTTTGATATTTACGAAGATGACGTTGTCAAAGTCTTTTTAGATTTAAACCCAGTTTCTAGAGGGCACATGTTAGTTGTGCCTAAGGGGCATTATGAAAATATCTTCGATTGCCCAGAAGATGTTTTATCTCGTATGATAAAAGTGTCAAAAAAAATGTCCAACATTTGCAAAGAGAAACTAGGGGCTAGTGCTGTTAATATTTTTAATAATTCTGGTAAAGATGCAAATCAGGAGATATTTCACATTCATTTTCACATTGTCCCAAAGTATGAGAACGATGGATTAAAGCTTGATTTTATTGGCAAAAAAGATATTAATGTTGATCTAGAGGATTTACAAAAAATTATCACTGAGTAGAAATATTTAATTTCTGAACAAATTAAACCACCTTTATTAGGTGGTTTTTTGTTTTTTAATATATCTTTATAAATAATTTAAAATTATTTCAAACCTTTTCTGCTATTGTTTTTTTGAGTTTAGCTCATTTCGTTTCCAAAGTAATAATTTATTATTTTTAAATAATAAAAGTAAACGATTAAGCGTGTTTATTTATTGCTTATTATTAGGATTGTTTACAGCTTTTCTGTTGATAAGTTTATTAAAATTTTCACGCTTTTGAGCTTATAATAATTAAAAAATATTTATGAAGAAAAAAATGTTCAATTATCTACTTAAAAACAAAAAAAATATTATTATTTTTTTCTCGTTCTTTGTGTTCTTGTTTCTCTTGCTCGATTTAAGTGTTTTTGGTTCTTGGTGGAAAATATGGCCAAGACCAATAAAATCTAGAATAGCTATAAACAGATTAGCTGTATCTGTTTATAATAATCCTTATTGTCGTGATCTTTGTTATTTTGAACAATTAGATTATGAGAAGGAGATTATAAAATCTTTAAAGAGTAAGGCAATCTTTAAAAAGTTATCAAACATAGTCTTTAATGAAGAAGATAATCTTAATTGGCGATTGCGAGTTATTGATATTATATCCAAGAATAAAGACTCCAAGTTTATTCCAGTCTTTATAGAATCATCTCAGAACTATATAGATTCTGATTCAGCTAATAATATTGTCAGAGAGGCTTTAATACTAAAGTTTAAAGATTTTTTAGACCCATCTAACTACATAGAAAAAGCAGGGAATATGCTTTTAGAGTCTAGTATGAGTGAAGATGAAAGAAAATCTTTTCTAAACATTATTTCCAAGGTTGATAATAGCTTTAACTTTAGAAATTTAGCTGATGTAAGCATTGATAAGGATTTAATTATCTTTATAAGTGAGAATTATAATTATTTCTATAGTGATATTAATTCATACTTTAGTTTTTTAAAGGAACAGTTCTTTGAAAATATTAATAATCCAGAAATTAAAAATATAATTATTTTTATACTCTCTAGTTACTTAGATTCACCAGAAAAGAATTTGTCTATTAATTTTTTGAATGAAATTTATAAAGACGAAAGAATTGATATTTTTAGTAAGTATATAATAGCAGAAGTTTTGAATTACTCGGATGAATTACCAGGAATAAGTGAATCGGAGTGGAATTATTATTACGGTAGTTTTTAGATGCAGGGATTAGCTTTTTTAAGCTATGATTTAAATATAAATTAATATTTTGGGGGTATGTTTTTTAGCTTTTTTTCAAAAAGCCGGCAAACGCTAATTTTTAGCGTTTTGCTAGTAGCTTTTTCTTTTATGTGTAAGCCTGTTTCTGCCATGCCTATTGGAACTTTGCTCTATAGGACATCCAATGATGGCAACCTATATGGCTATAGCACGGATCAATTAACTGTATTAAAAAATGGAGTAATTAGAAATATATATACAGGTCATGTTGGTATATATATTGGCAAAGAAAACGGCATTGATTACGTGGTTGAAGCTTTGCCTGGTGGTCTTCTAAAGCTACCAGCCAAATATTTCATAAATGAGTCTAATGGTGAGAAGTTAATTGGAGCTAAGATTCCTAAAAATTTAACTGAGATTCAAAGAATTAAAGTGGCTCAATTAGCTAAGAAGATAGCTGAAAGTAATCTTTCTTATGATTTTGATTTTCACTATCAGAAAGGTCCGAAAAGTGGACAGTGGACTTGTGTGGGGTTAGTTGAAAAGATTTATGAAAGCGCCAACACAATAAATCCTCTTGACCTAGATTATCTAGAGTATGACCCAAGGTTTTATGCTATAGACATAACTCCTGATGGATTTGATAACTATAGCACCTTAAACAAGGAGAACGGAGATTGCCTCTCTAAATCTTTAGAGTTTTCAAAAATATCTGCAATTAAAAACAGCTTAGTCCCACTGCCTGAAATATTTGGCTTTAATGCTGGCAGGGAATATTTAGGTGAAAGATTTTTCTTCTTTCCTTTAACTCAATTTTGGCAAGAGTCTCTAATGGATGTTGAGGTTGATATAGATATTAGTAGTAATTTTAACGAAGGAGATATTAGGGGAGATGCACCCATTGTCGCTATGATTTTTAAGTGGAGCTTTATCAATAATCCAACTTCTTCAATTGCTAATATATCTAGAAAGTTGGCCTCAGTTTTTAAAAAGGATGAAGATCTTAAGTCTTTGGTTGTGAATAATGATGCTGTTCAAGAACCAGTTTTAATAAATGAAGTTTTTGAAGAAAAGGTTATTGAGAAGATTAAAGAAGAGGAAGAGGTGTCCTTATCTAAAAGACTGGAGAGTTTAATTAGCATTGATAGTCCACCTCTCAATCTTGAGAGTGTAAAAGAGGAGGTAGTTTTAGAGGAAGATTTTTTTGAAGAAGAGAAGGAGCTTGGTTTAATCAAGGATGATGAGATAGAAGTTTCTGTAGCTAGTATTGAGTTATTCGATGAACTTAAAAAAAGTCTTTTAATTAGTCGTGTTTATTCAACCCTTAGTGATGATTATGTAGAGATATATAATCCGACTAATAGTTATATTAATCTAGAAGAGGCTGGAGTGCGTCTTTATAAGACGAAGACGAGTGCGACTCCGTCAATAATGATAAGAATTGGTAATTTAAACGATGGATCTTATCCTGGTGGAACAACAATAGCCCCGAAAGGCAAATATTTAATTGCGAGGGAGGGAGCTTCGGAGGACATATTGAAAAAGGCTCAAGCTATTTCCTCCAGGAAAGAATTTACCTTTACGGGGGTTGGTTATACTATATATTTATCTGGTGGAGTTGTCTCTAGTGATAATGACGAAGATATTATTGATAAGGTTGGCTATGGCAGCTCTACATACTTTGAAAGATTTCCAGCAGCAGCCATTTTGGATAATTGTGTTTTAACTAGAAAGGCTAGAGAAAATTCAAACATAGAAAGTATGTCTGAGGGAGGAATTGATTATAGTCTAGGCGGGTCTTACGATAGTGGAAATAATCTTTTTGATTTTGTTCTGCTTTGTCTTTTGCAACCTGAACCAATACCAGAGCCTCAACCAGAGCCTGAGCCTCAGCCCGAACCTGAACCTCAACCAGAGCCTCAACCAGAGCCTGAGCCTCAGCCCGAACCTAAAACAGAAATTGTAGACAATCTTTTGATTAGTAAAATATATTCAACCCTTAAAGATGACTACATAGAAATATATAATCCAAACGATTTTGACGTTGATTTAAGCTCCTATCGTTTATACAAGACAAAAACTAGTGAAAGTCCATCAATACTTATTAGGTTTGGTAATGAGTTAGATGCTTCTTACCCAGGTGGTCTTTTAATACCGGCTAAGGGTAAGTATCTAATAGCCAGATTGGATGCCTCTGATGAGATAAAATCGATAGTCCAAGCAATAGTTAATCGTAGTGAGTTTACTTTTACTGGTAGTGGCTATACTATATATTTATCGAAGGGAGTTGTCTCCAGTGATGATGATGAAGATATTATTGATAAAGTAGGTTATGGTGAAGCCACTTATTACTATAATAGTCCAGCCTTAGAAATACCTGATAATCATTTATTGATTAGAAAGGCTAATTCAAGTTCAACTCCCGTTCTGATGGCTAAAAATTGTGATCATTATGACTTAGGTCATTCATATAATACTTATAATAATTATAATGATTTTGTACTGCTTGATCTAACTAAGTTAGAAGGAGATTATTGTAATTCATATGGCTCAGTAATTGAAGATGATTCTAATGAAGAGTTTTCCAACAATTTTTGTGTTGATGGTGGTGTTGGAATAAGTTCTTTGATAAATTTATGGCACTTTGATGAATGTAAGGGTAATATAGCGTATGATTTTGCTGGCAGTAATAATATGCCAATTATTAATGTTAGTAGAATAGAATCTGAAAATAAGTGTGCCATAATGCAGGGTGATAGAAATAATATTATAACAACTGATATTAGTCCACTTTTTGATCCTAATAAATTTACTTTAATTTTTAATTATAAAATATTTTATACTAATTCCAGACCAAACATTAAATTTCATAATTCTATTAATTCTAATTATTTTCAGATTCAACTATTTCCACATTATACAGAATTTAGAAATTTTCCCAATGCTCCATCTAGGATGGTAGATCTTAAATGGCTAAATGATAACAAGTGGCATCAATTTGCCCTAGTTGTAGATAAGGATCTTGATTATTGGGCCTTGTATAGAGATGGAGTTGAAGTTCTTAGGAGTAAAGTTGGTTTAGGTTTTTTCGCTGATGTTGATAAATTAAGCATTATTCCAACTGGCGAAGTCGTAGGTTTTGATGAAGTTTCAATTTTTTCACAACCGCTTAAGGAGGATGAAATTTTAAGAATTTATGAAAATAATTATATATTCAATACTATTGATTGCGCGGATAGAAGGTTTAAGTCTCCGAAATTAATTAGTTATTTTAATTTTGATGATAATAGTGCGATTGACTTAGGTGAAGGCAGTAGTGTTTTTAACGACCTAGTGTCGAGCTCTTCCTCTAGGTTTTATGTAGATAATAAAAATATATTTTTTAATAAAAACAATTTTTATGTCGGCATAGACTCAGAAAGTAATTTTTTGTCTGAAAGTAATTTCTCGGCCAATGAAGAGCAAATTGATATGTCTGTTTCTTTTTGGATTAAAAATGAGAAAAGCTCTAGTCAGGGTGTTAACTTAAATTACTTTTATTTAAGTATCATGGAAAAGGGGAAGGATGTCTTTGGTGTTAGTCTTCTAAATAATTTTAATTATTATTTTAATGGATTAAAACTAGAAGTTGATGAAAGTGATTTTTATCTACCTTTGCTAGATGGTACTTGGCACAATTTAACAATGGTTTACGATTCTTATAATTTTAAATTAAACATCTATATAGATGGGGTTCTGCAAAGATCAGTTGTAAAAGACTGGTTAACATTTAAAGTCTTAGATTCTTTTAGTATTATTTCTAATAATTCCATTAGCTATATAGACGAAGTCTCTATATGGAGTGGCGTTGTTGATAGTGTTAATGCTCTAGATTTGTTTGAAAGTAAGAAGGATTTGTTCTAAATTCTTAAAAGGGCTTTAAATTGACTTTAAAGCCCTTTTTTGATAATATTAAATAGCTATTTAAACAGATGGTTGCTTCTTTTTTATTTTTAAAATTGAAGAGGAAAGTCCGGACTCCTAAAGTCCCAGAGGGACTTGCGATGATAGTGGGTAATGCCCACCCGTTGAAAGGCGAGGGAAAGTGCCACAGAGACAATACTACCTATTTATAGGGAAAGGTGAAAAGTTCATTGGTGTTCATTTATGAGCTACAATGTTTACCCCTTGGCAACAAGGGTGCTATGGTAAACCCTATCAGGGAGCAAGAGTAAAGCGCATTAATTTGCGTCAAAAGTAACTCGCAAGATCTTAATAGTAATATTAAGGCTAGATAAATAACCATCCTCGACAGAATCCGGCTTATCGTTTAATTTTAGCTAATTTATATTTTATGAAAAAATCTGAACTATTTTTTTCTTTTATTTTAGTACCACTAGACTTTATTTTGATTGTGCTAGCTGGAGTATCAGCCTACTTTATTAGATTTTCTAGCTTTACAACAGAAATAAGGCCAGTTATTTTTGATCTTTCTTTTTCTAGTTACTTTAAAGCACTTCTATTAGTTGCTTTAATTTGGATTATTGTTTTTGCTTTTTCTTCTTTGTATTCTTTCAAACGTAGAAGACTTAGCAATGAAATATATAGAGTATTCTTAGCTTGTTCAACAGGCTTTGTTTTGTTGGTGGTTTTTATCTTTTTTCAAAGAGAGCTTTTTGATTCTAGATTTATACTTTTGAGTGCCTGGGTTTTATCTATCATTTATGTTTCCTTTGGCAGGATAATTATTCATTGGATACAAAAATTATTATATTCAAAAGGTTTTGGCGTGAGAAATATCATCCTAGTAGGATCAAGTAAAACAGGGGATAATTTAATTAGAGATTTTTTTAGTGATAAATATTCTGGATTTAGGGTAGTGAAAAGAGTTAGAGATTTCTCTATTGACACCTCTAAAGAGGTTGAAGAGTTTATTAATCTTTTTAATAAGGAGGGGGAGACAAAGAATGAGAGGGTTGATGAAATTATGCAAAGTGATCCAAACTTAAGTAAGGTTGAAACCCTACGTCTCTATGATTTCGCCAATGAACATCACATATCTTTTAGATATGTAGCTGATTTATTAGAGGTAAAAGTTTTAAGGACTGAAGTTTCTGAAATGGCCGGTGTTCCAATAATTGAGGTTAAAAAGACTAATTTAGATGGTTGGGGAAGAATTTTGAAAAGAATTTTTGACGTTATAGCTTCTTCTGTTATAATACTTTTTTTATCTCCGATTATAATATTAACAATGATTATTATAAAAATAGATTCTCATGGTCCAATATTTTTCTCCAAGAAAGATGATGGCACTTCTGTTTTTAGGGTTGGTCAGGGTGGTAAGCCTTTTAAATATTTTAAGTTTAGATCAATGCTTCCTGGAACTGATAGTATGAGATACAATGAACTTTCTGACAAGAATATACGTCAAGATGGGCCTATGGTAAAAATCGCAGAGGACCCAAGAGTAACAAGATTTGGTAAATTTATTAGAAGATGGAGTGTGGATGAACTTCCTGAATTGTTCCTTGTTTTTATAGGAAGAATGAGTTTGGTTGGCCCAAGACCTCACTTACCAGAAGAAGTTGCTAAATACGAACAACATCATAAAAAAACATTAACAGTTAAACCTGGTATAACTGGGTTGGCTCAAGTTTCTGGAAGAAGTGATCTTCTTTTTGAGGAGGAAGTTAAGCTTGATGTTTATTATATTGAAAATTGGTCATTATTATTAGATTTATCTATTCTTTTTAAAACTCCTTTGGCTGTTTTAAAGCATAGAAAAGCAGAATAAAGATGATAGAGATAACAAGCACTTCTAATCAAAGAATAAAAGACGTCGCCAAAATTATTAAAGATAATAGAAAAAGACAAGAAGAGGGCGTTGTTGTTGTTGACGGGAAAAGAGAAATTGAAGAAGCTCTTCGTTCTGGTTGGTTAATTGAAGAATTTTTCTATTGCTCTGATTTCTTTAAGGATGGAGAGTTAGCAGATTTTTTCATTGATAAATCCAATGAATGTTATAGTTTATCAAAAAAAGTTTTCGAAAAAATATCTTACAAAAAAAATCCGGATGGATATTTGGCTATTTTTAAGGAAAAATTTTTAAGTCTTGAAGATTTTAAATTAAAAGAAAACCCTTTAATACTTGTGCTGGAATCAGTAGAAAAGCCTGGCAATTTAGGTGCTGTTATTAGGACTGCTTATGCCTCTGGGGTTGATTTAATAATATTAAATGATCAGAAGACTGATATTTATAGTCCTAATGTTATTCGCTCTAGTACTGGTTTCATATTTTCTATGCCCTTAGTTGTTTCTTCAATTGATGATACTTTTGATTATTTGAAGAATAATTTTGTAAATATTTATGTTACAACCCTGAAAGGATCGAAGAGTCATTTTGATTGTGATTTTAAAAAATCTTCAGCGATAATATTTGGGACTGAATCTGATGGTATTAGTGATAAATGGTTTGAAAAAGATATAGATAAAGTTAGAATACCGATGATAAAAGATGTTGATTCTTTAAATATATCTGTTAGTGCTGGTATTATAATCTACGAAGCTATGAGACAAAGAGATTTTTTTAAAAATAGATAAAAATTATATATATGAAAACAGCTTTAATACATGATCATTTAGCTCAAGATGGTGGAGCAGAAAAAGTTTTAGAAGTTTTTTCTGAGATGTTTCCTAGTGCTCCTATATATACATTACTTTATGACAAAGAAAATGTTGATAATAGGTATCCAAATAGAAGGGTTGATGCCTCAATAATTCAAAAATTACCTGGTGGTGTTAAGTTTTATCAGTTCTATTTACCATTAATGCCAATGGCTGTTGAATTTTTTGATTTACGTGATTATGACGTTGTTATCTCAGATACTAGCTCTTTTGCAAAAGGGGTTATAACTTTACCAAATACCGTTCATATTTGTTATTGTCACACACCTACAAGATATTTGTGGAGTGATACACATCAGTATATAAGTGAGCTTCCATATAATAAGTTCTTAAAAAAAATTGCCTCAAGAATACTGAGTAGAATTAGAATTTGGGATAGATTGGCTGCTGATAGAGTTGATTATTTTATAGCAAACTCAAAAACAGTTCAGGGTAGAATACAAAAGTATTATAGGAGGGACTCCGAATTGATATACCCACCAGTAGAGGTTGATAAATTTTTTATCTCTGATAAAGTTGAAGATTATTTCTTGATAGGATGTCGCTTAGCTCCGTACAAGAGGGTTGACTTGGTTGTGGAAACTTTTAAAAAATTAGGCTCAGACTATAAATTAAAGATTTTCGGTGACGGGGTTGATTTAAAAAGATTAAAAAAGATTGCTAAGAACTCACCTAATATTGAGTTCTTGGGCAGGATTAATGACGAGCTTAAAGCAGAACTTTTTAGTAGATGTTTAGCTTTTATTCATCCGCAAGAAGAAGATTTTGGGATTTCAAAGGTTGAGGCTATGGCATCTGGTAGACCAGTTATAGCCTACAGGAAGGGCGGTGCTTTAGAGACCGTAATAGAGGGGAAGACTGGCGTTTTCTTTGATGAACAAAAAGTAGACTCATTATTGCCAGTTATCGAAGATTTCTATAAAAAAATAAAAAATAAATCAAAAGAGTGGAATAGTAAGGAAATAAGAGAGCATTCTAAGAGTTTTTCTTTGGATAAATTTAAGGAAAAGATAAGTGAGTTTATAAAAAAAGTAAGCAAGTAAAAAAATGAAAATAGGAGTTGATATTAGAGTTTTAATGGATAAACATTACAGTGGTGTTTCTATTTTTTCTTTAAACTTATTAGAAAACTTAATTAAAATAGATAAGCTAAACACTTATTCTTTTTTTTATAACTCTTTTAAAAGTATCAATATTGATGAAAAGTTTAAGAAATCTTCTGTACAAACTTTTTATCCTAATAAAATATTCAACTATTTAATGCAGGATAAATTGGCTCTGCCTAAAATTGACAGTGTTTTGGGTGGCACAGATATTTTTTACATGCCACATATCAATTTTGCCTCCTTAAGTGATAACACTAAGAAGGTTATAACAATTCACGACTTATCTTTTTTAACTTACCCCGAATTTTTTAGTAATAGGAAAAATTTTTGGCATAAATCCTTGAATATTAAAAAGATGTTGAATAAATTCGATAAAATAGTTAGTGTTTCCGAAAATACAAAAAAAGACTTGATTGAAATATTGGGCATAGAAGAGAGTAGAATTGAGGTTGTTTACCCGGGTTTATCTACTTTTAAAGATGTTGTTGATGATAAAAATGTTCTATCTAAATATAATATTAAAAAAGATTATATACTATATCTAGGCACTATTGAGCCTAGGAAAAATATTGTTAATTTGATTAAATCGTATAATATTTTGAGAGATAGAGGTTTTTCGGAGTCTTTAGTTCTAGCTGGATCTTGGGGATGGAAAACTAAAGAAATCAGTAAAGAATGGCTTAGGTCTAAGTATAAAGAGGATATAGTGTTTACTGGGTATATATCAGAAGACGAAAAGCCAGCTTTCTATAAAAATGCTAAAATTTTTGTCTACCCATCTCTTTATGAGGGGTTTGGTTTTCCGCCACTTGAAGCAATGAGTTTTTCTGTGCCCGTTATCTCTAGTAATAATTCTAGCTTACCTGAGGTTTTGCAGGATGCAGCCCTGCTTGTTAATTCTGACAAGAACGATGAACTATGTGAAGCTATGGAGTTTTTGCTAAGGGATGATAATTTGAGGAATAATTATATCATTAAGGGTAAAGAAAGATGTCTTGATTTTTCTTGGGAGAAAACAGCCATGTCATATTTAAATATTTTTAATAAATTGTAGAAATGAATAAAAAAAGGAAAAAAGTTTTAGTAGCTGTTTCTGGTGGCGTTGATTCAGCTGTTGCCGCTAAACTCTTGATTGACGAGGGTTATGATGTTAGTGGTATTTTCCTTAATTTTTGGAAAGAGCCTGGCAATGAGAAGGTTGAGAATAAATGTTGTTCACTGGAGGCACAGATGGATGCTAAAAAGGTTTGCCTAGATTTGTCTATTCCTTTTTATACATTTAATTTTTCTAGTAAGTTTAAAGAAGAGGTTGTTGATAATTTTTTAAGTGAGTATGAAGCTGGAAGAACGCCTAATCCCTGCGTTGTTTGTAACAAGAAAATTAAGATAGGGGGATTAGTCGATTATGCAGTATCTATGGGCTTCGATTATTTGTCTACTGGACACTATGTAAATCTTTTTAAAGAAAAAAATAGTTATAAGCTTTTAAGAGGTGCAGATAAAGAAAAAGATCAATCATATTTTTTGTATACTTTACAACAAAAACAATTAAAACATTTATTATTTCCCTTGGGTTCTTGGAAAAAGACTAATCTTAGAAAGTTTGCCGCTAAAAACGAGATAGGTGTAGCTTCTAAAAATGACAGTCAGGAAATATGTTTTATAGCCGGAAAGAGACATAATGATTTTTTAAAAAGACACTTGAAATTAAAAGGAGGTGATATTATTTTGCACCCAGATGGAGATATTTTGGGCAAGCATGATGGTTTGCAATTATATACAATAGGTCAGAGAAGGGGGGTTAATATTGGTGGTACAGGGCCATATTATGCAGCTAAATTTGATTTTGATAAAAATATATTATACGTTGTTAAGAACTTTGATGACCCCATACTTTATCACAAGGAGATGTTTTTAAGAGATGTTTCTTGGGTTAATAAAAAAAATATAAAAACACCACTTAAAACCAAGGTTGTTATTAGGTATAGGCATAAGGCGGTTTCTTGTCTTCTTGATTATGACAAAAAGAATAAGCAGTATTCTGTTGTCTTTTCTAGAAAGCAAAGAGCTGTAACTCCTGGCCAAAGTGCGGTTTTCTATAACAACAAAGAAGTTTTGGGGGGAGGAATAATTTGTTAAAATGAAAATAGATAAAGCTTTAAAAAATTTAATAAAAGAAGGAGTACTAAGAAATCCTGATTATAAATATTTAAGCTCTGGTAGTAACTATCAAGCTTTTTTAGTCGTTGAAGATGGCAAGAGTTATGTTTTAAGAATTTTAAAAGAATTAGCTAGCAGTAGAAATAGATTAAATAAGGCGTATAAAGTTTCTAAATTTTTAGAAAAAAATAAGATTAAGTATCATCAAAAAGTTTTTTTCTTAGATGAAAATCATAAATTTCTTCTAAGTGAATATTTAGAAGGAAAAGAGGTCTCTTTGGATAGTTTAACCCATAGCTATTTGGTTGATTTTTGTTGTAAATTTAGGGAAATTAATAATCTAAAATTTGAAGATTTGGGTATAAATATATTTGAGGACAGTGTAAAAAGAATTTCTAATTTGATAAATTATAAGCTAAGTTACATTACAAAAAACAAAGATTTTTTAGATATAAAAGACAAGAATAATATTTTTAAATATATAAAAGATGAGTTAATTTGTCTTAGGCTTGAGTATAAAAAGGTTGACTGGAGTAAGAGAAGGATATATTTTGATCATGGAGACTTAGCTGGAGCTAATATTTTATTAAACAAGAAAAATAAAGAACTTAAATTTATTGATTGGGATAATGCTAAGTTTAGCAAAGATATAGGATCGATACTGGCTAATATGTTTTTCTATTGTTCGAACATATCAGACTCTTTTCAGGATAAATTTATTAAAATATATAACCAGAATGATTTTACTGGTTTTAATGATAAAGATTTAAAGCAAGAAGTTAGAAGAGGTTTGAAGTTGATAGTTTTAAGTGGTGTAATTTGGGCCCTGTCTTCGGCCATTAAATCAAAAAAAAGGAAAGAAAGCGTATGTTTTGAGTATTTAAAAACAGCCAATAATAGGTTGGCTGTTTTTAAGCAAAATTTTGGTACCGATGGTGGGACTCGAACCCACAAGCCTTGCGGCACACGAGTTTGAGTCGTGTGTGTTTACCAGTTTCACCACATCGGCCTTAAGGATAAGAAGATTATAGACTATTTTGTATTTAATGTCAAAGAATTATGGAAAAAATAATAAATAGTGATATATTTAAAAGAGGTTTAATTTTGCCAGATAATTCTCTGCATAAAATTGATCACTGGGAAAGGGTTGAAAAATATGGACTTATGATTTCTGATGTTTGTAAAGCTGATAAAAAGGTTGTTTCCTTATTCGCTTATCTCCATGATGCCAGAAGAATTAATGATTCTCATGATCCAGAGCATGGAGCAAGGGCAGCTGACCTTTTGACTGAGTTATTAAAAGCTAAAATAATTGAATTGAAAAATAAGCAAAAAAATCAATTGATAGAGGCCCTTACTTGGCACAATTTTGTGTCAGCTAATAGCAAGGATGTAACGGTTCAGACTTGTTGGGATTCAGACAGGCTTGATCTTTGGAGGGCTCAAATAGAGCCAGATCCAAAAATGATGTTTACATTATTTGGTTCAAGTAAATACATGATTAATTTTGCTAAACATTTAAACAATATTAATGAATAAGTACAGAATAAAAATAAAAGACAAGGAAGTTGACTTCTTCCTTAGATCAAGTTGTAGATCTAAAAATTTACGTTTAACCATATACAATAATGGCAAGCTTGTTATTACTAAACCAAACAAGTTAAGTGAGTTAAGAATGATTAGCTTTTTAAAAAGTAAAAGTGATTGGATTCTGGACAAGATTAAATCATTTAATAATTTAAATATTCTAAGTGAAGACCAGGAGAGGTCTAGGTATTTGGAATACAAAGAAAAAGCTAGAATTTTAATAGGGGAGAGGCTAGAACATTTTAATAATTACTATAAATTTGAATATAATAGAGTTAGTATAAAAAATCAGAGCACATGCTGGGGAAGTTGCTCTAAGAAATCCAACCTTAACTTTAATTATAAAATATATTTTTTACCAAGAGAAATAGCTGACTACGTTATCGTCCATGAACTTTGTCATTTAAAAGAAATGAATCATTCTAAGAGTTTTTGGGATTTAGTCGCTAAAACTAAGAGTGACTACAAAGAATTAAGGAAAAGATTAAAAGGATTAAAAATTTGATAAAACTATTGACTATCAGGGGGGGGGTAATGTATAATACAATAGTAATAATAAGATTAATTTAATAATTA
>JBAYSI010000007.1:0-20320 GCA_041676225.1 Patescibacteria group bacterium | reverse complement strand
CCTCAAGTAAAGTAAAAGCTTTTTTGTTTTTCATTTTAATTTGATAAGTCATATATAATTGTTTCTAGTTTAAAATCATAAGCCTGTCCACGCTCAAACCATTTAACCCATGACTCAACATGAGTATAACCACTCGAACTAGGAGTAACGCTTATCATTCTTTTAAAAATTGAATCTTCTCCTCCGCTTAAATGAACAAACATCCCATTGTCTAGTTGTAGTAAAGACGTGTCTATATCTACTGTAGTCGTAGCTAAAAGAGACAAATAATCTACTTTATAATAATAAGTATCACCAACTAAGGGAGACGCAATACCATCCCACTTATCATAATCATCACCTAAAATAATATTAGTATCCCTAATATTTCTCATTATATCAATTCCTTCCTGCGAAAGAAAGGCGGCAGTTAACAAATTCTTTTTAACACTTTCAAATTCAGAGCTTTTTCTAACCAAAGACAAAACAGCAACTAACCCAATACTTAGGATGAACATAATAACAACAACCTCCATCAAGGTAAAAGCTTTTTTTGTTTTGTTTATATTTGTTTTCATAAGATTTAAGGACACCAAGAACATTGATAGTCAGCGGTAGGAGAACAGAAACAATCAGACACATCAACCAAAGAAAAAGAGTTAACAAAAACTAACTTACCAATATTTAAACTCTCACTTTTTAGTTCAACCCTAAGCTCTCCAAAAACCTCAATACTATTATCAACGTCATAAAATGTTAAGAAATCACCTTCAGTTGAAAATAATACATTTAAATTATTAGCTAAATTAATATTACTAATGTAGGCATCTACTTTAGCTTTATTAATTTTAGCCCCCTTCAAAGGATCATCCTCCCCAACGTCAAGCAACCAATTACCATTTAAATCAGCAAAGATAGTATACTCATTTGAACCCTCAGACAAACTAACACCCCAATAAACTGGAGTTTGGCTATCATAATACTCTAAATCAATAGCTTTCCATTTAGCTAAGCCAATATCCTGAGATAAAGATTGCTGAAAAACCGTTAAAGCTGACTGACTTGAAGATACTTTATAATTAGCATTAAAAACAGCGCCTATTATAGCTATTATTGATACTGCTATTAAAACTTCTATTATGGTAAAAGCTTTTTTATGGTTTATTTTTTTCATTTTTTTTATAATATTTATCCAAGAAAACGTTTCCCAGTTTTATCATCTCTAGCCTACCTAATTCTTTCTCATCTTTATACCCACAAAGATGCAATAATCCATGTACTAGTATAAAGTTAAACTCTTCCATCACCTTTTTATTATACTTTTTGGCTTGTCTCTTTATTTGTTGAAAACTTATGAGAATTTCATTTAGATCAACGAAAGATAAAACATCTGTTGTCTTGTCTTTTCCCCTGTAAGAATTGTTTATCCTTCTCATCCTGCAATCACCAATTACCGCTATCGATATATCACCCTCTATTCTATAACTCTTTAAAAAATTATCTACTAAATTCAAAACTTTTCTTTCATTAATTCTATTTCTAGTTAAATTATTAAATTCGATCATAGGAATTTAGATTTAAAAGAATTTAATTTTCTCAAAAAACTATAAACAAAATATTTAAAAATATTTATTTTAAAATCATAGGTACCAGGATAAGCAAGTTCCTCTCCCCCAAAACCCTGCTTAAAACGACTAACTCCGGGCCACTTCAAGTTATCTACTCCGTAAAAATCATAAAAAGAAAATCCTTCCTCTTTAGCTATTTTAATAACTTTACTATGTAAAAGATAGGGGGCCATTACATTTCTATATTTATTATCTGATGCTCCATGTAAATATGAAACGCAATCCCCACTAAACGAGAATATACCCGAGGCTAAAACCTCTCCATTATAATATGCTTCAAAAACTCTTATAAACCCATTATTATAATTAATTAAATTCCCATAATAGTCATCTTTATGTATTGAAAAACTGTCTCTTTTGGATGTAACTTTTATTAATTTAATAAAATTATTAAAAGCTAAATCCTTGTCGGTGCTCTCTAAAATCTTAACGCCCTTTTTCTCGGCCAACCTAATATTATATCTGGTCTTGGATTTCATTTTTCCAAAAATTAGTTCCAGATCATCTTTCAAGTTTAAAAATGATGTTTTTGCTGGCTGAATATCTCTGGTCTTACAGAATCTCTTCCCACCTTCAAAATCAAAAGAAACTGGTTCAATTCTTAAAAAATCAGCATCAAACTTCTTAGCCATTTCCATTACTATATCATTTTTGATATCTTGACTTAACCCATTCTTAAAAAAAGGACCTCTGGGTAAATAATAATATTTAAAGAACTTAAAGGCTGTTATTTTAATAGCTACTGTGAATCCAATAATATTGTCAGAGCTCTTAAAAATAAAAAAAGAACAATTATTACCATATCCCTCCTGAATATCAGCCCAGTTATATGTCTGTAAAAAACTTAAACCAGGAAAACCACCTAAATTACAAATATTTTTAAAAGACTCTATATCTACTTTTTTTATTTCAACGCTAACCATATTCATTAAAACTGACTAGCCATATTATACATAGGCATAATAATAGCAGCTACCATAATACCTACGCCGAGACCCATAATAACCATAACGACTGGTTCAATTATGGTACTTATATTATCTAGCCTATTTCTAACATCTTTCTCATAAAACTTAGCAATAATCTCCAATATATCATCTAGACGACCAGTTTTTTCTCCAACTGACATCATCTCGGGTATCATCTTCGGTACATGATCGCTATCCTCTAAAATACTTGTTATTGATCCACCTTCTTTAACAACATCTATTGTTTCAGCAATAATATCTTTATAAACTGTACTCTTTATAATATCTTTCACTATAATCAAACTCTTATTAACACTAACACCACCCTTTAATAAAGTACTTAGAGATCTACAGAATCTAACAAGATATATCAATTGAAAAAGCTTACCCAAAGAAGGTGTTTTGATAAGTAAATAATCGAACTTCCTTCTACCATACGGAGTCTTTAAAAACATTCTAACAAAGAATATTATAGCAACTATTAGTAAAGCAACTAATAAATAATACTTTTGTAAAAATTCTGTCGAAGCTATAACTATTCTTGTGGCTAAAGGTAGTGTTGCTCCGGTTTCTTGAAGCATGAGGGTTAATTCTGGTAAAACAAAGAATACAAACACAAGACCAACACCGAATATACCAGCCAATATAAAGGCTGGATAAATCATAGCTCCTTTAAATTTCTTTAAAACGTCGTAGTCTTTCTCAATTTCGTCAGCCAAATACTCCAAAACTTCATCCAGTCTTCCAGAGGTTTCACCAGCTTTAATAATATTGCAATAAAACTGAGAAAAAATATTACCATACTTAGCCAAAGCATCAGATAGCATGGTTCCGCTATCAACATCATAGGCTATCTTGGATATAATATCCCTAAATCTTGGATTTTCTGTTTGTTCAATAATTGTATACAAAGATTCAGTGACTGTAACATGAGAACTTACCATTACGGAAAATTGCCTAGAAAAAATAACTACATCTTTACTTTTAATAGGTGTAAGTTTGTTACTTATTTTAACCTCCAAGCTATCGGAAATATCAACCAAATCAGAAACCATAAAAAGCTTTTTCT
The DNA here is from genome assembly GCA_041676225.1 of Patescibacteria group bacterium. GTDB lineage: Bacteria > Patescibacteriota > Patescibacteriia > Patescibacteriales > UBA12465. The sequence goes on along the minus strand of JBAYSI010000007.1, from coordinate 16,676 downwards.
TAAGCCTTTTTATGGCGTCTTCCCTGTTCAATGCTACTATTCTACCGCTTTTCCTTTTTTGGTTTTTATCACTGGCTTTATATCTAAAAGTTGGCATATTTTTTGTATAATAAAATTATCTAAACTTCTATAACTCTTGAAACCTCTTCTTCTGTGGTGAGGCCTTGTAGGATTTTCAAAAATCCATCTTGATTTAAAGATATAAATTCTTGATCCCTCTTAATGTTTTCAATACGTAGACCTGAAATATCTTGCATTATAATATCTTTTAGACTCTCATTCATTTCTATAACCTCACCTATGGAGACTCTCTCCATATATCCAGTCTTTTGGCATCTAGGACAGCCAACAGCTTTATATATTTTTAAATTATCCATATCATCAATTGAATTAATTCCTGGAATTTCTTTTTTTAATCTTTCAATATCTATATCAGCCAAAACTTCTTTAGCATTTTTTATAAACTTAACCCTTTCACCCTCTTCAACCTCCGCCTTACAATGGACACAAAGTCTTCTAACTAGACGTTGAGCTATAATAAGTCTAAGTATTGAACATAGAAGTACGGGCTCGGCTTTCATATCCATTAACCTAAAAATAGTACCCAATGCATTGTTTGTGTGTAAAGTTGATAACACTAAGTGACCAGTTAAACCAGCATGAATAGAAAGATTTACAGTTTCTTCATCTCTAATTTCTCCAACCATAATAACGTCGGGATCTTGACGAACCAAAGAACGTAAACCAGTAGCAAATGAATAGCCTATTTTAGGTCTAATTTGAGATTGATTAACACCTTTTAACTGATACTCAATAGGATCTTCGAGTGTTGAAATATTAACTCCCTCTTTGTTTAATATATTTAAAACAGAATATAGTGTTGTTGATTTACCACTTCCAGTAGGACCAGTCACAAGCACTATCCCATTTGATTTCCTTATATTTTTTTTAAATTTATCTAAAACCAAGGAATTAAATCCTAAGTCTTCCATGGTTATAAGCCCCTTTGAAGTATCTAAAATACGCATAACAGCCTTCTCTCTTCCATCTCCAATAGGGAATGTGGATATACGAAAATCAACTTCTCTCTTATCAAAAACTAAAACCATTCTTCCATCCTGAGGAATACGAGTTTCATCAAGTTTCATCCTCGCCATAACTTTTATTCTAGCTATAACTGATCCATGAATTTTTTTAGGTAAAAACAAAGCATTACTCAATATACCGTCAATTCTGTAACGAACACGACTTTCGTTTTCGTAAGGCTCAATATGAATATCACTAGCACGACTATCTATGGCATTTTTAATAATAACGGAAACTATCTTGGCAACCGGAGCGCTATTTGCATCATCTATATCAAGCTCCTCTCTGGCCTCATCCTCATCCTTTTTAACCTCTAAAAAATCATCATCCCCAGACTCCTTTGATTTAATTTCTAGAGCAGATGATATCTCTTCTTCCATTTTGCTATACTTTCTAAAAGCATAATCAAAACTATTTTTGGAGATTATATAATAAACAGGTTTCAATCTTTTTCCTTGAGATAAAAAATTTAAGGCCTCCATTGCCTTTAAATTTGGCTCTAAAAATCCAATATTAATGTTGCCGCTATCAATGGAAAAACAAACAGCTTTGTAATTATTAGAAAGCTCTTCACTTATAGTCTCTAAAACTTGATCGGGGATTTCTTCTCCCATTAAGTTCTTGTATGGTAAATTATACAAATCAGCTTTAATTTTAGTTATCTGCTCCAAGTCTAATAATTTTTGTCTTATTAAATATTTTTCTATGTCAAAATTATTATCTTTTTCCAATAAAAAAGAAAGCTCGGAAATTTTATCACCTGCTAATACATTTTTAATTTTAAGAATATCTAAAAACTTACTCTTATTAAACATAAATAATTATCTTAGACTAAAAAGGTTGAAAAGGATTTTTATTTCCAACCTCAAATTCCAACAAAGTATCTTCTGTGCTAGTTGAATCACCATTATCCCCATCAAAATCTATATCGCCAGTATCAAAATCAGAAAGATCAACTGAAAATTCTTTTAAGTCTTTAAACTTTTGACTGTCTATTTTGCTTAAATCTAAAACTGAACTTCTACTACTCTCATCTATACTTTTCATAATACTCTCAGAGCTTTCAAGATCTGGAAAGGTGTTAAAACGTGATAATATTTTATCACCGTATAAAAACAACGCCACATTTAAACCAATTAACAAAATTAGTAAAACTATAAAGATTATTCTGTAAAGTTTGCTCATATAAATAATTATTATTTTTTATAATAACTCAACGCCTCTATCTCGACTACTCTTGCCCCAGGATTAAAGTCCAAAGAAATGACATCTATTATTTTTAAGTTTTTTTCAATAATATCGACTAAATATCTAAGGTCGGGATATGTAACGCCAGAAATTTGCACATTTATAACCCAAGCTCCCAACCTAGAAGACACGTCATAGGGCAAAGAATTAAAGTGATTCGGAGAATAAGACAAAGAAGTGGTTGCAACACCTTGTTCGGCAGTAACTTCTCCTACTCCCCTCCTAGCTGTCTGATCAGTCTGTTGAGTTTTATTTACTTCATTAATGTCAATTATTTTAACACTCCTAACATTATAATTATTCTTCATTAAAAAGTAGGTAAACCAAGTAAATAAAGAGTCTCTAGAATATGACTCCGGAACAATCTTCATTATCTTATCCACATCCTCCTCCTTAATCTGATTAAAGGTATTAATACTCTCTCTATTATCTGCCAGCACTCTATATTCCCTTACGAAGTTTTCCTTATTTTCTTTTAAAATCTCTGTTGACTCCTTTATTATTCTATCGTATTTAGGGGATAGTATATATACAAAAGAAAACCAAAAAACGGCTATAATTAAAAGTATAGAAACAAATTGAAAATTAGAATTTAAAAAAGAGTTAATCTTATTAGAAGTTCTCATTTTTCTAACTTCACTATCATTAAATAATTCATTTTCATCTAAAGAGATATCGTCTTTTTTTTCTTTGTTATCCATATATTTTATTTCTTAAATAGTCTTGGTCTTAAATTTAAGTTAAGATTAAAGTTTACGTGACCACTTGAAGCGCTTATACCGCTAGAACCAATAATTTCATCAGAAGTATTCACGCTTGAAGTTTGCTCATCAAGGTTAAATGCTTGTGACTGATAAGAGATAGCTCTAACATCTTTTGTAACTGACGGCAAGGTATAAATACCGTTGATGTTGCCAGAAAAATTCCTATAATAAACTGCTTTTAAAGTGTTCTTTTCAAGATAATCAAGGAAATTGCTCCAATATATATGATTATCTAAAATAGCGAAAGAAATACTTGCATCGTTCTTAAATTTTAAAACCATTTCATAGTCATTCGATATTCTACTCTTCTCACTAATTACATAATTGATTTCATCTTTAAGATAAGATTCACTCTCATCTTTTTTAATCTCTCCCCACCAAGTAAGAAGAAGAAAAAGTTCTATTAATATAGCAAAAGAAACTAGGAGTAAAACAAAAAAAGCAACTAAGTGCCTTCTATAATCAAAAAAAACAGGAACTTGATCTTTGATTAAATCAGTTTCTAATAATTCTAGGTTATTATTTATCTTTTCTTCTTTTTTCGATAACTTTATTTTATCAACAACCGGTATCTCTTTGTTTATTTTTGGCATATATAAAATTTTAATTTTTATCAGCTCCTCTTAAGGCAAGTCCAACTGCAACTGATAATCTAGGACCAACCTCAGATAAAACTTGCTCTAATTCTTGTGGATAAGAAACTTTAAACCAAGGGTTGGCTATTATAACTTTTACATTTAAAAGATCCTCTAGATACTCGGAGAAATTATACAATAGAGATGAGCCACCGGACAAAACTATCTTCTCTATATTATCATTATTACTGTTATAATACAAATCTGTCATGTACTTTATTTCGTTAATTATCGGATTAACTGCATCAATTATTATTTTAGGAAGCTCTGCTCTTTTGTTTTCATTTGACATTCCTAGATCAAACTTAAATTGTTCTGCCTGCTCAAAACTAACACCCATTTTAGAAGAAATCTCTGAACTAATAGTTTTACCAGAAACATTTATACTTCTATTTAAAAAGGGTATGCTTTCTTTTACTATTGAGAAGTCTGTACTATTTTCACCCATCTCAATTAACATTGTTGTTGTTGGATCATTGCCTAAAATAGACCTTATCAAAGAAAAAGACTCTGTCTCTAAATTAGTCAAAGTAATTTTTGCCTCTCTAAAAACATCAATATATTTCTTAATTAATTTTTTTGGAGAACCAGTTAGAAAGACCTTTACATTACCCTTAATCTTGTCTGAACCTGGAATAACCTTCCAATCTAGAACCATCTCATCTAAAGGGAGTGGGATAACCTTTCTTGCTTCCTCAATAATTTTCTCATCTAATTTTTTTGGATCTACATTATGTAAATTAATTAAAGAAGAAAAAACAGACCAACTAGGCAAAGAAGCATTTGCCTTATTAGTTTTTATACCTAATTCATCTTTTAATCTAACAATTGATTTAGCCAAAAAAGAAACATCATCAGAATAGGTAAAGTCAGCTCCTTCAATATTGTCCGAAAAGCCATAATTAGCTAAATTAATTTTCTTTCCCTTTTTCTCTAATTCAACCATTTTTAAAGATGAATTCCCTATATCTATCCCTAAAAAATAATTATCGCTTGAAGATGAAAATATTCCCATATTTTTTAATTGATTTATAGTATTATTCGTGCTATAATTTTGACGTAACACAAATAAATAAATGCTTATAATAAAATTATATCATTATTATAACATAAAAATAAAATATGGGAAATACTAAATTCAAAAAAATACTAATGGTTTTAGCTTTTGTAACTATAGTTGTTTTAATGGCTATAGTTATTTGGAACCTATTTTTTAAAAGTGATTCACCTATAGTGCCAACACCGGGAGAAGAAGACTCCCCTGGAATTGGATTACCAATATCACCAGACGGAACCCCAATAATAACTGACGGTGAAGATCCTGGCAGGATAGAGCCCGAGATACCGACAAGACCACAAGAGCCTCTAGACCCTCAAGCTGGGGAAACTGGAGGAGTTAGCAATATTGCCATAGGCGGAGTAACCAAGGTAAGCTCTTTAGTTGATTCACAAACAGTATCCCCCGCCCTAAGCAGAGATGGAAATTCAGTTCAATTCTATAATAAGGATGACGGGAAGTTTTATGTAGTAAACGATAATGGAGACATAATTCCTTTTAGTGATAAAGTTTTTCACAATGTATCTGATGTAGAGTGGGCCCCAAATAAAACAAAAGCGGTAATAGAATACCCAGACGATACAAAAATAATATATGATTTCTCCACGAATAAACAAGTAACACTTCCAAAGCACTGGGAAGATTTTACCTTTTCTGCTGATAGCGAAAAATTAGTTAATAAAAGCTTAGGTATAGACCCTGACAACAGATGGTTAATAATATCAAACAGTGACGGATCGCAAACTAGGGCTTTAGAAGAGTTGGGCTTAAATGATAAATGGGTAATTCCATACTGGCAGCCAAACAATCAATCAGTCGGCATGTACACTCAGGGAGTTGACTCTAACAGAAGAGAGGTTTTCTTTATTGGACAGAATGGGGAAAACTTTAAATCAACTATAATAGAAGGTTGGAACTTCGAACCTCTATGGTCTGAGAATGGCGACAAACTACTTTATAGCGTTGCTTCACCAAAAGATAATTTAATGCCAAAAGTTTGGATTGTTAATGCTAGCGGAAATAGTATTGGAACAAGCAGAACCGACTTACAACTTCAAACATGGGCAAGTAAATGTACTTTTGCTGATAACGATACAGTATATTGCGCAGTGCCAACCAGTCTAGAGCCAATGTCTGGAATATTCACAGAAATGTCGCAAATGACTTCAGATGAATTATACAGAATAGATATAAGCAGTGGACAAAAAACATTAATAGCTATACCAGAAGGTAATCAAAATATATCTTCAATAATGGTTGACTCAAGACAAGAAACACTGTTCTTTACTAACTCAAGTGGCAACATACAAAAAATACAATTAAAATAAAAGCATACCCCCAAAGATGCTAAAAAATGATAAAAGAAATACTTAGTTTTTTTATTGATTTATTATTTGTAAAGAAGTGTATAATTTGCAATCGAATAGACTGCGAAACTATATGTGTCAGATGTTTTCAGAGAATAAAAACCAAGGAGCAAAGATGCCCGGCATGTTCAAGTACTAATAATTTTGGTGAGTTTTGTGATAACTGTAATAAAGGTTTTTACTTCAATGGCATAATGGTTGCCGGTGATTTAAATGACAAAATATTAGAAGAATTAATTAAAAAATTTAAATATAAGTTTAATAAAAAAATAGGCAATATACTTGGCCTATTTTTGTTAAACTTTTTAAAAGAAAAAATAAATCCAAACCCCATACTAAAAAAGGACAATCTCTTTAATGAAGAAAATTCTATAATAATAGCAGTCCCTATAACAAAAAGAAGGGAGAGATGGAGAGGTTTTAACCAGAGCTTTATTCTTGCTAGCTTTATAAGTCAAAAAACAAAGATTCCAATTTTTAATAATTTAATAAAAATAAAAAATAGCAAAAACCAAGCCAGTCTAAAAAAGAAGGATAGAGAAAAAAATCTTAATAATTGTTTTAAAATAATTGACCCCGAAGAATCAAAAAAAATATTAGAAAATAAAAAAATCATCTTAGTAGATGATATCACAACAACCGGATCAACAATAAATGAGATAAGTAAGGAATTAAAAAAATATAAACCTGTAGAAATCTGGGGATTAGTTTTAGCTAAAAAATAAAATTATCTTATACCAAAAAAATCAATTGAATTTTTATACAATTTATTTTTTACTAAATTGACATCCTCATTTCTTAGATCAGAAATAACCTTAGCCACTTCCTTAACATAAAGAGGCTCATTCCTCTTCCCCCTGTAAGGCGATGGCGATAAATATGGCGAATCTGTTTCAATCATTAATTTGTCCAGAGGCGATTTTTTAATAACTTCATCCCATTGCCTAACAAAAGTTACAAGGCCAGTGAAAGATATTTTTAATCCTAAGTCAAAATATTTTTTGGCTTGATTATAATCACCAGAATAACAATGGATAACGCCCCACTCTTTAGTAAAGTTGTTATTAGAATGGAAATCTTTTAATATTCTAAATAAATCATCATGGGCTTCGCGACAATGAATTATAACAGGTAATTCCATTTTTTTAGCCAAGGTTAACTGCCTGAAAAAAACTTCTCTCTGAATTTCTTTTACCTTCTCCCTGTCACCATCTATATGATAATAATCTAAACCAATCTCGCCAATAGCAACAACGTTCTTTTTGTTTTTAATTAAATCAATATAATTATCTTCACTATACTCTTCTTTTCTACTCCTGAACTCATACTTGCCATTTTCGTTATCATTTTTAATTATAACATCTTGCAAGTGTATAGGATGTAAACCAACAGCCGAGTATACCCCTTTGTCAAAACTCTCAGACAAAGAAACTGCCCTTTGAGATGTTTTTAACTCTGAGCCAACCACGATCATCTCAACTTCACCCTCTAAAGATCTTTTGATTACTTCATTGTAATCATCTTTAAAGTCTTTAAAATTTAAATGACAATGTGTGTCTATGTACATAATTATATATCTAATTGCTCTAACATCTTTTTATCTTTGCGAGAAATCGATTTAGGAATAACAACAGTTACCTCAACGAAATGGTCCCCTTCTCCTATTCCGCGCAACTTTTTTATACCTTTTCCCTTTATCTTAAAGACTGTTCCCGACTGTGTTCCATTTGGTATTTTAAGAGTTATATCCCCATGAATTGTTTTAATGTTTATCTTGTCACCCAAAATAGCCTGTTTAACACTAATTTTTTCCTTTGTATGTATATCATAATAGTTTCTCTTAAACTCGTCTGATTGAGAAACATTTATTCTAAGTAATAAATCCCCGGCTGGAGATCCCTTAGAGCCAGCATTACCCTTACCAGAGATTCTAATTGCTTCACCCCTGTCTATACCAGCTGGTATTTTAACTTTAATTTTTTCTTCACCTTTATGGAAGCCATAACCAGAACATTTTGAACATTTTTTACTATATGTTTTTCCCTCGCCCTGACAATTGGGACAAATGTCTTCAACTTGCATAGTACCAAAAATAGTTCTTTGATTTTTATAGACAATACCTCTACCAGAACATTCTTTACAAGTCTCTATTTTTGAACCTGGCTCAGCTCCACTACCATCACAAACAGAACATTTAACATTTTTATTTAACAAAATTTCCTTAGTAGCTCCAAAGGCAGCTTCCATAAAATCAATACTAAGCAAAGCCTCAATGTCAGAGCCTCTACCACTAGATTGTCGCCTGTTGGATCTACCGCCACCAAATATATCTCCTAGTCCACCAAATATATCACCCAAATCCTCAAACCCAGCTCCACCCTGGAAACCAGAAAAATCAAAACCACCTGAAGGACTAGCTCCAGATGAAAAAGGGCTAGAGCCAAACTGATCATATTGCCTTCTTTTTTGCTCATTACCTAAAGTTTGATAAGCTTCATTTATTTCCTTAAACTTATTGGTATCACCACCCTTATCAGGGTGGTGCTTATGAGCTAATTTCCTAAAAGCATTCTTAAGATCAGCTTGGCTAGCATCTTTTGAAACTCCCAGTATACTGTAATAATCTTTAGCCATAGTTTAAATTATTTATTCTCCTCAACCTCTCCTTCAACTACCTCTCCTTCTTCATTGTCATTTTTAGCTTCTTCTTTATTCTCTGTAGATGGTGCCTCCTGACTATTGTTTTGATACATAGCCGCCCCTATTTTTTGGGCTATCTCATTTAATTCGTCCATCTTCTTCTTCATTTCGTCATAATTGTCTCCATCCTTAACACCTTTTAATTCTTCAAGTTTTGCTTCAAGAGATTTTTTGTCTTCCTCTGTCATTTTGTCTCCAGATTCTTTTAAAAGTTTTTCAGTTGTAAAGAAAACAGCATCTGCCTGATTCTTAATTTCAATATTTTCTTTTTTCTTTTTATCTTCATCGGCATGAATTTCTGCTTCCTTTTGCATTTTCTCAATTTCCTCTTTACTTAAACCAGAAGATGCAGTGATAGTTATCTTTTGTTCCTTATTAGTTGCCTTATCTTTAGCAATAACATTTAAAATACCATTGGCGTCAACATCAAAAGATACTTCAACCTGAGGCACTCCTCTAGGTGCTGGTGGTATTCCGTCTAATATAAATCTACCTAAAGTCTTATTGTCAGCCGCCATAGGTCTTTCACCTTGAACAATATGAATCTCAACACTAGGTTGATTATCAGCAGCAGTTGAAAAAACTTGAGATTTTGATGTTGGAATAGTTGTGTTTCTTTCTATTAAAGGAGTAGTAACACCGCCTAATGTTTCGATTCCTAAAGTCAAAGGAATAACGTCTAAAAGCAAAACATCTTTAACATCTCCTTGTAAAACACCTGCTTGCACGGCAGCTCCAACAGCAACCACCTCGTCTGGATTAACGCTTAAATTTGGCTCTTTTCCAAAGAATTCTTTTACTATTTTTTGAACTAAAGGCATACGTGTCATACCACCAACCAAAATAACCTCTTCAATATCTTTAACTTCTAGTCCTGCATCTTTCAAAGATTTCTTACAAGGCTCTAAAGTTTTTTCAACTAAATCAGAAACTAATTCTTCCAATTTAGATCTAGTTATTCTCATAACCAAATGCTTCGGTCCATTCTCGTCAGTTGTAATAAAAGGTTGATTAACTTCTGTTTCTATTGCAGTTGATAATTCTATTTTAGCTTTTTCAGCTGATTCTTTAATTCTCTGTAGAGCTAGTGAATCCTTAGAAAGATCAATTCCTTGTTCTTTCTTGAACTCTGAAATAATATAATCTATAACTCTTTGATCAAAGTCTTCTCCACCTAAATGAGTATCACCATTAGTTGACTTTACTTCAACAGATAACTCACCATCGGCAACTATATCTAAAACTGAAACATCAAAAGTTCCACCACCTAAATCATAAACAACGGCTTGTTGACCTTTCTTTTTATCAAATCCATAAGCAAGGGCAGCAGCAGTTGGCTCGTTTATAATTCTCTTTACATCTAAACCAGCAATCTTACCAGCATCTTTTGTAGCTTGTCTTTGTGCATCATCAAAATATGCAGGAACTGTAATAACCGCTTCTGTTATTTTTTCCCCTATCTTAGCTTCAGCATCAGCTTTTAATTTTGACAAAATCATAGCTGAAATCTCTTGAGGTGTATAATCTTTATCATTCATTTTAACCTTTACCCCTTCACCAGATTTTACCATCTCATAAGGAACAAGTTCAATGTCTTTTTTAACTTCAGAGTCATCAAACTTTCTTCCAATTAAACGCTTTACTGAATAAACAGTATTTTTAGGATTTGTAACAGCTTGTCTTTTAGCTGATTGACCAACTAATCTCTCGCTACTTTTTGAAATAGCAACAATTGAAGGTGTTGTTCTGTTACCCTCAGCATTTTCTAATATTTTTGCTTGACCACCTTCTATAATGGCCATAGCTGAATTGGTTGTACCCAAATCGATTCCCAATATCTTTCCCATATATTTTTTGTTATTCAGTTAAATTTTTTAAAGAAAATATTTAACTGATTATTTTATTATTAATACATTGCTTTAAAAAGCTTTTGTTCTCCAAAATCATTTTAATTATTTTGGAGAACCAAAGATTTTCAAGAATTATTTTTTACTTGTGCTAATTTTAATTGTTTTCGGTTTAACTTCTGGAGATTTTGGTATTGTGATTTTTAGTATACCCCCATCAGCTACAGCAGAAGCTTCTTCTCCTGAGACTTTTGTTGGAAGAGGTATTGATCTATAAAAACTACCCCTTCTAATTTCTTTTCTGTAATAATTTTTTTCATCTACCTCTGTCTTTTTCTCAGCCTCTCCCTTTATTGATAAAACATTGTTCTCAATCGAAATATCAACTTTTTCTGGATCAATTCCAGCAAGCTGAGTCTCAATAATAACATTGTCTTTATCTTCATAAACATCAACAGCCGGGGTAAAACCAGAGAAAGATCTAGAAGATGGCAAGAACTCACCAAAGGTTTTATCCATGTCATCAAAATAATTGTCACTTAGAAAAGGATTCCATTTTATAAGAGACATATAATTAAATTTTCTTTTATCCAAAATAATTAAATAATTATAGATGGAAAAAAGATTTTTAAAAAAATATTATTCTTTATCGCCGACAGTAACACTGGCCGGTACAATAACCTTATCCTTTAATCTATACCCAGGTCTAACCTCTTTAACTACATAATCACCTTGACCATCAATAGCTTCCATTAACCTATAATCAAACTTTTCTCCAACAGTTTTAATCTTTTCTACCTCATTTTTCAACAAAAACTCATCAAACTGTCTTATTATATACTTAACTCCCTCAACCCAAGGATTGTTAGCCTGATCTTCACTTAAATTGTTTATTGAAATATTCAAATTATCATAAATCGGAAGAATTTCCAATAAACAATTTTCAGTTGAATATTTTAATATTTCTGCTCTTTTCTCAGTAGAACTTTTCAAAAGATTTTGATAGTCAGCTAAAGCTCTTTTGTATTTACCGTCAATTTCCTCTATCTCTTTTTTCAAGGACTCAATACTTTCCTCTTTTACAGGTTCTTCTGTTTCTTCATCTTTAGTCTCCTCTATTTCTTCTTCCTTATGTTTTTTATCCATATTTTTATATTTTAAAATTTATCTTTCAAATATTTTATAATATCTATGTTTTTCTTATAATCCATTCTAATTGGACCAAGTATACCAACCACACCCTCAGTGTTATCTTTTTTGTATTTTAATATAACAGAACTCAAAAACTGACCGAAAGGATTGTCACTCCCTATAAACACCTTTTCTCCTTCATCTAATTCTTCAAAAATATCAGAAATTATTTCCTCCATACTGTCTATAACAACAGAGACATCACAAGCTAAATTAGATTGCCTAAATTCTGGTTGAGAAAATAAATTTGATATTCCAGTGTAATACAAGTCATTCTTATGAAATGCCCAAAAAACAGCTCCCTTAGATATTTCAGCTATTTTTTTAGCAGTTAACTTAAATGCTTCTTCAGAATGATCAAAAACATCATCTAGGCCTTTAATGTTTTTAGGATTAACGCTTAAATCATCAAAACTATCAACAAAAAATCTATAGGCAAGTTCAGTTGGTATTCTACCGGCAGAAGTATGTGGTTGAAAAATATAACCACCTTCCTCTAGCTCAGCCATCTCATTCCTAACCGTAGCAGAAGATATGTCTAATTTACATTTATCGACTAAACTAGTTGAGCTAACAGCCTGAACATTCTTAATATACTCATCTATTATAGTCATTAATATTTTCTTTTTTCTTTCGCTTATTTCCATAATAAAAAATTTATATTACTATTATAAACAATTAGCACTCTTGTGTCAAGAGTGCTAAATAAAAATAAATTTTTACTATTCTTTATTCTATTTTGTAAGGAGAGTTATCATCATCTTCCCATCTTATCTCGTCTATATCATCTCTCTTTCCTTTTCCCTTGTAAAGCTTGTCTGGCATATTTAATGAATAAGCAGGAACATCTCCAATACACCTGTAACCATGGACAACCCCGGGAGGAACTATAACCATGGCCGGATTATCTTCTCCAAGTTCAACTTCATAATGCTCCCCTTCTGTGTCACTTCCCTCTCTTCTATCCCAAAGATGAAGTTTAAAATTACCAGGACCAACAAAAACAAAGCAATCACTTTGATATCTGTGCTCGTGGGGTCCACGAACAACACCTGGTTTAGTTAGGCTAATATAAGCCATAGTTGGTTCAAAATCCATCTCATCTGAGCGATATATCTCACTCAACCAACCCCTGTCATCAACATACTTTTGTAGTTTTTTTACTATAACTCCTTTAAACATATTATTGATATTAATTATATTAATAATTATACCATTTTAAACAAAAACATTCAAACGGCGCAAACTATTGATTTATTTTTATTACTATGATAATATTAAAATAGCCATTAAAAGTGGCTCTTTTATAATTCTAATTTTAAATTAATATTTTCAATATGAAAAAAGATATACATCCAAAATATAATAAGGATATAACAGTTTCATGTGCTTGTGGTAACTCTTTTGTTACTGGTTCAACTGAGGCAGAAATTAAAACAGAGCTTTGTTCTGCTTGTCACCCGTTCTATACTGGTAAACAAAAATTAGTTGATACCGCTAACAGAGTTGGCAAATTCCAAGCTAAACTTGATAAGAAAGATGAGAGCAAAATTGGTAAAACTGCAAAAAGAGTAGCTAAGGCGAAAAAGCAATCAGAAAGTAAATAACAAAAAATATAAACAAATAAAAGCTCTTCCTAAAGGGCTTTTATTTTATCATTATGAAAGATTTTAATGAGATAAAACAAAAATTTGAAGACTTAGAAAAAAGACTAATAGACCCAGCAATAATATCTGACAGAGAAGAATTAAAAAAAATATCAAAAGAACATTCTACGCTAAAAAAGTCTTATGACTTAATCTTAAATTTGGAGAGAATAGATAAGGAAATAAAAGAAAACCAAGAAATGATAGAAACGGAAAAAGATCAGGAGATAAAGAATATGGCTAGCGATGAATTAAATATGCTAAAAAAAGAAAAGGAAGACTTAGAAGAAAGGTTAAATGATGAACTATTTCCAGCAGATCCTAACGACAAAAAAAGTATCATAATGGAAATAAGGGCTGGCGCTGGAGGAGACGAGGGAGCCCTGTTTACTGCCGAGCTATCAAGAATGTATATTAAGTTTGCTGAAAAAATGAACTGGAAAACTAGTGTTTTAAGCTCTAGCCCTATTGGAATTGGTGGTTTTAAAGAAATAATATTCTCAATAGACGGTGAAAATGCTTATGGGCACTTAAAATACGAAGCTGGAACACATAGGGTACAAAGAGTACCAGAAACAGAAAAACAAGGAAGAGTTCACACCTCAACCTCAACTGTAATAGTTTTACCAGAGGCTGAAGAGGTTGATATTAAAATAGAAGCTAATGACTTAAGAATAGATACTTTTTGTTCATCTGGGCCAGGTGGTCAGAGCGTTAATACAACCTACTCTGCTATTAGAATAACTCACATTCCAACAGGAACAGTTGTTAGTTGCCAAGACGAAAAATCACAACATCAAAACAAAGAAAAAGCTATGCAAATTCTAAGATCAAGACTACTAGCAAACGCTGAAGCCAAAAAAGCAATGGAGGATTCAGCTGAAAGAAAGAGTCAGGTTGGTGACGGAGACAGAAGTGATAAAATAAGGACATACAACTTCCCTCAAAGTAGAATAACTGATCACAGGATAAATAAATCGTGGCACAATATAGATGAAATAATGAACGGAGAAATAGAAGAGATAGTAAAAGATCTAAAGCTATCTAACAAAAAATAAAATGACAATAGCAGAATGCTCAAAATATTTAAAGCTTGAACTAGAGAATTGTGAAATTAATAATCCTCAACTAGAAGCTGAATCAATAATTGAGCATTTTTTAAATGTGGATAAAAAATATCTAATTATAAACAAAGAAAAAGAAATAGATAAAAAAACTGAATTAAAAATAAAAAAAGCTCTAAAAAAAAGGAAGAAAAATTATCCACTTGCTTATATAAAAAATGAAAAGTATTTCTATAAATCTAAATTTTTTGTAAATAAAAACGTCTTAATACCAAGACCAGAAAGCGAATTAATAATAGATGAAATAATTAAAAATGAAATTAAAAACACAAGTATTATAGATGTTGGTACTGGGTCTGGTTGTTTGATAATAAGCATTTTAAAGGAGTTAAATGATGCCAGTAATAATTTTTACGGCTTAGATATATCAAATAAGGCCCTAAAGATAGCTAGGTACAACTCAAAAATAAATAACGTTGAAGATAAAATAATCTTCAAAAAAAGCAATCTACTTAACAAAGTTAAAGAAGAGGATTTAAAGGAAAATATAATAATAATAGCCAACCTCCCCTACCTCACAAGAGAAGAAATAAAAAAATCAAAAACAATAAAAGCTGAGCCATTCAAAGCTCTATATGGTGGTAACAATGGTTTGGGCCTTTATAGAAAACTATTAACCCAGACAAAGAAGTTGAAAAATAAAAAAAACCATATAGAAATATATATGGAAATAAGTGACTGGCAAAAAGATTATCTTTTAGAAATTGTTAACAAGGATTTAGTTGAAACAAAAACAATTAAAGATTTTTTGGGCCAAAATAGATTGATTGTTGTAAGTCTTTAATAATCAATCTGAGTGTTTTTAGGATCTATAAGATGAATCCATGTCTTACCTGTATTAAAAACAACCTCTTCGTCATTATCATAATAATAAGTTGTTCTAGAATTAAGAGTGTTTCTCTCCCAATAACCACTCAAACATGATCCATCAATGCAAATAACTGACTTACCGCTACCAACTGTTTCTATTTTCAATCTTAATTCACTATCCAAAACTTTGGTATCAACAAGTTGTAAAATTAAATTAGAAGCATAAATTTCATCGCCATTATTATCAAGGTGTTTTTTACCAGCCAAACTTTTGCTATACGAGTTAGAATTTATATCATACTCCCACAAGATATCATACTGCCTTTGACCGTTAGATATATTTATTTCAAAAGAAGAGTCAGTTAAACTAAAGTTATTTTCATTTTTAAACTTCCAAGAATCAAAAATAGATTTTTCTAAATTTCTATCAACGGAATAATTTTTTATATTATCAAAAATAGCTAAAACATTGTGTGGAGCTAAATACCCTGGATATCTCCTATAATATGCTCCATTGTAAAATTCATTTAGACTCGGTAGCTTCTCTTTTGATATTCTAGCTAGGGCTTCTGGGCTACCACCGCAGTGGAGCAATAATGCTTCATATTCTTTAGCTATATCTAAGAAGTATGGCCTAGCGCTACGTACTGGCCCAATTTCTATACCAGATTTGTCTTCATCAATAGCAAAAATGGCCAAATATCTATTAATTCCTCCTTCAGCAGGAACATCATAAACTATTTCAGCTCTGGACAATCCAAAAGCAGGTCTAGCATCTGGATGATTGTCTATTACGGCAGCCAAAATAAAAGGAGATATTTCTTTTTCTGTAGCAACCTCCTTATTATCAATTAATCTATAAAAACAAGTTTCGCAAGATTCATCCTCCAAGGAAATATTTTCCTCTTCTCCCAATAAAGAATCAATTTCCCTGTTTGTTTTAATTAAGTTAAATACAGAAAATACTAATAAAAAAACTAAGAGGAATAAAAACAAATAATAGGCCCACTTCTTTTTGCTTTCCTCTTTAATCTCTCCAATCTTTTTCTTAATAAAAAATATTTTTGACATAATTCTCTTTAAAGATTCTTAATTTCTTTTAGTGTTTCCCTAGCACATTTTTCCCATGAGAAATTTTTTACATACTCTAGACCTCTACTAATAACAATTTCTCTGCCATTTTTATCTCCATCCACTAATT
>JBAYSI010000006.1:0-20867 GCA_041676225.1 Patescibacteria group bacterium | reverse complement strand
GGAGAGATATTATCAGGAAGCTATCTTAGAATACAAAAAAAGATTAAGTAGAGATGTTAAATTGGAGTTTGTTGAGTTGCCGGCAAAGAGTTTTTCAGAAAGCAACGCAAGTGAAGTTAAAAAACAGGAAAGTCAGAGAGTGCTAAAGTTTTTAGAAAAAAATAAAAATTCTAAAATTTTTCTTTTATCAGAAAACGGGGAAGAGTTAGATTCAATTTCTTTTTCTAAGAAGATTTTTTCGATAAATGAAGAGATAATATTTGTCATAGCCGGTTCTCTGGGTTTTGATTTTGATATTTTAAAGGGTTTTGACCGAATATCATTGTCGAGAATGACATTTCTTCACGAAATGGCCAAGGTTTTATTATTAGAACAACTATACAGAGCGACTAGTATAGATAAGGGTAAAAAATATCACTGTTAGTTGTTTTTGAGCTTGATTTTTTTGTTAAAATATGTTATTATCTTTCATATGAATAAAAAAATTGTTAAATTATTTTTCTTTTTGTTATTTATAGGGCTATTTTTAAATAGTTCATCTTTTGCTTTTGGTCAGAGCAATGCTCAAATAGACAAGGAGATACAAGATTTGAACAGTCAAATAGAATCACAAAGAAAACAGTTAGAATTAATCCAGAAGAATCAGAAAGAGTATAGTGATTTGATTAAATCAAAATCAGAAGAAAAAGATAGCTTGCAGAATCAGTTAGATATATTGGATAGTCGTTTTAAAAAAGCTGAACTAGAGACTGAAGAGGTTAAACTAGAGATAAGTAAGAATAATTTAGAGATAAAAAAGATAGCAATAGATATTGATAATAATAGTGATAAAATAGATAAAGATAAGAATAGAATCGAAAACTTACTTAAATTTTTATACAAACAAAACAAAACAACACCCATAGAAATAGTTCTTCTCAATAACTCTATAACTGATTTTATAAACCAAGTTCAATATTTAGAGGATACAAACAGGGAACTAGGTGATAGTTTGAAATCATTAAAAGAAACCAAGGAATTATTGGAAAACCAAGAAAAAACCTTAAAAGAAAAAGAAACAAAATTGGTATCATTAAAAGAAGAGTTAGCTAGAAAGCAAATGATACTAGAGGGCGAATTAGAAAGTAAAACCTTTTTACTAGACCAAACAAAAGAATCAGAAGTGGAGTATAAAAGATTATTAGCTTTAGCTAAAAAAGAGCAGGATAGGGCGTCTGGAGAAATTTTATCATTAGAGGCTAGTGTTAGGGAGAGATTAGCTGAAAAATCAAAAGACGAGGGAACTGATATTAATAATTTTAGTGACTCTGGTTTCAGTTGGCCCGTTACAAAAAATGTAATAACATCAACCTTTCATGATCCATCTTACCCCTTCAGGAGAAGCATAGGAGAGCATTCAGGTATAGATATTAGATCTGCTCAAGGCAATACTTTAATGGCGGCGGCCTCTGGATATGTGGCTAGGGTAAAATTTGACGGAACAACAGCCTATAGTTATATCATGATAATACATGGTGATGGTTATTCAACTGTTTATGGTCACGTATCAGCAGTTACTGTTAAAGAAGATCAATATGTAACTCAGGGACAAGTAATAGGGAGGACTGGTGGAGCTCCTAGAACTGTTGGTGCTGGGGCATTCTCAACCGGACCTCACCTTCACTTCGAGATAAGAAAAGACGGTATTCCTATTAATCCGCTACCATTACTTCCTTAGTTGTGTTAATACTGCTTATTCTAAAATAGTGTCTAAATAATTTAAAAAAAGAACCCCTCTCAAATGTAGATAAAGAGGGGTTCTTTTTTAATTTTTAATATCTCTATTAGAGTGAATCTTGCGATGGATATCTTTTAATTGTTTCTTGGTGACGTGTGTGTATATTTGAGTTGTTGCAATATTTTTATGACCAAGAAATTCTTGAACCAACCTTAAATCAACTCCTTGTGATAGTAGATCGGTGGCGAATGAGTGTCTAAGAGTGTGGGGAGTGGTTATGATTGGTAGTCCAGCGATTTTAACGTATTTTTTAACTATTTCATCTATGCTTTTTACCGTTAACCTTCTTGACCTTGAGCTGTTTTGACCTGGTTTCCAATAGTTTATAAATAAAGCATCATCTACATCAGTTCTGTTGTCTAGATATTTTTTGAGCCAGCCTACGGCTCTTCCAGAAAAATAAACAGTACGGACCTTACTACCTTTACCAACTATTACAACCTCCAAATCTTCTGTTTTTTTGTCAATTTTTAATTGGTCTCTATTAAGATTGACCAATTCTTGAACACGAAGACCAGTAGAGAAGAGAGTTTCGATTATTGCTCTATCCCTCAAACCGGCTTTAGTATTTATATCTGGCGCTAGTAATAGTTTTTCCACTTGGTTTAAGTCTAGGAAGTTAATCTCTTTATCCCCACTCACTTTTGCTAATTTTATTTTAGTGGGTGGTAGAGAAGTGATATTTTTTTCTAAAAAATACTCTAAAAGAGAGCGTAGAGATATGAGGTACAAATTTTGAGTTACTTTTTTTAACTCAGTTTTAGTTCTTATACTTTTATTTCTAGATAAATACAGACGATATTTCCAAATGTGGTCCTCGCTTAATTCCTTGGGCTGCAAATTATCTAATTTGTTGGTTTTTAGCCAAGAAAAAAAATCACCCAAGAATCTGGCATAATTTTCTTGAGTTTTAGTAGCCAAACCTTTTTCTATTTCACAATGATTTAGAAAGTCGGTTAAATATTTTATTATTGGTTTTTGATTATTGATCATAAATATAATTAGGGAACAAATTATATATTATATATCTTACTTCTTATTATGTATATTAATTAACCTTATATATCTATATTAATATATAAGGTTAATTAAAGCTTATTGGTATATAGTTAGACCCATTAAGTTTATTTCAGTGTTAAATAATAATATTATTTTTAATAGAATTAAAAATATTCCTATCACAACAAGACAAAAAACTATTATAGCTAGAACAAAAACAAATTTAAAAGCACCTTCATCCATATTTTTAAAATTTAATTATAATATATCTTATCTCCGTACCTCATATCTATGTATTTTATAGTCTTTAACTCATCTTTTAACTCTTTCTTTATATCTTCAAATCTTTGAAATTGATCCATGTAATCATCTTTAAGGTTTAAAAGTATCACTACATCGTTGTGTAAGTTAACCTTTATTGTATTAATTGACTCATCTAGGATGAAGTTTTTAACCCTAAAATCACTATCAAAACCTAAATCTTCGTAAAGTTCTTTGGAAAAATACAGATACTCTTCACTTATTTTAACATAATTATTGGATGAATCAAGTCTAGAAGCGCCCATATTTACTATTAGTGGTATAAATCTATCTTTGGTTATTTCATCTGTTGATTGTACGCAGTCACTATTTATACTTAAATCTTCTTCCGTTTCTGCATTATAATCATCAAAACCAGCTATTTCTTGATTGAATTCCTCTTCAGATACCTCTACTTCCTTGCAAATATTGAACTTTTTGCTTATATAAGAGCTACTATCTAAGAAATAAAGAGTATTATTTTCTTCATACATATATACATCAGACCTCTCCTTAATATCTATTTTAAGGGTTCTTGGTGCTATTTTTTGTATTTTTATGTCTTCTAGGTTATAATTTTTTATTAAACCCTCTATATAGTCTTTTTTTATTAAAAATATAATCTCTCCTTCATTTATTATCTTTTCATTTAATATATTCTCAATAACATCTTTATTGCTTAAGTTTCCACTAATTTCAATGTTTTTTATCTTAAAGGCGTTTGATATGAATAATATATATAATAGAATGATGATAACAATAATGCTTAACACCATTATTGTTTGGCATTTTCTTTTAAACCTCCTACTTCTTTTATCCTTTATAAAGGGGTTATTTATTTTTTTACTACTTATCCTGTTTAATCCTTTGCTTTTCATACAACTTTCTTTTTTATGTTAGATTTTAAGCTAGTTAATATTTCATAAGTTATAACATCTATTTTTTTGGCCATATTTTCTATTGAATTTTCTGCATCCTTCAATTCTGAAAATATTTGAACTCTATCACCAACACTAACTTCCCTGTTGAAACAATTTATACATGTTATGTTCATGCAAATCTTTCCGGCTATTAAACCCCAGAAAAAGCCCTTTTTATCGTTGAATAAAAATTTTGTACAGTTAGAAAATCTTCTATCTAAACCTTCATAATATCCAAATGGTATAACCGCTATTGTTGTGTCCTCTTTGGCTATAAAACTATTAGAATAGGACACTTTATCACCCTCCTTTATCTTGTGAGTACTAATTACCGTCGAATACAATCTTAATGCTGGTTTTAAGGCTTTATTTGCCTCGCTGAACATCTTGCAGGTTTCTTTTAGCGGATTATAGCCATAAAGAGCTAGCCCGGGCCTAAAAGCGGTATATAGGTCGTTTTTTAGGTTGAAAATCGAAGATGAATTACCTATATGAACCCATTTTGGGTATATTTTGTTTACTTTTAGTATATTTAATGCTTTTGCGAATTTTTCTTCCTGTGATTTAGTAAAATTGCTATCCTGGTTGTCAGCTTCGGCCAAATGGGAGCATACTCCAGTTATCTCAATTTTGTCTATATATTTTTTATTATTCTCTATAAACAAATTTAAATCATCTATCCCTTCCCTGTTCATTCCAGTGTTTACAAATAGATGCACCTTGGCTCTTTTTTTGAATCGACTTATATGTTTTAGTGTTTTTGTGTTGTATATGATAAATTCTGTTCTTTTGAAATTGCAATACTTGTATACATCAAGTGGCATTTCTCCCAAGATTAGAACTTTGCCCTTAAAATTCTTGTAAACAATCTGAGCTTCGGGAAATGAATCTACAGCAACCATCTTAGTGTTCGTCTTGTTTAGTATTTTGCAAACTTCTTTTAACCCATGACCATAAGCATTTGATTTTAAAACTGGAAACATTTCTGATTTCTCTTGCTGTGACTGTAGGTATTTAAGATTGCTTATTAAATTATTACTTATAATCTGTACCTCGTTTAATGTTTCGTATTTTGGCTTTAATATTTTTTTTATAAAAGATACCATACTATTTAATAATTGTTACAACACCTTTACCACTGGAAAGACGATCATTCTCAAGATTTGTTGTTATATTACTTAGATTACCACTAACATCTTCTCCGGTAAAACTATCTTTAAAAGAAAATTTGATATTTTCTACTAAGTTTAGCACCTTGTTAAAGTCTGAGCTCTCCGGAATTAATGTTACCTCTATATTGGCTCTATACTTATTAATTCCATTATTTATTTCAGATACCTCCCAGATAAGTCTTTTGCCGATTTCAGCGTAATTTAATCTACCATCTAGAACTCTTTTATTCCCTGAAAAATATACATTTTCTGGTAACTCAGCTGTTAAAACTAAATTTTCCAAACTATTACCAGAGTTATTAAACTCTAAGAAGATCCAATAGTTAGTGGCCATATCAACTGCCGGGGGTAACGGACCAACTCCTAACTGATCCCCTTGAGGACTGTAGTAATAAGCTGACATTGAAGTTGATGTCTTGGATGATACTTTATTTTTATTTGAATATTTTGTGTATTTAATTGTTTGCCCATTTATCTGGTATTCTATATCAGCTCTTAAAGACACCTCTTGATTTCCTATAATATTTTTCTGATTATAAGAAATATCTATATTAATAGATCCATTCTCATTGTTTATTAAATCTTCTATCTCTATTATATTGTTTTCCAGGAAATAGTTTTTGCTTTCTGAAGATTCTTTAATTGAATCTATTGAAAAATTTTCGTTAGCTGAAGTTAACTTTATTTTAATGTTTTTTATTGTTTCTTGACCCTTGTTCTGATAGTTTATTTTATATGACAATAATTCACCATCTTGGTATATTGTTGGCTCCGAGATAGCTTCAAAATTAAACTGAGCTTCTTTACTTGTAATTACTTTTTGTTGTTTTTGTGATGTGTATTTTTTTTCAAGAAATGTAAATTCTAAGTTTGGTTTTAGTTCCACCTCACTTTTTTGAGTTGTTGCAAAAAATGAAATATCTAAAGACTCTTTCTCTGCCATAGAGTCAATTATTATTTTGTTGTTTTCTATTTTTTGTCCTGATTTTTCTATTTTTAAATCACCTCCGAGATCTATAATTAGATTGGAAATAGATCTGCTGGCATTATTGTTTAATTTCATTGACGCTTCGAATTCACTACCAGAATATATTCTTTCTGGTAAGTTTATTTCAAAATCAACAATATCTTTATTTATACTATAAAAGAAAGAATTAAGTATTCCATTTTTACCACATTTATCACAGTTAAAGGTGAAAGAAATCATTTGCGTGTCATCTTTTTCACCGACAACATATCCGTTTATTTTTATTTTAGAGCTTAATCCAGAATTTAAATCACCAAGATAAAAACTGTTCTTTTCTTGGTTGAACGCACCAGCCGGAGATGTGCTTTCCAGTATAAAACCTCTTGGCAGCACAATATTAACCTCTGAATCCTTTATGTCCTTATTAACCTTATAGTCGAGCTCGAATGTTTTTAATTGTCCGACTGTTATACTTTGTTGGTCACTCTCTATTTGCAGGCTTACATTCTTGTTTCTGTTTATATTAAGGGAAAAAATTAAAAAGAAAACTAGGGATATTATAATCACTAAGAGTATTATATCGGCAATTAGGTGCCAGAGATTTTCCTGATAATAGTTTTGACGTTTTTTCCTATTTTGACCCATTACAACATTTAAACTGCCAATAACAAAATTACCACTCTTTTTAACATCAACACCTTCGCTAGTAATCTTAACTGATTGTGAATTATCCAATGGTTCTATGGTTTGGCTATTTATGTCAGAAGGCTCTATTATTTCAATCCCCTCCACCTTTTTATTTTTATTCATATTTTTATTAT
Organism: Patescibacteria group bacterium; assembly: GCA_041676225.1. Lineage (GTDB taxonomy): Bacteria > Patescibacteriota > Patescibacteriia > Patescibacteriales > UBA12465. The sequence goes on along the minus strand of JBAYSI010000006.1, from coordinate 13,911 downwards.
TATATTTATAGTATAACTTATTTTCTATTTTTTGTCATCCAGATTAAAAACTAACAGCACCTACCAGTATTTCAAATTTCCCATCATTATCTAGGTCATCTGACATTACTCTAAGTCCAGATCTAAAATCTCTATCATAGGCTAAAAAAGACTTAACAAGTTTTCCATCCTTATCAAAAATTTTTACCTCAGGGTCTCTATTTGGTCCTGGCACGCTTATTATTTCTTTTTGCCCATTTCCATTGGTATCGCCAACAGCTATTGATACACCACCTCTAAATCCCTGTTCGTAAGCAAAGAAACCACCGATAAGCGGTTTGCCATCCTTGTCGAATACTCTAATGTGGGGACCACCACCAATTCCAGCGGCTGTTATTATTTCTTGAGTTCCATCCCCATCTAGGTCCATAACAGCTATTCTTACACCACCTCTAAAACCTTTATCGTAAGCAAAGAAACCTCCGGTTAATGGTTTGCCATCTTTATTAAAAACTCTAACATGAGGTCCTCCACCTTGGCCTGCTCCGGTTATTATTTCTTTAGTACCATCACCATCTAAGTCAGCCACTGCAAATGATATTTCTCCGATAAATTTACCATCGTACGGTTTAAATTCTCTTATTTTTTGATTGTTTTTGTATATAGATATAATACCACGACTATTAACTAAAGTTTCTTCTTGCCCATCTCCATCTATATCACTTATTAGTATTTGCGAATCAGCTGGATAACCATCTATATATGCAAAAAAACCAGCCCTACTTTGTTGCCCCTGGTTGTTAAATACACGTATAAAGTCTCCATTGTTAAAGCTATTGTTTTTTATGGTTGCCATCGAAGAAATTCTTTTTAATAAAATTATCGCATCATTAGCCTTAAGCCTTATGAAGTTTATTATTGTTCCATTATTAACACTCCTGTCTTGAGTTCCGTTTATTTTTTCGAACTCCTCATTTCTAAAAGTGTATATCTGTTCTCTATTTGATGAATTTATAATAACACTTCCATTTTCAAAATCTCTTCTCCATAGGCCATTTGAATATGTACTACTATTTTCTCTGTTTAATATATTGTATGAGCTTGATTGAGCTCTTCCAAGGTTAACGCTATATTCATCATACCACCAAACTTGGCTATGACTACTTACATCAAAGTCAAAGCTAAAATATCCATGACTTTCCATCATAGTACTTGCCAAGCCAAATCTAACTCTCTGATAGTTTTGCCTGTTAGAGTCATATGAATTTATAACTGTAATATTTGGGTTTAGATTATTATCACTTATTTTAGAATAGGTATTTAATATCCCAGCCCAATTTCCATTACTTTCCCACTCAGCTGGAAAACCCTCAAACATAACACCGTTTAAAAGATTTTGATAATCCATATGGACTCTCCCATTTCCAAGTATTAAATAGTTCGGACCAATTAATTCCCTAGTTTTTCTTAACATTTTTTTTACACCCTCAGACCAAGAATTGTTTACAAAACTAACACTATCAGCTTTACCGTCGTTGTTTATATCAAAATCACCCCTAACCCAAGCTACATCACCCCAAATATTGTCATAAAAAATTCCATCCCATAGCCCAGTTGATATTATTTCTCTGCTAACAAATTCTGGTAAATATTCGTTCCATTTCTGACCACGATTATTTACTCCAGAACCATCACTTAGGTTTAACATGTAAGTTCCCTCCCAAAAAGTTGTTCTGTGTCCATCCTTGTTTTTTAACCACCAAGAGTCAGATATATTGTTTAACAACTTTTTTCTTAGCGTTGCGTTATAGCTCCATTGGCTATTATATATATTAGCATCAGCTTCTTGCGAAGTTATGTATGCTAATATAATTATATCGGGATTAAGGTTCCTTATTTTTTTTAAATTCTCCTTGCTATTTACTTGAACCTCCATGTCCAATATTAATAAGTCCCATTTGGCAAGCTCTGGAACCTCATGATCAGCTATATCCCATTTTAAAAAGTAATTAGCTAATTTAGGATAGATATTTTTTTCACTCACAGCAAAACAAGACCCTGGACTTATTGTTAAGCTGAGAGTTAATAAAATAAAAAAAATATTTAGATTTTTTAAATATTTAATAAACATTTTTTTAAAAAGACTAATATACTTTTATAACATATTTTGGCCGTAAAGTCAATTATTTTCTAGAAACTTACATCAATTATACTTATCTCTGGTCTATTAAAAAGTCTCATTGGTAAAACAACATTTCCAATTCCCGATGTAACAAAAATGTCTATATTATTTATATTGTAAAACCCTTTATCAAATTCGTGGTTGCTAGGTATTACATATTTATATATGTAAGGTATCCTTAATTGTCCGGCGTGAGTGTGTCCAGCCAACATAAGGTCTATTTCTTTTATATTGGAGACCTCTTTGTTTAATTCATATATTGTATCCGGGTTGTGAGTGACTAAAAACCTTAAGTCTACTTCTGTATCGCTATCTTTTTTTTCTAATATTGAATAGTCAGGATTTCCAGTCCATAAATCTTCTATTCCGATGAATTCTATTTTTTTATTTCCTATTTCTATTATCTTTTTTTCATTGTCTATCATAATTACACCTTCAGATCTTAAGGCTGAGCTTATTTCATTCGCCTTTACATATCCCTCCCTGTCATAGTCATGATTGCCAAGTACGGCTACCTTGATTTTCTCCATACTTCTCAATGAAGAAAAATAATTTTTCATTTTATCTTTGTTGGCATAATAGACAAAGTCTCCAGGCATAACAACAATATCAACATTTAACTCGCTCACCTTCTTAGCTATTCTTTCAAGCATTTTTTCGCTACTGTAGACGCCAATGTGAACATCTGAGAAAACTGCTAATCTAATTTGTTTTTCTGAGTTATTTTTCTGTACATTGTAATACCTGGTTTTTATTAAATTTGGCTCAATAAATCTGACCCAAACAAGAATTAGGCATATTATTAGTAATACAACGAGTTCAACTATTGGCTCACCTTTAGATTTTTTTATATACAGCCTACTGGCAATAATAAAAATAGCCGGAAACAGTAAATAAAAAATATAATAAATAATATTCAAAAGTATCTTTTCCATTATTTTTTAGTTATTTTATCTATTTTTTTAAGCATAAAAGGTTTTAGTACTTCTGGTATTAAAACACTTCCATCTTCTTGTTGGTTTTGTTCTAAAATGGCCGGCAAGAGTCTTGAGGTTGCCAATCCTGAAGCATTTAAAGTATGAACAAATTCGTTTTTACCCTCTTTGTTTTTAAACCTAACATTACCCCTCCTTGATTGATAATCTAGAGCATTGGAAACTGAACTAACTTCTTTGTATATACCCATACTAGGAATCCAAACCTCAAGGTCAACTGTTTTTGCCATGGCAGAACTACAATCTCCCGCGGCTAAATCACTAATTTGAAAATGCAAATCCAAACCTTTTAATATTTCGGTTGCCTGATTTTTCATTTCATTAAAAGCATTCCATGAATCATCTGGTTTAACATATTGAAACATTTCAATCTTATTAAATTGATGTCCTCTTATCATTCCTCTTTCTTCTTGTCTGTAGCTGCCAGCCTCTCTTCTAAAACAAGGAGAGTATGCAAAATATTTTAAAGGTAATTCACTGTCTTTTAAAATCTCTTCACGATGATAATTCCCCAACATCATCTCTGACGTTGCATTAAGACAAAGACCATCCTCCACCCAAAACAAGTCATCTCTAAATTTAGGTATGTGGCCAGAAGCATATGCAGATGCTTCATTTAGCATGAAAGGTGGAATTATGAAGTTGTAATTATTCTTTGTATGGAAATCAGCAAAATAGTTTAGCAGTGCCCACTCCAAAATAGCACCCTCATTTTTGTATATCCAAAAACCAGACCCAGACATTTTGGCGGCTCTTTTGTAGTCTATAATATCAAGACTTTCAGCTAATTCGACATGATCTTTTATTTTAAATGGCAATTCTTTTTTATCTCCAAAAGTATATGAAACTTTATTGTTTTCCTTTCCACCAGAAAGAACTTCTGGCGCCACTATATTTGGAAGTGCTGATAATTTTTCTTTTAAATTAGATTCTATGGATGATAAGCTTTCTTCTATTTCTTTAATTTTTAAGTTGTTTTCTTTTATGCTTTTTATAGTTTCTTCGTCCGGCTTACTTTTAGATAGTTTGTTTTTTTCTGCTTTTATTTCTTCTAGTGATTTTGTAATTTCTTTTCTTTGATCGTCTAGTTTTATTATCTCATCTAAACCAATCTCAGTATCCCCCATTCTTTTTCTTAAAGATTGCTCAACATTATCTTTGTCTTCTCTTATTTTTCTTATATCTAACATAAAATTAATTAATTAGCTGACCACCAAATGTTTTTAGCAAGTCATCTATCATATTATTATCATTTGAATTATTACTTGTTTTTAAATTATTATCAATAATAGCTTCTATGTCTAGTTCATGACTATACACTTCTTTTAATAATTGTTTTATTATTTTTTTCATTTCTGGATTTTCCAATCTATCCTTATGAAGTTTGTATTTGAATATTAGGCAGACTTTATTGCCAGTTAAAGAATCAACTTTGCACGACTGCATAACAAAGGACAAGGAGTGATTGTGTGATTTTAGTTTCATTAAAAATTCTGGCCACAAGTTTAAAAATTCATCTATTTTTATTAAACCTTCTTTTATCTTTTCTTGTTTTTCTTCTTTTGTTTCTTCTGTTTTTGTTATGCTTTCTTCTATCTTTTTTTCTACTGGTAATACCTCTCTTTCTATTTTATTTTTAAACCCACAAAATCTTATTATGCTAAATTCTAGGGGCATTTGAGGTATGAACGAGCTGTCAACATTCTTAAGGTTTTCTAATAAGTCCTCAGTTAAACTTATTAATTCTGCCATGTCAAAAGAGTCAGTTAAATCATTTATTCTTTTTTCCATTTTATCACTTAGATCTAAGCCCAGCTTAGAAGAAAGTGATGGGTTGTTTTTGTTTAAAATTATTTTTCTTATTAGCTCTATGAGATCGCTTACGAATAATTTTAAATTAGCCCCGTTGTCTATGATGTTGTTTATCAATTCTATGGCAGAAGATGAGTCTTTTTTTGCTAGTATTTTTAAAAAATCTATATTATCCTCCATGTTGCTGTTTGGAATTACCAAGCTGGCAATCTTGTAGTCTATCTTCTTGTCTGATATTGAAATTATCTGATTTAATAGGCTTTCAGCGTCTCTTAAATGTCCATCAGACTTTAAGGCTATTAAATCTAGCACATCTCTATCTACTTCTATTTTTTCGCTTTTAATTATTGTTTCCAGTTTAGATATCATGTCGTTGGTACTGATTTTCTTAAAATCGAATCTTTGACATCTTGATACTATAGTTAGGGGTAGTTTATGCACTTCCGTGGTACAAAGAACAAAAATAACCCTAGATGGTGGCTCCTCTAGTGTTTTAAGCAGTGCGTTAAAGGCTGAAATCGAAAGCATGTGGACTTCATCTATTATGAAGACTTTGTATTTTTTTTCAGGTGTTGCAATTTTACTTATTGATATTATATTTTCTCTTACATTATCAACGCCAGTATTACTAGCAGCATCAATTTCCATAACATCAAGGTTTCTAAATTCATCAATGCTTAAGCAAGATTCACACTTGTTACATGGCTCAGGGTCATCTTTCTTTCTGTCTTGGCAATTAATTGCCTTAGCCAATATTCTAGCCAGTGTTGTTTTTCCTACTGCTCTTGGACCACAAAACAAATAGGCATGAGATGTTCTGTTATGAGTAATCTCATTTTGTAGTGTTGTTTTTATGTTGTTTTGACCAAAAACTTCTGAAAACTTTTTAGGTCTATATTTTTGATATAATACAGTCATATTTTATTAATCTTTTTTTTCTTTTTTATTAAAACCTTCAAAAGCTTTTAGTATTTCTACTGGAGTTACAAAAACTATAGTGTTTGACTGATCAGATGACATGTCATTAATAGATTGAAGTGTTCTTAGGTGAAGTGCTCCATCAGCACTAGAGAGCGTTCTTGCTGCTTGAGATAAATTTTCAGCTGCGGCTAATTCTCCTTGAGAGTTTATAATGACAGCTCTCTTCTCTCTTTCAGCTTCAGCTTGTTTTGCTATTGTTCTCTCCATTGATTCTGGCAAAATAACATCTTTAAGTTCTACATTATTTACTTTTAAGCCCCACTCATCTGTTTCTTTATCAACAATTTCTCTTATTCTATCTGCTATTTTATCTCGATTAGCTAATAATTCATCAAGGGTTATTTCACCAACTATATTTCTCATAGTTGTTTGAGCATATTGACTGATAGCATAGTAGAAATTTTCAACTTCAATTATGGCTTTTTCAGCATCTATTATCTTATAATACAAAACAGCATTAACTGTAACTGGAACATTATCCCTGGTTATAGCTCTCTGATCTGGGACGTCAACAGCCTTTACCCTGATGTCAACTTTTTTAAATCCTTGAAAAACAGGCCATAAAAATCTCCAACCTGGAGTCATAACACTAGTAAATCTACCCATAGTAAATTTAACTCCTCTCTCATATTCATTTATTTGTTTCAGAGATGAAAGAAAGAATATCACGATAAAGAATGCAAAAATAGAAAATCCCATAGTATTATTTTTTAATTATATATATTATCTTGTTGCTCCGGAATAGGTTATAGCTTGCAAAATATTCCACTCTTCAGTGGTTTCCGGTAACTTTTCGAAAATAGCTTTAAATATTTCAATTCCTCTTTTTTCACTGTTTAAGTTTCTGTTTTCAGCTCTTTGTCTTAGACCGTAAGCCATAATTTTTACAGCTGAAATATCATGTTTATTTTCTTCGTTTACTTCTCTTTTATAGATTTTTTTAAACATTTCCCTAGCTCTTAATTCAGTGTTTTCGTTATAATTTTCCGGCCAACGTCCATTGGCTATTTTTATAGCATCAGCTAACTCTTGATCACTTTCTGGTAATTTACCAAAGGCATTTTGAAAAGAATGAATAACTGCAGCTCTTTCACCTTCCCCTAGTTTTTTTGTATTATCATCTACACCATAAGTTACAAAGCTGTTAATAGCATTTCTAGCCTCTTCACTAATTTTACTCATTTCAGTAACTAGGTTTTTGAGATGCTTTATTTCTGCTTGTTGCTCCCTGATTATACTTCTTAATTCCTTAAGTTCATTTAATATCTCTTGTAAATTATTATTTAAAAGTGAATCAGCTTTTTCTTTTATATTTTTTATCATTTCATCTTCTTTTTTCTCTACCACCTTGCACTCACCTTCGTAAGCTACAGTTTGGCCGTATTTTTTTTCAGCCATACATCTGTTTGAATAGGTTTTACCATTTTTAGCACAAACCGGGGCGTACTCAAGGGTGCAAGCGATTATATCTTCCGTTAAGTTAACTCTCACTTGATTGCTATAGGTGCCACATTTACCACTTAAATACTCGCAAACCCTAACATAGTAAATTCCGTCACCATCAAAAGCTTCAATGGTGTCAGAATTCTTATTTGAATCATCATAATAGTGATATTTATCTGCTTTTCTAGTTGGATAGGTTGGGTTTTCATTTTTTGACCAAACAACCTTAAAACCTTTTACAGAATTGCCATTGGCAGTCCAATTTATCTTAGAACCATTAGCCTCTAATTTAATAGAAGAAACTACACTATTATTACTTGTATTATTGTCATAAACGGCTTGTCCAGAATTAATACTTAGAACAAAAAACGCAATCAAAGTCATTAAACTAAATAAAATTCTTTTTTTCATAGTTTTAAAATAAATTACAAAAGATGTTCTCATTATAACAATTTTATAAAAACGAATCAATTGCTTGTTATTTGACATTTTTATTTTATATCTTATAATATAAACATCAATATCAATGATTATTGATATATTTAAATTATTATAAAAAATATATGATTAAAAATTATTTCAAGTACCTACTGATTTTTGTTTTGTTTTTTTCTTTACTTCCATTTAAATCACAGGCCTCTAGTTTAGAGGATGTTGATACGATTCAGGTAAATTTTTTTGGTAGCCCTACTTGCCCCCACTGTGTTAATGAAAAATATTTTTTAAAAGACCTAAAGAATGAAACACCGAACTTAATTGTTAATGAATATGAGATTGCTAATGAGTCAGAGTTAATAAACAGCTTTTACAAAGAGTATAATGTGCCAAAAAATCAACAAGGATTAGTTCCTGTTACTTTTATTGGTGATAAATATTTTCTAGGATTCAATGACAATATTGGAGAAGATATAGTAGCTCATATAAATGGGCTTGAATCAAAGTCTGATAATTCTAGTATAAAAATACCTTTCTTTGGTGAAGTTGACCTACTTAGTCTTTCCTTACCAGTATTAGCGATAGTTCTTGGTATTGTAGATGGTTTTAATGTTTGTTCTTTGGGTGCACTTGTTATAATTTTGGGATTAGTTATGGTCTTGGGATCTAGAAAAAGAATTTTATTACTAGGTGGTCTATTTGTTCTTATTACCGGAATAACGTATGGTCTTCTAATGCTTTTGTGGCACCAGTTGTTTACCTTTATCTCTCCTTATATAAAAAGCATGGAGATACTTATAGGAATTTTGTCTATCTTGGGAGGTGCCTATCTTCTTAGGGAGTTTATAAAGTCATGCAAACAGGGACCAACATGTTCTTCTGGCGGTATATTAGCTAGGCTAAGCCCAAAGGTTGAAAAGATGTTTTCAACTAAGAAGAATATAGCTGTACTAGCTGGTGTGGTTGGACTTTTTGCTCTAATTGTAACCATAATTGAATTCCCCTGCTCCGCTGTTTTACCAATGCTTTTCACTGGAATACTGGTTGAATCTGGAATTTCCATGAATACCAGTCTTCTATATATCGGTATATTTTTATTGTTTTATATGCTTGATGAGATTATTATATTTTTAGTAGCCTTTTTTACTATGAAATTAAAAATAGTTTCACCAAGATTTATTATTTTCTTTAATTTGTTAGCCGCTATAATATTCCTATTTTTGGGTGCTTTCTATTTGTATAGGGTTTTTTAAATAATTATCTTTTGCTATAATTAGAATAATTATTATTAATATAAAGATATGAAAAATTTAAGAACTTTAGCGCTGGAGAATGAAAACTTATTAACTGGGATTAAATTTGCGGTTTTATTATCTCTCGTTTTAATAGCTCCACTTATCGGAAATCAACTAGTTACTGGGACTATAGTTAATATGACCCTTATACTAGCTATCCTTACATTAAACTTAAGATCAGCTATCTTGATTTCTTTGTTCCCTAGTTTTATAGCTCTTATTTCCGGAACTCTTAACCCAGCTCTTGCACCAGTGATACCATTTATAATTCTATCAAATATATTGCTCGCATCTATTTTTAATTATTTTAAAAATAGGGATTATTGGATGTCGATTGTTGCGGCCAGTTTTGCTAAGTTTATCTTCTTATATCTTTCAAGTCTATTTATTTTTGAACTGATATTAAAAGAACAAATAGCTGACATGCTATCTACTACAATGGGCCTATTTCAACTAATAACAGCCTTAAGTGGTTCAATCTTAGCTTATTTTATTTATAAGTTTATTAAAAAATAAAACCCCCGTTTAAAAAAACGAGGGATTTTGACTGGTTTAGTAGCACCTACTACTTTTTTTGGTGCCTAAAAATTTATAATTTGGATTCTTCCAATCAAAGATATTCCAAATTAGAGCTAGGCCTTTCATCTCCTTATTAATAGAGATGCAAGGAAAACTTTTTACTCCAAAATTATCTGGAACCTCAGAACCCATTGCAATTATTATAATACTTTGTTCAGAGAATTGATACAAGTTCAAGAAATTTAATTCAAAAATGTTTGAAGGGACAAAGCCTTCTAAATTCATTTTTCTAACTATACTTCCAGTATCTAGATTCTTTGGCATGTCAAATAATTTAACCACAGACTCTACTACGCCATTTGAAGGAGGTTTTGGAAATTTGTCAGAACAAATAATTTTATTCCTCCTGTTAAAACCATGACTAGCTATAACCGTGTCTAGGTCTTGACTGTAGTCAACCTTGATAGTAAAAATAGATCCTGTCACCTTAGGTTCATCTACTAAAACGAAGTTTTCTTTCATTCTAAATTGTTTTTAAATTAATAAATGGATTAATTATTAAAAAATCTATAGACTAATAAATTTTTCAATAATTAATCCATTTTTATTTAGAATAAAAATGTCTATTGTTAAATAACTATTATTGATAGTGCTTATATTATCACAATATAATTATATGTCAACATTTTTATTTGTTTTTAAGAAACAAATATTGTATTATATAGATATTAAAATTTAAAACTATTAAAATGATAAAAATAGGCAATATTATAAAAATCAAAAACAATCAAACAGATAACAAAAAAAGGTTTATTACTGAAATAATAAATGCCAGTGCTCCTAATTTGGATTTTTACTTAATGGTTATATTGTCAGCATTGATGACATCTCTTGGTCTTATAGCTAATAATTTAGCCCTGGTTATAGCTGGAATGATTGTTGCTCCACTCCTTTCACCTATTCTAGCCATGTCTCTCGCTACCTCTATTTTAGGTTCAAAACTTTTTATTAGATCTCTAAAAATATTAGCAGTGTCTTTTATGCTTTCTATTTCAGTTTCTTTTTTAGTTGGAATGATTTTTGATTTCAATATAGGAGAAATAGACTTAATACAAAAAATGAATGTGAGTTATTTAACCTTGTCCATAGCTGTGGTGGCTGGTATAACGGCTAGCTATGCCTGGACAAGAGAAAATTCAAAAGATTACTTGTCGGGCATCGCAATAGCTGTAACAATAATCCCACCGCTTAGCTCTATTGGCATATCATTAGCCGCCTCTGATGCTTCAACCGTGGTTCAAGTTTTTAATTTCTTTTTGATGAATGTTTTTGGTATTTTCTTGGGAGGAATATTCGTCTTCCCTGTTATGAGATTTTACAAGGTTAAGAAGACTGTTCTAAAGGAAATTAAAAAAGAGGAAAACTCATTAACCTCTTAAGCTTTTTATTAGATTTGTAAATGGTTTAAGATTTTTTTTATCAATAGTTAGTAATTCTTTGGGTGATAATTCACTGTATGTTTTTTTATACCCTTCAGGTATTAAAAATGATGACATTGGATATCCGGGGTTTATAATTTTAGAAAATTCATTAGACACTAAATCAATTTGAACAGCGCTAGCTGTTTTTAATTTTTTATTTTTTGGATTATAGTATGACAAACTAAAATCCCATGAAAATTTTAAATTATTATTTTTATAATCTAAAAATATTTTTTTCCATACATCTAAAACTTCAGTGTCCCTTAATTCTCTTTTTTCTTTATTAAACCTTCTAACAAAAACACCTGGTTGATAGTTGTCTGGTAAAAAATTAGTAATAACAAATTCATCCACAGCTATTGTTTCTATTTTTGATATTTTACTATACTCTATTGCCTTGTGTATAGAATTTTCTTTTGATGTTTTAAAAGGTTCTTCGATTTTTTCTTTAATATTTAAATCGTCCAAGCTGATTAGGTTTATTCCTATATCAGAAAAAAGATTCCTATATCGTCTAATTTTGCCCTTATTATGAGTTGCTAGTAGTAATTTGTTCATCTTTTTTATTTGCCCTCTATTAAAAGTCTAGTTCCCCTAATTACAATACCCACCAAGCCACCTACGAATAATATAAAAATCATCGGCAAGAGTGCCTCTATAAACAAACCAAAATTAAAGTCCTTATTTATTAATTGAAATGTTATTATAAATACTGAACCAACTATCATTGAGCCAATTAACAGCTTTGGTATAAATTTATAACTGCTAGTCTCATTTTGGGCTAGTATAAGCATCATACCTGTTAAAAATAGTATTATAAAAGTGTGAAATAAAACTATTCCAATAGATTCTAAAAACTCACTATTAATTTCTGATAAAAAAAGCAGTGCTAAAGATGACGCTGAAATTATAAATGTTTTTTTCATGTTGTTATTTTAATTATTTTTATCAAAATAATTATAGCATTTTTTTATATAAAAACAAAAAAACCAGCTTATTATAACTGGTTTATATTTTTTAATCAGTCTTTTTTGACCTATAAGTCTCAAAGGCTAACTCTCTTTTTCTGGTATACTCGTTATATACACACTCTCTCTCCTTAATATACTCATCGTAGAGATGTTTTTCATTTCTCTGATATTCTAAATATCCTTCCTCACTGAATACTTTATACTCAGAAAATTCTGGCATATTTTCAATTCTCTTAATCTCTTGATGATCTCTGATTTTTTTAGCATCTAACCATTTAAGATACAGGTCTCTATGATTATTTCTAATTACAGAGATAAAATAATCTTTTTCTTTTTGATAAATGTTGAAAACATCAGTTTTCTTATCGTAATAATTATTAAAAGCCTCAGTCTTCAATTTGTCATATTGAACAAAGAGTTCGGTTTTAACCCTATCATAATCACTAAAACTAAATATTTTAGATGTATCAACTGTAAAGAGCTTCTCTCCCTCTACTACAGTTATTAAAGAATTATCTTCTTCAATAATGGGCTTTTCTATTTTTGGATTGCTTGGTGAATTGCAAGCAATAAAAAATAAAAGGAATACTGGAAGTAGGACATTTTTTCTCATAAGCTATTTTTTTAAGATGTGAAGAACTATTAATTGGTATATATTAGCTTAAATGACAAAAAAAGTCAATAAAAAAGTGGTAAAAATTACCACTTTATAGAACTCTTTTTAATTACATTAAAAACGAAAGTTGTTGTTTTTTTAAAATCATAAACAACTTGTACGTTTTTATTTTTCAATCTTTTTAGGTTGTTGTTATAAGAGTCCAAAATTATGTCCTCCGCTAACAATCTACAATCCTCATCTATTTTAGTATCACTTAATAGTGTCAAGGATTCATCTAGAATTTTTTTTAATTCTTTTTTCATAACTATCTTTTTAATGACCTGGTAAATAAATAATAACACTAAATATTAATTTTTGTCAATTCTTATTTTTATACTATGTTGTTAAAATTTAAAAAACAGGAAAGCTTAAGCTTCCCTGTGATTATTTACCTGACCTGATCTTTTTCATGAGCGATATTTCTCCTACGAACAATATCCGCAAGATATTTATCTCTTTCTTCTTTGCTCATTTTAATCATGGCCGTACAATTTAAGTTTAATGAATGGTGAAATTCATCTTTTCTTATCCAAAGCCTACGCCACCAAAGAACTATAGAAGAACTATTAATCTGTTTCATTTTACCTCCCCCTTGTTTAAATTAAAATTTATTATTGTTATTGTTCACTAATTAAATAAATAGGCAATTGACAAACCGACGCCCCAACTAAGTAGTATGACAAGGACAGCTATTAAACCATGCTCTAAAATTATGGGTAATGGACGCCTATTGTTTGATCTGGCAATATAATAATTCAAAATTACCAACACTAATCCGCCCCAGACAATAGATACATAAATAGCCCAAGGCATGGGAATTGTAATAACAGGTATTAGAAATGTTAATCCAAAAATAAATTTACACAGAAAAGTTAAAACAGTGGCCTGACGTAATTCTTTGTGAGTAAAGTTTCCTTCAGATTCCTTAGCTAAGTGAACTCCAAAAGAGTCAGAAAGAGCGTCAGCAATAGAAATTGTCAGTATCCCAGCAATAACAGCCATTCTAGACCCTGTACTTGTTTCCAGTCCAATAATCAAACCTAAGGTAGTGATTGTTGCTGAGGTTAATCCGAAGCTAATTCCAACTTTTTGCGCTTTATTCATATATCATTTTTTCAATTTCTTGATCTACTAAAATTTCTAAATTAAAATTCTCTCTT
>JBAYSI010000005.1:0-22156 GCA_041676225.1 Patescibacteria group bacterium | reverse complement strand
GGATGGTATTTGTGATGAAGATGGAAATGCTTATGCTTATGTTCCAAGTGAAAACTTGGATAAGTACGAAATAGCTTTTTGTACAGGCAAGCAAGTATCTGATGTGTTACCGGGAATGTTATGTATGACACCTGGTGGTCTTACTAAGGATTGTGAAACTATTGTCCCACCTATTCCACCTGACGCTTGCAATGATGAAACAACTATAGTTCATGGTGGGTATACTTATCCGATAGTTGCCATAGGCGATCAATGTTGGTTTGCTGAAAACTTAAAATATGACAATGGTTGTAGGTCTGCTACTTGGGGGTATCATGCTGATAGAAAATGGTGTGGTTATTATAATAACAATGAATCTACGCATGGAGCTTATGGTTTGCTTTATCAATGGAGTGCCGCCATGGATTGGGATAGGGTTAGTAATCCAGCTTTGATGTCAGGAGGTCAAGGTGTTTGTCCTGATGGATGGCATGTTCCAACTTATGATGAATTTTATGTCTTGGTTAATTATTTAAAAGTTGATGGTCAGGGAGGACCTGGCACCTCTGAAGGTGGTAAGGCTAAAGAGTCTGGAACAGTTTATTGGAGTCAAGAAGTTTGTGGATCAGCTGAGTGTAATAGTTCTGGTTTTTCAGCTAGGGGAGCTGGTGCTAGATGGCCAACTAATGCTTTTGTGAATACAAGGCTTAATGCATATTTTTGGACATCAACAGTGGCTAGTACTAGTCCTTATACATTCTGGATATTGTATCTAACTAATTCTAATGCCGTATTCGGAGAATGGCCGGACAGCACAATGGTTGCTTGGTCGGTTCGCTGTCTTAAGGATTAATAAAAAAATCCTTGACTTATTTTACTTATTTTGCTAAATTAAAACAAAACAAGTACTTATACTTGTTGTTGTTTTATTTTTTATAAAAAATTAATAATATTTTTATTATGCCAACTATTAATCAATTAGTTAGAAAGGGTAGAAAACCTTCTGCTAAAAGAAAAAAGAATTTAGCTTTACGCACAACTCTTGATTCTTTACACAGAAAAAAGAAAGTAACTAAAAAAGGATCACCTTTTAAACAGGGTGTTTGTTTGAAAGTTACTACTATGACTCCTAAAAAACCTAACTCAGCTTTACGTAAGATTGCTCGTGTTCGCTTATCAAATGGTATGGAGGTTACATCATATATTCCTGGTATGGGCCATAACTTACAAGAGCACTCAATCGTCTTATTAAAAGGTGGAAAAACAAAAGATCTTCCTGGTGTAAGATACAAGGTTGTTCGTGGTGTTTATGACGCTCAAGGAGTTGAAGCTAGAAGACAAGGAAGAAGTTGTTACGGAGCTAAGAAACCAAAAGCATAAAATTAAATTACTAAATATAAAAATTAAAATTGTTATAGCTGACAATTCAAAATCAATATGAGAGGTAAACAAGCCCCAAAAAGAAAAATTGAAAGTGATTTAAAGTATGGTGATAAGAATATCACTAAGTTTATAAACTATATCATGGTTGACGGAAAGAGATCTATAGCTCAAGGAATTGTCTATGATGCTTTTGATTTAATTCGTCAGGAAACAAAACATGATCCAAGACACATTTTTAACAAGGCTCTAAAAAGAGTTTCTCCTTTACTTGAGGTTAGAGGAAAAAGAGTTGGTGGAGCAAATTATCAAGTTCCTTTTCAAGTTAGAGGTGAGAGAAGATTTTATTTAGGTTGCAAATGGATTATTAGCGCCTCTAAGGAAAGAAAGGGAAGGTCTATGGCCGAGAAATTAGCTGCTGAAATTTTAGACGCTTCAAATGGAGAAGGAGCTTCAGTTAGAAAAAGAGAAACTGTTCACAAAATGGCTGAATCTAACAAGGCTTTTGCTCATTTTTCAAGATAATATAAATAATTAAATATATAATATATAAATATGTCGCAAGATTATTCATTAGATAAATTTAGGAATATTGGTATCATGGCTCACATTGATGCTGGTAAAACAACTTTTACTGAAAGAGTTTTATTCTATACAGGTAAAAAGCATAAAATTGGTGAAACTCATGATGGTGCTGCAGATATGGACTGGATGGAACAAGAAAAGGAGAGAGGTATCACTATTACTTCTGCTGCTACAACTTGTTTTTGGAAAGATAACAAGATTAATGTTATCGACACTCCTGGTCACGTTGATTTTACTGTAGAGGTTGAAAGATCACTTCGTGTTTTAGATGGAGCTATTGCTGTTTTTGATGGTTCACAAGGTGTTGAGCCTCAATCAGAAACTGTTTGGCGTCAAGCTGACAAGTATAGAGTTCCAAGACTTTGTTTTATTAATAAAATGGATAAAACAGGGGCTGACTTCTATATGAGCTTAGAGTCTATTAAGAAGAGATTAAATTCAAAAGCAACTGCTTATCAATTACCTATCGGAGCTGAAGATAATTTTTCTGGCCTTATAGATCTTTTAACTAAAAAAGCCTATAAGTTTGAAGGTAAATTTGGAGAAGAAATAGTTGAAATTGAATTACCAGAAGACATGAAATCTAAGGTTGATGAACATAGAAATATTTTAGTAGAGAAAGTTGTTGAATTCGATGACAACTTAACAGAAAAATATCTTTCAGGTGAAGAAATTGAAGTTGCAGATTTAAAAAAGGCTTTAAGAAAGGGTGTTATTGCAAATGGTATTTACCCAGTTTTATGTGGAACAGCTTTACAGAATATTGGAGTTCAAATGGCTCTTGATGCTGTTTCAGAATACTTACCATCACCACTTGATGTAGAAGAAATTATAGCTACTGATGTTAATAACGAGGAGAATAAGGTTGTTATCAAGCCAGAGACAAAAGATCCTTTTACTGGTTTAGCTTTTAAAATTGCAACAGATCCTTTTATTGGTAAATTATGTTTCGTTAGGGTATATAGCGGTGTTTTAACATCTGGTTCATATATATATAATTCTACAACTGGAAATAAAGAAAGAGTTGGACGTATAGTTCGTATGCATGCTAATTCTCGTGAAGAGGTTAAAGAAGTTGGAGCTGGTGATATAGCCGCTGTTATTGGTTTAAAAGATACAACAACAGGAAACACTTTATGTGATGAAAAGAGACAAGTATTCCTAGAAAATATCGTTTTCCCAGAACCAGTTATTAAAATTGCTGTAGAACCAAAAACAAAAGCTGATCAAGAAAAAATGGGTATTGCTCTTAATCGTTTAGCTGAAGAAGATCCAACTTTTAGAGTTGAAAGCGATGAAGAAAGTGGACAAGTTCTTATCTCTGGTATGGGTGAACTTCATCTTGATATTATCGTTGATCGTATGAGGAGAGAATTCGCAGTAGAAGCTAACGTTGGTAATCCTCAAGTTTCTTATCGTGAAACAATTAAACAAAAGGCTGAGGCTGAACATAAGTATGCAAAACAATCTGGTGGTCGTGGTCAATATGGTCATTGTTACTTAAGATTAGAGCCACAAGTAAATGAAGGTGGTAAAACTTATGAGTTTGTTGATGAGGTTAAAGGTGGTGCTATCCCAAGAGAATATATTCCTGCTATTGAAAAAGGTGTTAAAGAAGCTATGGGTAATGGTATATTAGCTGGATATCCGATGGTTGATGTTAAGGTTACTGTCTATGATGGTTCTTATCATGACGTTGATTCATCTGAAATAGCTTTTAAAATGGCAGCTATTTTTGCCTTTAGAGATGCTTGTCAAAAAGCAGGCCCAGTATTACTTGAACCAATTATGAAAGTTGAAGTTACTACACCAGAAGAATATATGGGTGGAATTATTGGAGATTTAAACGCTAAGAGAGGTCAAATAGAAGAAATGAGTGACAGAGGTAATGCTAAAGTTGTTTTAGCTAAAGTTCCTTTGGCTGAGATGTTTGGCTACGCAACTTCTTTACGTTCTATGAGTCAAGGTAGAGCTAATTATGTTATGGAATTTTCTCACTATAATGAAGTTCCAAGAAACGTATTAGAACAAATAAAAGAGAAGTCAAGTAAATAAATTAAATTTTGGTTTACATATAAAAAATAGAAGAGATGTTAAAGTCTCTTCTATTTTTTTATATTTTTGCTATAATTGTTTTATATATAAAATAATAAAAATATGAGAAACAAAAAAGCATTTACTCTTTCAGAATTGTTAGTTGTTGTATCAATTATTGCTATCTTGGCAACTATTATAACCGTCTCCGTTGTTAGTAGTAGAGCTAAGGGTAGGGATGCTAGAGTAATTAATAATGTTTCTCAGTTGCAAATAAGTTTAGAGGATTATTTTAAAACAGAAGGTACTTATCCAGATGATTTAATTCCTGGAACACCACTGGTTGGAGTTTTGTCAGGGATAACTTTTTTAGATGAAGTTCCTGATGGTGTTTCATATGAAAAAGATGTTGTAAATAGTTCATATCAGATTTCTTTTGAATTAGAAAATAACCAAGATTATTTATCTTCTGGCTATAATTGCGCCGTGCCCCAAGGTATTTTAAGTGGTCAATGCGGAGAAGTTGTTTCTCCGCCAACATATACCGTAACTTTTGATATTAACGGTGGAGATGGCGGGTCTACTGCTACTCAGACTCTAAGTTACAACATTCCAACCAACTTAAATGCTAATGGCTTTACTAGAACTGGCTACACTTTTTCTGGCTGGAATACTCTTGCTAATGGATCGGGTACAGATTATGCTGACGGAGCTCTATATACCATTGGGGCTGGGGATGTTACTCTTTATGCTAAATGGACAGTAGGTACTTATACCGTCACCTATAATGCTAATGGAAGTACGGGCGGAACAGTCCCTGCTAATCAGACTAAAACTCATGATGTAACTTTAGTTCTAGCTACAAATAGTGGAAACCTCGTTAAGACTGGTTATACATTCGCGGGTTGGAACACAGCAGCTAATGGATCAGGTACAAATTATGCTGTGGGTTCTAATTATGTAGAAAATTCCAATATAACTCTTTATGCTAGGTGGGCAGACAGTTTAGATGAAGGAGGGATTGTCACTACTTTTGGAAATTATATAATTCATACTTTTTTAACTAGCGGAACATATATTGTTAACAGTTCTCACGATATAGATGTTTTAGTTGTTGCTGGTGGTGGCGGTGGAGGTTCTGGTGGAAGTTCTGGTGGCGGCGGCGGAGGAGCGGGAGGACTTATTTATACCAGTTCTCATTCTGTTGCTCCTGGGAATATATCAATTGTTGTTGGTGCTGGTGGTCAGGGAGGTACAAGAAGTGTTAGTCCTCAGTATGGCTTGAAAGGATCTGCTTCTTCATTTGGTGCCATAGTTGCTTCAGGTGGAGGCGGTGGTGCCTATTCTGGTGAGGGAACGGTGGTGCTTGCCTCAGGTGGTTCAGGTGGTGGAGGAGCTGGTTGGGAAACAAGAAATAGTCCTGGAACTGGCATATCGGGCCAAGGTAATAATGGAGGTTCTGGTTATGGTACTAATGTTAATACTACCGCTGGAGCAGGCGGTGGCGGAGGATCTTCTGCTGTCGGTGTGAACGGATCTTCTGCTGTGGGTGGAAATGGTGGCTCAGGATCAAATTATTCTACTATCTTTGGAACAGCATATGGAGCTAGTGGTCTCTTTGCTGGCGGTGGCGGTGGAGCTGGTTATACCACCTCTGGAACTGGAAGTGCTGGCGGGGGTAATGGTCGTTATGGAGGTATTGGCTATAATGCTACAGCTAATACTGGGTCTGGTGGTGGAGGAGCTGGTGGTGGTTTTAGTGGTGGAAATGGTGGTTCAGGAATTGTTATAATTAGATATTTGGATCCTAGTTTATAATTAATAATATAATATGATTAAGAGTAGGAAAATATTAGCTTTTACTTTAACAGAACTTTTAGTTGTTGTTTCTATAATAGCCTTAATTACAACAATAGCTACCATTTCTTTATCGACAGCCAGAAGGGGTGCTAAGGATAAAAATACTATAGCTAAAGTGCTTGAATTACAAAATTCTTTAGAAGCTTACAGGATGATAGAAGGGGAATATCCGGAAAATGATAAAGTTGTTCCTGGGTCTAAACTTACAAATGATAATTTTAACACCTTTCAAGAGGAGGTTCCTTATGACGTTTATTATAATAAAATAACAGGAGAAGATTCTTATGAAATAAGTTTTTATCTTGAAGGCCCAAGCGACTCTTTGTCAGCTGGCTATAAGTGTGCTGTTCCTGGTAATGTTTTAGACAATGCTTGCACTGGAGGTGCTTTATTTTTTGGTAATTCGGGAGTCTTTATAGATGATCGTAATAATGAGCAATACTCTTGGGTTAGAATAGATGGAAAGATTTGGATGTCAAGCAATTTAAATATTGGTAGCATGCTTTGCTCTTCAATACCCGGAGAAGCTCAGTGTACTGAAAATCCTACTAATAATGGAATTGATAATATAGAGAAGTATTGTTACAATAATTTAGAGTCTAATTGTGATATATACGGTGCTTATTATGCCTGGAATGAAGCAATGAATTATGTTAGCACTGATGGAGCTCAAGATATTTGTCCTGACGGATGGCACATACCATCTAAAACTGAGTATGAGAGTTTAGTTTCTTTTGTTGGAGATAATCCTGGCCTTAAACTGAAAGCGTCTAGCCCTTTATTTGATGGTAGTAACCTTTATGGTTTTAACGCTATAAGGTCAGGCCTCCATCGTTCGTATGGCGCATTTGATAGTATTAATTATTCTGCTAGTTTTTGGTCTTCAACTCTTAATTATTCTACTTATTCATGGAAGATTGAATTCTATAATGAGAATAATTATGACAATTGGCTTTTTACAGATGTTTCCAACTCCTTATCCTTGAGATGTATTAAGAATTATTAACATTTAATTAATTTGACATAATAATAAATTTCACTATAATAGTTAGTTATAATTAAATTTATTAATATTTATGTCCAAGCAATTAAAACAAGTTATATCACTTTCAAAAAAGACTGGTGATAGAATAATAGTTTTTGATAATAGTGAGCCAGAAAACTCTTTTGTTCTAATGGGATTAGAGCAATATGAAGCCCTTATTGATAATAATCAGCTATTGACACCTACAAAAAAAATTGATAAAATAGTAAGCGAAAGTTCTGAAAAGGGAAGTAACTGGAAAATCCCGCCTCAAATAAAGGAAGAGGCTGAGGATTAAATTCAATAAAAATAAAATAAAAATAGTTGAATTATTTTTTTTGACTATTTTTAATTGTTTTATATAATTTATTTTAATAATTAATTTTAAACGGCTGGTTGCCCTAGAGGCAAGTAACTCCTTAAGTGGAGGTCGTGTTTTAAAAAAAATGGCAGACACATTCGAAAGAAATAAATCCCATGTTAACGTTGGTACTATTGGCCACGTTGATCATGGAAAAACAACCTTGACCGCCGCTATTTTAAGCGTGGCTAACGCTCAAGGTTTAAAAGCTACTCAAAAAAGAGTAGATGACATTGACAATGCTCCTGAAGAGAAGCAAAGAGGTATCACTATCGCTACTTCTCACCAAGAGTATGAAACAGATTCAAGACATTACGCTCACGTAGATTGTCCTGGACATGCTGACTATGTTAAAAACATGATCACAGGTGCAGCTCAAATGGACGGCGCTATCTTAGTTGTTTCAGCTACTGATGGACCTATGCCTCAAACTAGAGAGCACATCTTGTTAGCTCGTCAGGTTGGTGTTCCATACATCGTTGTTTTCTTAAACAAATGTGATATGGTTGAGGACAAGGAATTGATTGACCTAGTTGAAGAAGAGGTAAAAGATTTATTGAAGAAATATGAATTCCCTGGAGATGCAACTCCGATTATCAGAGGAAGTGCATTAAAGGCTGTTGAAAATCCTTCAGGTCCAGATGCGCAACCTGTTATGGATTTATTAAAAGCTTTAGATGACTATATCCCAACACCAGAAAGAGATTTAGACAAACCTTTCTTGATGCCAGTTGAAGATGTTTTCTCGATTGAAGGTAGAGGAACAGTTTGTACTGGTAGAATCGAAAGAGGTATTATCAATGTTGGTGACGAAGTTGAATTAGTTGGTTTAATGGATACAAAGAAAACAACTATTACTGGAGTAGAGATGTTTAACAAGTCTTTAAATAGAGGAGAAGCTGGTGACAATGCTGGTTTACTTCTTAGAGGTACAAAGAAAGACGAAATTGAAAGAGGACAAGTTTTAGTTAAACCTGGAACAGTTACTCCTCATACTGAATTCGAAGCTGAAGTTTATGTTTTGAGCAAGGATGAAGGAGGAAGACACAAACCTTTCTTTAAAGGTTACAAACCTCAATTCTACATCAGAACAACTGACGTTACTGGTGAAGTTGAATTACCAGCAGGAGTTGAAATGGTTATGCCTGGAGACACTGTTAATTTGGTAGTTAAGTTAATCGCTCCTATCGCTTTAGAAGAAAAGCAAAGATTTGCTATTCGTGAAGGTGGAAGAACAGTTGGAGCTGGTGTAGTTGCTAAAATTATTAAGTAGTTACTTAAGCCCGCTTTTTAGAAAGCGGGCTTGTAGTGTTTATTTAAAATAAGAAATGAGTTGAACAAAGATAATATAATTCTTTTAATCAACTTGATATAAAAATTTATATGGCTGAAAGTAAAAAAAAGAACACCCAAAAAGACAGTGGTGACTTCAAAACAAAAATTCGTATCAAAATTAAAGCATTTGATCACAAGATTATTGACCAAGCATCAAAAACTATTATTGATACTGCTTTAAGAACTGATTCAAAAGTTTTTGGTCCTGTACCACTTCCTATTGAAAAGAGGAAATATACAGTTAATCGTTCAACTTTCGTTCATAAAAATGCTAGAGATCAGTACGAAATTAGGACACATAAGAGATTGATAGATATAGTTGAACCATCAGCTAAGACTATTGAAGATTTGACAAGTTTAGTTTTGCCTTCAGGGGTTGACTTAGAAATAAAAATGGATTAATATATATCTGTTAGTATTTTTAAGTAATACAATTTTTTTAAATTGGAATTAATTGATTTAACATTTTTTTGAAAACTCTTTTTAGAAAGATAAAAAGAAAGTAGCTTAAAGATTTTAATATCATTTTTAGAGGAGGTAATATTTTCAACAAAGACGAATAAACTAGTATAATAGAGTTTTTACTACTGGTTTTTGTTGATACCAGTTTTTTTATTTTGGATAATTTATTAATTTTTATATATGAAATTTATATTAGGAAAAAAAATGAATATGACTCAAATCTGGTCTGATGACAAGGTTATCCCTTGTACAGCCGTTCAAGCTGGGCCATGTTTTGTTACTCAAGTTAAAGATGATAAGTCCGACTCTTATAAGGCTATTCAAGTTTCTTACGGAGAGAGAAAGGCTAAAAATATTTCAAAATCAGTTAAGGGTCATTTAAAGAAAGCTATTTCAAGAGATAACGTTGCCTTCTTAAGGGAGTTTAGAGTTAATGATGTTAGTAATATAGAAACTGGTAAATTTATAGATGCTTCAAGTTTTTCTATTGGTGATATAGTAAGTGTTGTTAGCACATCAAAAGGAAAAGGTTTTCAAGGTGTTGTTAGAAGACATGGATTTTCAGGAACAAAAAAGACTCATGGTAATAAGGATCAATTAAGAGCTTCTGGTTCTATTGGTGCTAAAGGACCTGCTCATGTTTTTAAAGGAACAAAAATGGGAGGTAGAATGGGTGGAGACAGGGTTACTGTTAAAAATTTAGAAGTTGTTGATATAGATCTAGAAAATAATATTTTATTCATTAAGGGTGCTATTGCCGGAGCAGTTAATTCTTTGGTTATGGTAAAAGGTGATGGTGAAATAATTCTGAAGGATTTAAATTCTGAAATAAAAGAAGAAAAAGTTGATGTAGTAGAAGAAGTTGCTTCTAGTGAAGAAGAGACTCCTACTGTTGAAGAGGCTCCAGTTGAAGAGACTCCTGTCGAAGAAAAATAATTAATTAAATTTGATTTAAAATATTATGTCAGTTAAAATAAACGTTTACAATCAAGAAGCTAAGGTGGTCGGAGAGGTTAAATTGTCAGATAAAGTTTTCGCTTTAGAGGCAAATCCAGACTTAATTCATCAAGCTTTAGTCGCTCAAATGTCTAACGAAAGACAGGTATTAGCTCACACTAAAACAAAAGCAGAGGTTAGAGGTGGTGGAAAAAAACCATGGAAACAGAAGGGTACTGGTAGAGCTAGAGCTGGTTCAAGCAGATCTCCTATCTGGGTAGGTGGTGGTGTTACTTTTGGACCTAGAAAAGATCGTAATTTTACAAAAAAGATAAATAAGAAAATGAAGCAAAAGGCTTTAATGATGGTTTTTTCAGATAGAGCTAAAAATGACTCACTTGTAGTTTTTGATAAGTTGGAAATGGGCGAGTTTAAAACCAGTAAAATGAATTCTATTTTAAAAAACTTAGAATCAAACCTAAAAGACAATGCTGGCAAGAGGAGTATCTTGATTATTAATGAAGGTAAGAATAAAGAGGTTCTTAATTCAGCTAGAAATTTATCAGGAGTTGAGATTATTAATTTAGAGAATATAAACATTATTGACTTATTAGCTAAAAAGAATTTTATTCTTAGTCAAGAGGCTGTTAAGAAGATAGATGAAGTATATTCAAAAGAATAGAATAATTAAAAATTTTAAAATATATGGGAATGTTTAATAATAAAAATACAAACGATTCTGACGACAAGAACACAAAAGAGGAGAAGTCAATGAAAGATCTCTATGCTGAAGGTGAAACCAAGATTGATGCTAAAAATGCTGGAGGAAAAATAGCTTACAGAGTATTAGTTAAGCCAGCTATAACAGAAAAAGCTACAGACTTAGGAGCTTTAAACCAATACGTATTCATAGTGTCAATTAATGCTAATAAAATAGACGTAGCTAAGGCTGTTTATGAGGTTTACGGAGTAAAGCCAGTTAGTGTTAATATTATTAAAAGTAAAGGAAAGGTTATTACTAGAGGAAAAATAACTGGAAGAAGAAAAGATTCTAAAAAGGCGATTGTTACTCTTAAAAAAGGTGAAACAATTTCTATTTACGAAGGAGTTTAAAATTAAATTGATTTAGTCCAAAAATTATAAATTTAATACACATATGGCTATAAAAAAAGTAAAACCAAATACACCAAAGAGACGTCACGCTACCTATGATGATTTTTCAGATATTAGTAAGGTTAAACCTGAAAAAAGTCTTTTAGTTATCAAAAAGAAGAAAAGTGGTAGAAATAATCAAGGTAAAATTACTGTAAGACATCGTGGTGGTGGAGCTAAGAGATACATTAGAATTATAGATTTTAAAAGAGATAAATTTGATATTCCAGCAACAGTTAAAACTATTGAATACGATCCAAATCGTGGTCCACGTATCGCTCTTCTTTCATATAATGACGGAGAAAAGAGATATATAATAGCGCCAGTTTCTTTAAAGGAAGGTGATGTAATTATTAGTTCAAAGGAGTTAATTGAAATAAAAACAGGAAATTCTATGCCTTTGAAATTTATACCGGCTGGTGTTCCTATTCATAACGTTGAACTTAATCCAGGAGAAGGTGCTAAAATTGCTAGAGGTGCTGGTAATTCAGTTAAAGTTATGGGTGTTGAAGGTAAATATGCTCAAGTTAAAATGCCATCAGGTGAAATTAGATTGATAAAGAAAGAGTGTATGTGTACTGTTGGGCAAGTTAGTAATCCAGATAGAATACACTTTAAAGTTGGTTCAGCTGGAAGAAAGAGACATTTAGGAATTAGACCAACAGTTAGAGGTACTGCTATGAATCCAGTTGATCATCCTCATGGTGGTGGTGAAGGTAAACAACCAATTGGTCTTAAGAGACCTAAAACAAAGTGGGGTAAACCTGCTATGGGTGTTAAGACTAGAAAGAAAAGGAGATCAAGTAAGATGATTGTTAAAAGGAGACCATCTAAAAAGAAAAAATAAGATAATTTAATGTTATAATATTATGTCAAGAAGTTTAAAAAAAGGACCATACGTTAATCAGAGAATTTTAGCTAAAATAAAAGCTATGTCTCCAGATGATAAAACTGTTATTAAGGTTTGGGATAGGTCTTGCTCTATAACACCAGAAATGGTTGGTAAGACAATTGGAGTTCATAACGGAAAAACACATGTTCCTGTGTATATAGTTGAAAACATGATTGGTCATAAATTAGGTGAGTTTTCTATAACAAAGAAATTTGTTAGTCATGGTGGTAAGATGGCTAAAACTCAAGCTAAAAAGTAATTTATTAAATCAATAAATAAAGTAATATAAAATAATATGGAAGTTAAAGCGAGTTTAAAACATTTAAGAATATCACCAAGAAAGACTAGATTAGTTGCTGGATTAATTCGTGGTTTGGGAGTAGAAAAAGCTGCAAATCAATTAAGATTTTTAAACAAGAAGGCTGCTAAACCAACTTTAAAACTTTTAGAGTCAGCTATTGCCAATGCTACTAATAATTATAGTTTAGAAAAATCAAATTTAATTATTAAAGAGATCAAGGTTGATGAAGGTAGAGTTTTAAAAAGATGGTTACCGAGAGCTCATGGAAGAGCAACTGTTTTAAGAAATAAGTTAAGTCATATCACAGTAATATTAGGAGAAATAATTGACAGTGGTGAAAAAGAAGCTAAGAAGGTTGAAGCCGAAGCTCCAGTTAAATTAGATGACTTAGCAAAAGAATCAAAGTCAGGTAAAAAAGATGACAAATCTGTTTCTAAGAAAGAAGGCGCAAAAGCTAAGGCCTCTTCTGAGAATTTTTCTGCAAAAGTATTTAGAAGAAAAGCAGGTTAATTATAGTTTTATATTTTAAAATAAACGATATCATAAACTTATGGGTAAAAAAATAAATCCAAAAATAATAAGAATGGGAATTACTAGAACTTGGCATTCAGCTTGGTTTAGTTCAGGTAATGATTATATAAAAAATGTTAAACAAGATGTTTCTATTAGAAGATACATTTTAAAAGAGTTTAGAGAAGCTGGTATTGATAAAGTTGAAATAAGCAGAGGTTCAGGTAAGATTTCTATTGATGTTTATACAGCTAAACCTGGTGTTATTATCGGTAGAGGTGGTAACGGAGTTGAAGATTTGAAAAAAAATATTCACAGAAAGTTTTTATCAAATCCAATGAAGGTTAGAGTTGGTGATATAAATTTAAACATAAAGCAGGTTGATAACCCAGCTTTAAGTGCTCAAATTAATGTTCAATCAATAGCGCTTGAAATAGAAAAGAGAGTTCCTTTTAGAAAGGTTATGAAACAAGCTATTTCTAGAGTTGAAAGAGCTGGAGCTTTGGGTGTTAAAGTTCTTGTATCTGGAAGACTTAATGGTGCTGAAATTGCTAGAAGTGAAAAATTAATTTCTGGTAAATTACCTTTAAGTACTTTGAGGGCTAATATTGATTACGCTAGAGGAGTCGCTAGCACTACTTATGGTGCTATTGGGATTAAGGTTTGGGTGTATAAGGGTGAAGTTTTTAAAGATAAAGAAAACTTTAAACAATAATAATAAATAATACTGACAACAATATGTTAATGCCGAAAAAAACAAAACATAGAAAGACTCATAAAGCCAAAAGAGGTGGTAAAGCTAGTAGCTTGCTTAATCTTGACTTCGGTTCTTATGGTTTAAAAAGTCTTGAGCCTTCATGGATAACATCACGTCAAATTGAGGCTACTAGAAGGGTTATTGCTAAATATACAAAAAAGACTGGAAAAACTTGGATTAGAATATTTCCTGACAGACCAATAACTCAAAAAGGCGGGGAAATTCCTATGGGTAAGGGTAAGGGTAGTGTTGATCATTATGTTGCCATAGTTAAACCAGGGATGATTATGTACGAAATTGATGGATTGTCAGAAGAACAGTCAATGAAAGCTTTAACTTTAGCTGCTTATAAATTGCCAGTTAAATGTAAAATCATTAAAAAAGATTAATATTATATTAAAAAATAAGAAGTTAAAATATGGAATTTAAAGAATTAAAAAATAAAAAAGAATCTGACCTGCATGCTATTTTGGCAAAATCAAGAGGCGAATTAAGATCTCTTAGATTTAAGGAGTCTAATCGTCAATTAAAGAATGTTAGAGAGATGAGGAATATTAAAAAAAATATTGCCCAAATTTTAACCTTATTAAATTCTAATGATAATGTTTCGGCAGTAGAAAATAAAAAAAACGAAGAGAATAAATAAATAAAAATATGGAAAACAAAAAAGAACAAAAAGTTATTAGAAAGAAATTTTCCGGTGTTGTCGTTAGTGACAAAGCTGACAAAACTATAGTTGTTTCAGTTGACGTTGCTAAGATCAATAAGAAATATCAAAAAAGATACACATCTACTACCAAATATAAAGTTCACGATGAAAATAATGATTACAAGGTGGATGACAAGGTTGAATTTGTTGAGTGCAGACCTTTGAGTAAGGACAAAAAATGGAGAGTTATTAATTCAAAATAGTTTAATTTTTTAATTGTTTTTAAATATATGATACAAGTAGAAAGTAGATTAAAAGTTGCTGACAATTCAGGCGCCAAAGAGGTTCTATGTATTAGAGTTTTAGGTGGTTACAAGAGAAGATATGCTGCAGTTGGTGATATTATTGTTGCTACTGTTAAATCAGCTAGTCCTCATATGCCTATCAAGAAGAGTGACGTTGTCAGAGCTGTTATTGTTAGAACTAAAAAAGAAATCAGAAGAAAGGATGGCACATACTTAAGATTTGATGATAATGCTTGTGTTATTATTGATAAGGAAAAGAAAGATCCAAAGGGAAGTCGTATTTTTGGTCCTATAGCCAGAGAAGTTAGAAGAGCTGGCTTTCCAAAGATTGCATCTTTAGCTCCCGAGGTTCTATAAGTTATATTATTAAGTTAAATATTTTAATATGAAAATAAAAAAAGGTGATAAAGTAAAAATACTAGCAGGAAAAGACAGTGGAAAGACTGGAAAGGTTTTGCAAATTTTCCCTAAAGAAGGAAGGGCTAGCGTTGAGGGTTTAAATATTTTAATAAAACATTTAAGACCTCAAAAGCAAGGAGAAAAAGGCCAAAGAATAGAATTTCCTGGTTTAGTGAACATTTCAAATCTTGCCTTGGTTTGTCCTAAATGTGGCAAAACATCAAGAGTTTCACATAAGATTGTTAAATCAGAAGAGGGTGGAAAGGATAGAAAGTTTAGAGTATGTAAGAAGTGTGAAGAAACCATAGATTAATTAAAATTATATTAAAATAATTATTATGACTTTAAAAGAAAAATATCAAAAAGAAATAATTCCAGAGTTAAAAGATAAATTCAAATATTCTAACAACCTTTTAGTACCTAAAGTTAAAAAAGTTGTTATCAATGTTGGTTTTGGTAAGAGGGTTAAAGATAAGGATTATATAAGTAATATCGAAAAAACCTTAATAAGAATTTCTGGACAAAAACCAGTGTTTACTAAAGCTAAAAAATCAATTTCATCTTTTAAGATAAGAGAGGGTATGATTATCGGAATTATGGTTACTTTAAGAGGTGACAGAATGTATAGCTTTTTAGATAAGCTTGTTAACGTAACATTCCCGAGAGTTAGAGATTTTCGTGGTATATCAGCTAAGGCTATTGACAAACAAGGTAATTTGGCTATTGGTTTTAAAGAAAACTCAGCCTTTCCTGAAGTTAGAGTGGAAGATATTAACAATATTCACGGATTAGAAGTTATAGTTGATTCAAGCGCGAATAATAAAGAAGAAGGTTTTGAACTGTATAAGTTATTAGGATTTCCTTTTAAAAAGGATGAAAAAAAGAAATAATTATTTAATTTATTTATATTATGGCTAGAAAAGCATTGATTGTAAAAGCGAATAAAAAAGAAAAATTCTCTACAAGAAAAATTAACAGATGTTGGAGATGTGGTAGAAACAAGGGATATATGAGAGATTTCGATTTATGTCGTATTTGTTTTAGAGAATTAGCTGATAATGGCGATTTACCAGGAATTAAGAAAGCAAGTTGGTAAATTTATTATTTAATTATAAATCAATATTTACAATTTTATTTAATTAAAATACTATGATAGATCCAATCGCAGACATGTTAACCAGAATTAGAAATGCCTCTATAATAAGAAAGGCAGAAGTTGTTTTACCAATGAGTAAAATAAAGTTTAATATGGCTAAAATATTAGAAAAAGAGGGATATATAGCTAAGGCTGAGATAATTCCTGGAGGACAAGAGTTGCAAAAGAATAAGAGTTCAAAGTTTGATCAAATCAGATTAGTTTTGAAATATGATTCAGAAGGCAAGAGCGTGGTTAGTTCTTTAAAGAGAATTAGCAAACCGGGAAGAAGAGTTTATGTAGGAAAAGATGAGTTACCTAAAGTTTTAAATGGTTTAGGTATAGCTATTATTTCTACCCCACAAGGATTGATGACTAACAGAGAGGCTAGAAGAAGTAGCTTGGGAGGAGAATTTATTTGTGAAATTTATTAATTTAAAATAAGTGTTTTAAAATTATTTTCAATATTTTAATCATAAGATACCACTATTATGTCAAGACTAGGAAAATTAGCAATTAAAATACCAAACGGAACCGAGGTTAAGATTGACGAGAAATCTGTAAAGATCAAGGGTCCAAAAGGTGAATTAAAGACAAGCTTAGTTAAAGAAGTTAAGCTTAAATATGAAAATGATGAGATTATTGTTAGTGTTGTTGATCCAGAAAACAAGAAAGATAAATCTCTTTGGGGTCTTTACAGAGCTCTTGTAAATAATATGGTTGTCGGTGTTAATGAGGGATATGAAAAGAAATTAGAAATCAAGGGTGTTGGTTACAAGGTTGCAGTTTCTGGTAATAAAGTTAATTTGAATTTAGGTTTTTCTCATCCAATAGAATTTCCTTTACCAGATGGAATTTCAGCTTTAGCTGAGGGCAATAGTTTGACTATAGCAGGAATTGACAAGCAATCAGTCGGAGAAGTTGCTGCTCAAATTAGAAAACTTAGAAAACCAGAACCTTACAAAGGAAAGGGTATTAGATATTCTGATGAAACTATCAGGAGGAAGGCTGGTAAAACTGCTGGTGCTAAATAATTTTTTAAAATAAATTTTGATATATGAACAAGCAAAAAGAAGCAAGAAATAAAAAAATCAGAAGACAGGTTAAGATTAGATTTAAAATTTCAGGAACAAGCTCTAGACCTAGATTGAGTGTTTTTAGATCTAACAAGGGAATGTTTATTCAATTGATAGATGACTCAATTGGTAAGACTTTAGCTAGTGTTAACTTTAAGGAGTTGAAAGGCTCTGAAAAGCTTACTAAAGTAGAGCAAAGTTTGGCTATGGGTAAAATATTAGGAGAGAAAGCTTTAAAACAAAATATTTCAGAGATAGTTTTTGACAGAAGTGGTTATAAATATCATGGTAGAGTAAAAGCTG
This sequence comes from Patescibacteria group bacterium, assembly GCA_041676225.1. Lineage (GTDB taxonomy): Bacteria > Patescibacteriota > Patescibacteriia > Patescibacteriales > UBA12465. The sequence continues at coordinate 4,721 of JBAYSI010000005.1, read as the reverse complement.
TTGCTGATGGAGCTAGAGAAGCTGGATTAAAGTTTTAAAATATAATTTATTTATTTCTTATAAGTTAAAAATATTATGTCGGAAGAAAAAAAACAACAACAACAAGAAGCAGGATCCGTATCACCAACAAATAATTTTTCTAAACCAGGAGAAGGTTTTGAAAAGAAAAGAACTTTTGGTGCTAAAGGGGGTCGTCGTTTCAGCCCAAAACCAAAAGAAGAGTTTGAGCAAAGAATTTTAGACGTTGCTCGTGTTACTAGGGTTATGAAGGGTGGTAAAAGAATGAGCTTTAGAGTTTGTATTGCTATTGGTGATAAAAAAGGAAGAGTTGCTGTAGCCTTGGGAAAAGGTGCTGACGTTACTTTAGCTGTTAATAAGGCTGTAAACAATGCTAAGAAGGATATAGTAGAAGTACCTATTTATAATGATTCAATTCCTCATGAAATTAGAGGTAAATTTGGTTCAGCTAAAATAATCTTAAAACCATCTTCAAAGGGTAGGGGTGTTATCGCAGGTGGTGTTGTTCGTGTTATTTTGGATTTAGCGGGAGTTAAGAGTATTACTTGTAAAATATTAGGTACAAACAATAAGGTTAATAATGCAAAATGTACTGTAATGTGCTTATCTCAACTAAAGAAAAGGGTCAATATTAAAGATAAAGAGGTAAAAAAAGAAGTTAAAAAAACAGAGGAAAAGAAAGTCTTAAAAAAAGTTGAAAAAAAATAAAAGATAAAATAATTTTTATAAAAATATGATCACTTTGAATAATTTAAAAAAAGACAAAGGCACAACAAAAAAGAGAAAAGTTTTAGGCAGGGGTAATGCTTCTGGTCTAGGTACTTACAGTGGTCGTGGTCTAAAAGGTCAAAAATCAAGAGCTGGTTCAGGCAAGGGTAGATTAAAAAGATTGGGTATGAAGCAAAGTCTTTTAAAAATACCAAAAGTTAGAGGTTTTAAATCTCTTTATCCAAGTAACCAGGTTGTTAACGTTAAAGATTTAAATGATAACTTTAAAGATAATGATGTAGTTAGTCCAGAGTCTTTATATGAAAAGAAGTTAATTTCTAAAAAAGATCAACCTGTTAAGATTCTAGGAGAAGGGTCTTTAAAGTTGAAAGGTTTAAAGTTTGAAAAGGTAAAGATGAGTGAAAGTGTTAAAAAATCATTAGAAAAATAATAATTTTATATGTTTGAAAAAATAGAAAAAATTTGGAAAATTAGAGACTTAAGAAATAACATCCTATTCGTTCTATTAATGTTAGTTATTTTTAGGCTTTTTGCCCATATCCCAGTTCCTGGTATAAACGTTGAAGCTCTGAGAGAAATATTTTCATCTAATCAGTTTTTAGGGATGTTGAATATGTTTTCTGGTGGTAGCATGGACAATTTTTCTATTGTTATGATGGGTATAGCCCCTTATATTACATCTTCAATTATATTCCAATTACTTGGAATGATAGTTCCCAAGTTGGAAGAGATGCAAAAAGAGGAGTCAGGTAGACAAACTATAAATACATGGACTAGAATAGCAACAGTTCCACTTGCAGTTGTTCAAGCTTACGGTATGATTACTTTATTAAGGAATTCTGGTGTTGGAGTTATGGATAATGTTGGTTTCTTTGATTTATTTAGTATTATTATAACAGTTACTGCTGGTACAATATTCTTAATGTGGATTGGTGAATTAATATCAGAAAAGAAAATTGGTAATGGTATTTCATTGTTAATCTTTGCTGGTATTATTGCAAGTTTACCTACAGCAGTGCAGAGAATAGCTGTTAGCTTTGATCAATCTCAATTATTTATGTTGATTGGTTTTGTCTTTATAGCTTTGGTTACTGTTGTTGGTATAGTTATTATAAATGAAGGACAAAGAAATATACCGGTTCAATATGCTAGGCAAATAAGAGGAAGTAGGGCTTTTGGTGGCTCAGGAACACATTTACCTTTAAGAGTTAATGCTGCCGGTGTTATCCCTATTATCTTCGCTATTTCCGTTGTTATATTCCCGTCAATGATTGCCAAATTCTTTGTTTCTTCTAGTATTACAACTTTAGCTAATTTTTCTCAATGGATTATAAAGGTATTTGAAAATCAATTCTTTTACGGAATTATATATTTTGTCTTAGTAGTTGGTTTTACATATTTCTATACAGAGGTTATATTCAAGCCAGATCAAATAGCAGAAAATTTACAAAAACAAGGTGGCTTTATTCCTGGTATCAGACCTGGAAGACACACTAGTTCATATTTGCAAGGTATTAGTCGTAGAATATTATTAACAGGTTCATTATTCTTAGGTTTGATAGCTGTTTTACCTTTGGTTATGCAATATTTTACAGGAATGCAAGCCTTAGCTATTGGAGGTACAAGTATGCTTATCGTTGTTTCTGTTGTTATTGATACTATAAAACAAATAGAGGCTCAAATTAGCATGAGAGATTACGACGGAATTTAAGATTATATTTTAAAATCAGTGTATATATCAAAAGACAAGGTTGTCCTTGTTTTTTGTTTTTTTTGTTGCTATTATTAAATATATGCCATTAAATAAACTACCAAAAGGAGGTAACTCTTTTAGAATGTCTGGATCAAGCGGTTTTGCCCGTAAGCTTTCTGATATTACAAGACATGGCCAGTTCTCGAATCTTAGCAATAATAAGGAATTAGCTATAAAAATTTTTAATAAGTTAATTCCAACAATTAGAAGGGATGGTAAAATCCCTTACTCAACTAGGGTTAGAGCTGCTAGAGAGTTCGCCGAATCCTCAAAAACAACAAAGCAGGATGCGGCTGATTTTAAAAAGATTTTAGATAATTATAAATAAAAAATATGTTTGTGGACATCTTATTATTGATTGTTGGCTTTTTTTTATTGATCAAGGGAGCTGATATAATGGTTGATGGTTCAGCCTCTATAGCCAAAAAGTTTGGTTTGTCTAGTCTGATGATTGGCCTTACGGTTATAGCTTTTGGTACATCGGCCCCAGAGCTTATAGTTAATGTTTTAGCTTCTATTAATGGAAATTCTGATATAGGAATGGGTAACATAGTTGGATCAAATATAACAAATATACTTTTAATATTGGGTGTATCAGCTTTGTTTGCTGATTTAAAGGTTCACGGCTCAATTATTAAGAAGCAAATACCATTTTCTATTTTAGCAGCTGTTGTTCTTTTTATTTTAATAAACAGCACAATGATTAATGGCCTTGGCGATAATGGTTTGTTTAGATCTGGTGGTTTAATACTTATAGCATTTTTTTCTATATTCTTGTACTACACATTTAGTATAGCCAAGAACAAGTCGGAAGAGGATGAATCCGAAGAAGTCAAAGCTTACACTAATTGTAAATCAATATTAATGATTTTGGGTGGTATCTTAGCTTTGTTTGTTGGTGGAAGATTTATAGTAAATAGTGCTGTTAATATTTCCCATCTTTTTGGGTTAAGTGAAGCCTTTATAGGTTTAACTGTTGTAGCAATAGGCACTTCATTGCCAGAGTTGGCAGCCTCTGTTGTTGCGGCTAGAAAGAATCAGGCTGGTATGGCCGTTGGAAATATTGTTGGATCTAATATATTTAATATTCTTTGGATTCTGGGTCTTAGTGCTGTTATTAGCCCTATAGCGTTTAATCCTATTATGAATTTTGATATAATTTTTATGATTTGTGTTAGCATGCTATTAATTCCTCTTGTTTATATGGGTAAAAAGAACCATTTTACAAAAAAAGAGGGTATTATATTGCTTTTATTATATTCAGCCTATATGGCGTTTGTTATTATTAGAGCTTAAAAAAATGATTGAATTAAAAACAGTTGAGGAAATAAAAATAATTAGAGAAGGTGGAAAAATACTTTCTAGGATATTAGACAAGATAGCGGCGGAAGTTAAGCCTGGCGTTAGTAGTGAATTTTTGGAAGATATGGCACTTAGTATGATGAAAGAGATTAATGGTAGGCCAGCTTTTAAGGATTATCCAATGGGTGGTGGTATATATTTTCCATCTGCTTTGTGTGTCTCTATAAACGACGAGGTTGTACATGGAGCTTCTTTGCCTGATAGGGTTTTGAAAGAGGGTGATATAGTTGGTCTAGATATTGGTATGGAGTGGCCACTTCAAACTAGAGAAGAGGCCGAAAAGAACAATATTCCATTTAATCACCGCTCTAAGGGGGGAGGATTCTATACTGATATGTGTAGAACTGTTGCAGTCGGTAAAATATCAAAAGAAGCTCAAAAGATTATAGATATATCAAAAGAGGCTTTAATGATTGGAATATCGAAAGCTAAACCGGGGAATACTTTAAACGATATTGGTAGAGCAATTCAATCTTTTGTTGAGCTAAATGGTTTTAGTGTTGTTAGGGACTTAGTTGGTCATGGTGTTGGTTATTTGGCTCATGAAGAGCCAAATGTCTTTAATTATGCTATTAATGAGAGGGATAGGGAAAATATTAAATTAAAACCAGGTATGGTTATAGCTATAGAGCCGATGATTAATGCTGGGAGACTTAATGTTAGGGTTGATAAAAATAATTACACCTTTTTGACAGCTGACAAATCCTTAAGTTCTCATTATGAGCACACAGTAGCCATTTTAAAAGATGGTAATATTATATTAACCGATAATTAGGATGAAAAAATATTTAGGTGTTGATTGGGGTGAAAAAAGAATAGGTCTGGCATTAGCTGATAGCGAGAACATGATTTCGACTCC
>JBAYSI010000004.1:0-22982 GCA_041676225.1 Patescibacteria group bacterium | reverse complement strand
TAGATGAAATATTGAAAAAATCTTTATCGTGCAAGAATTTTATAGACTTAAAAACATTTTCATAGTTTAAAAGAGGTTCTCCCATCCCCATAAAAACAATATTAGTAACTCTAGAGTTTCTTGCCTTTAAATGTCTAGCCCAAAACAAGACTTGAATTAAAATCTCACTATAGTCCAGATTCCTTTTAAATCCCATCTTGCCTGTAGCGCAGAATTTGCAAGCTAATGGACAACCAACCTGAGATGAAACACAAACAGTGTTTCTATTATCTTTGTGACTCATAAGAGCAACCTCAACCATTGATCCGTCAATTAATTGTATTATTGCTTTCCCAGATTTCTTATCCCTAGATAGAAATATCTCAGATTTTATATTTAGAGGTATTTTTTTATTTAACTCCTTTCTAAGATCAATAGAAAAAACAGAGGCCTCATCCCAATCCTCTATAAAGTCTTGAAAAACTAATTTTATAGCTTGCTTAAGTCTAAAACTTGGTTTATCCTTAAAAGCTTCTTTTAATAAATCTAATGTCATATGGTTTAATTATACAATAAAAAAAATAGCCCTGTAAAGGGCTATTTAATTTTATATACTATCTCCTGTCAAAACGAGGACGATCTTCTTGTGGCTTAGCTTCGTTAACAACGATATTTCTTCCACCAAGATCAGAACCGTCAAACATTGAAACAGCTTTTTGAGCTTCTTCCTCAGAAGACATCTCAACAAAACCAAAACCCTTTGATCTGCCAGTCATTTTATCGATAATGATAATAGCTGACTCAACAGTACCAGCTTGTGAAAATAAATCTTTCAATTCATCTTCTCTGGTAGAAAAAGGTAGGCTTCCTACAAATAATTTTTTCATGGTAAACATTCTTACGTTAAATAAAAAAAACAAGTCGACCCTCTATCTAACTCTCTCTCACTAAGCTTAACTCGCGTAAGAATCTATTAGAACAAAGTCTTGTTTCAAACAATATAATTATACATCATTTTTAAAAAAATAGCAAGAGCTGCGATTTAAAAGCTTCTCATCTGCTTATTTGCCTGTAAATCTAAAATAGCCTTCTTCAAACCGTTCTCCAATGTTACAACTGGCATCCAGCCAAAATCATTTCTAATTTTATAGGTATCAGGTATAAATAATTCAGACATAAACAATTTGCTCTCTTCAAAAACTATTTTTGATTTTGAATCAGTTATATCTATAATCATTCTAGCAACATCATACAGTCTAACGTCAACTTCGCAACCAACATTGTATGGCCCACTCTGATTTGATCTCATAACCTTGATAGCTGCATCAATAATATCATCAACATAGCATAGTGTTGAGGAAAAGTCATTATCACCGAATATAACTATATCATCATTATTTAAAGCATTATTAACAAAATCAGGAAGCATTTGGTCATCTCTTAAGGCCATTCTCGGTCCATAAGTTCTAAAAACTCTTATAATCTTTGTATCTAGGCCATGAACTTCTTTGTATGTATTAATCAAAGTTTCAGCGAACCTCTTTCCTTCATCATAGCAAGCCCTACTGCTTAAAAAATCAACGCTTCCTATATAGTCTTCTTTTACTTTTTTGTTATTCTCACCATTCTTACGTAAACCATAAACAACAGAAGAAGAAAAGTGCATGTAGCTAGACTTATACTTCAATGCTATATCAAGACCATTTTTAATAACCAAAGAATTGGCTAAAACTATAATCTCTTTATTTTTGTCAAAATTCTTAGGAGACATTGGACATGCTAGATTATATATCTCCTGAATACCCTGAAAAGATATTTTAAATTTATCCAACTCTTGCAAAGTCTCTAAATTCAATTCGTTATTCATGTCATGATTTATAAAGACAAAATTAGGATTAGGTAATAAATGTTCTATATTTTTAGCAGTACTGCTACAAAAATTATCAACACAAATAACCTTATTTTCTTTTAATAATTCGTCACAAAGATTAGACCCTATAAATCCAGCGCCACCTAGAACTAATATATTTTTTTTATCAAAAATTACTGGGGACATAATAATATTTTAATTTTAATAATAACATTATACACTTTTACGAGTTAATAATCAACGTTTTGCTTATAATCTTCTATATATACAGGAATAATACCACCTGAAAAACTAACATCTAGGCCATAGAAAGACTTAGCAAGCTTTCCCCCACCATCAAAAACTCTAACATGAGGAGCTCCACCTGGCCCAGCCCCGGTTATTATTTCATCAAGGCCATCCTTATTTATGTCAGCAACAGACAAATTTACCCCTCCTTTAAACTTGTCAGAATATGCAACTATACTTTTTCTCTCTTTCCCAAAATTATCAAAAATCTTAACCTCGGCTAATCTACCAGCACCAGGAGCAACTACTATCTCCTTATTTCTCTTGGTATCACTGCCATAAATATTAGCCACGGCAACCTTAACTCCTCCGTGAAAATTATTTTCATAAGCAAAAAACTGACCAGTTAATATTCCTCTAGAGTTAAATATTCTAACGTGAGGACCTCCACCTGGCCCAGCTCCAGTTACTATATCTAAACTTCCATCTCCATCTATGTCACCTAGAGCAACATTTACTCCCCCTTTAAATTTTTCGTCATAGGCGAAAAATTGCCCCTTCAAATTACCCTTGATGTCAAATATTCTAACGTGAGGACCTCCACCTGGCCCAGCTCCAGTTACTATATCTAAACTTCCATCTCCATCTATGTCACCTAGAGCAACATTTACTCCCCCTTTAAACTTTTCGTCATAGGCGAAAAATTGCCCCTTCAAATTACCCTTGATGTCAAATATTTTAACATAGGGAGAATCTCCCAGCCCAGAACCAATAACTATATCTAACAGACCATCACCGTCAACATCTCCAATGGTGATGCTTGTTTTATTATAAAAATTATTTTCATCTAAACTAAGGCTATCGACGAAATCATATTTATTATTAACTATTTTAAAATTATATGGATTTTCACTAGAGCTATAATTCTCAACTTTATTTTGTGGATATAATAAAAACTTACCATTCATATTATCCCACTTTTCATCAGCCCAACGAACAGAGTTAAAAGCATTAACACTACCGGAACCTAAGTCACTTCCATATTTAGAGTTAAGCATCGAAATGTTATCAGAACTCTTAAAAAGAACTTCTAAAATTTCATTTTTACTCAATTTAGGATTCACTTCTTTAATCAAGGCTATCACTCCACTAACAACAGCTGCTGACATTGAGGTGCCAGACCAATAGCCTAAATATTCAATATAGTCTTTTTCCACTTCGTCATAAAAAGATGTAGAGAAAAAACTAACACCAGGAGCTGAAATATCTACACAGTTTGAGCCATAAGAAGAAAAACTAGCTTTCTGATTTAATGTATCCAAAGAAGCAACCCCAATTATAGCATTCTCAGAACTGTCAAAAGTAAAGCAAGATGGATAGGCTAGATTCTGGTTTAAATTAAAATTCTTATTACCAACAGCGGAAACAACTATAACTCCAGCCCTATGAGCTCTATCAATAGCATCTTCAAACGCTTTATTATATGCATCACCAGAAAAAGACAAATTAATAATATTTGCTCCATTTTTAACAGCATAATCAATAGCCCTAATAACATCATTTACCTTGCCCTCCCCCTTATCATCCAGGGCTCTAAGGGCCATTATCTTTGAATTAGAGGCTATCCCGCTTATACCAATGCCATTATTAGTTTTAGCAGCAATAATACCAGCTATCATTGTTCCATGATTTAAACCATCGTCATTTGATCTGCTATTTATAATTGGTCTAGGGTTTGGATTATTTTCAACAAAATTCCAACCATAGACATCGTCTATAAAGCCATTTAAATCATTATCAACTCCATCATTAGGAATCTCGCCCTTGTTAACCCAAATATTACCAACTAAATCAGGATGATCAATATCTACTCCAGAGTCTATAACCGCTATTATAGGTGATTGCCCTCTTAGTCCATAATCATGAACATAATTATACCCAATTTTTTTTAAATACCATTGATTTTCATAATATGGATCATCTATATTAGTGCTAGCACTCGCATTAGAAATACTAGCTATAAATAAAAAAAATGCTAAGAAAATGAAAGCTATTTTTTTATTAGCAACAAATCTTAGCATATTTTTTTAAAAGTTTAAACTAAATAACAATTATTTTTTATCGGTTGAGCTTGGAGCACTTTCCTTCTTTTTTGAATCATCAACTTTAACTTCTGCAACCTCGGTCTTTTTGTCATCCTCATCTTTTTGCTCAATAATTGAAGCAACTAGATCTCTAGGATTGTTAAAAACTTTAATCTTTGAAGATATGGAAATATCTTCAACGTGAATAGATTTTCCAATCTCGTCTAGAACTGATATATCAACATCAACGTGATCAACTAAATCTAAAGGTAGACATTCAACTGACAGCTCGTCCATATTCTTAACCAACAAACCACCTAAAGCCTTAACAGCCTTAGATTCTCCAACAAAATTCAAAGGTATTTCTGTTGTAATTGTCTTGGTCATATCAACCTCATAGAAATCAATGTGAATAAAATTATCCTTTGTTTGATGTTTTTGAGTGTCCTTAACTAAAACGTTAACCTTTTTCCCGTTAAAATCCAATTCAATAAGGTTTGATTCACCAGCAACCTTATAAACCTTAACGAATTCATTGCGATTTAATTTTAAAGACTCTGGCTCACTGCTTGGTCCATAGATAACACCAGCAACAAAATCGTTTTCTAATTTTTCTTTCCTCTCTCTTTTTTCTGCTTTTAATTTAAGATCCATATATTTAATTTTAAAAAATAAAAGTGAATAAATATTTTCTTATTCTAAACTTTTAATTACTTTATTAATTTAATTTAATTCTTCGATCCGATTATAACACTCTGTATTAAACCTATCAAAACAAAACTGGCTATTGTCGCGCTACCACCATAACTAACAAATGGTAAGGATATACCAACAACCGGCATTATTCCGATGTTCATACCAATATTAATAAACATTTGAATAAAAATCAAGACCAAGCCACCCAAAATGAGAAAAACAGAAAAATCATCCTTCATACGCTTGACTAAAAATAACAACCTGGAAAACAGAATAAAGAACAACAACAGTAGTAAAGATGAGCCTAGGAAGCCTAATTCTTCAGAAATAACAGAAAAAATAAAGTCATTTTGAGCCTCTGGTAAAAACTTAAGTTGCGATTGAGACCCAAATCCAATACCTCTACCAGTCAAACCTCCAGAACCAACAGCTATCAAAGCTTGAGAAACATTATAACCCTCGCCCAAAGAATCTTCAGCTGGATTTAAAAACACCAATATCCTACTCTTCTGATAATCTTTCAGATAAAAAGTCCAAGATAGAGATGCTACAGCTATGAAGGGTATAATTATAATCAATATATGTTTCCATTTCAAGTTGCCAGCAAGAACAAACATTAAAAACCAAAATGCCGCCATAATGGCAGAAGGGCCAAAGTCTGGTTGTAATAATACTAAAAATATTAAGAAAAAAGATCCCAGAAAAGATATACTAAAAATCTTGAACGGTCTGCCTCTTAAAGATGTGTTAGAAAAAAATCTAGCTAAAAATATTATTAAAATAATTTTAGCAAATTCAACTGGTTGAATACTAAAACCAAAAACCTCAAACCACCCCGTAGTTCCCCTAGCTGTCTTACCGACAAAAAGAACCAAAACTAAGATAAAAACACCAAATACATAAAAATAATTACTAAAACTTTTAATAGCATTATAGTCAATAAATGATAATAAAAAAACAGAAATTATTCCTAATGCTATATATAATATTTGGTTGTTAAAATTATCCAAACTAAAAGATTCTTTACCTAGCGCCACACTATATATTTCTGCCAAGCCAAAAAGAGACAGTAATAAAACTGAAGAAAAAACTATCCAATCAAATTTTAAAAAATGCTCTTTTAATCTACTAAACATAATTAATGGATATGAAAAAAGAATTTAATAATAATCATAAAAGAAATTCCTAAAAATACTCCTAGTAATTGTTTTAATGATTTAGATATTCCACATTCTTTTTTTAACTCTGGTATTAAATCTGCTGTAGCAATATAAATAAATCCACCCGCGGTTATTGGAATTATAAAATCAATAAAATTATCGGAAAAAGTTCCTATAAATATAATTAAAATAGCACCTATCAAAGAAAAAAGACCCGACAAAAAATTGAAAAACAAAGCCTTTTTTACACTATACCCAGCATGAATAAGAACACCAAAGTCACCAATTTCCTGCGGTATCTCATGCGCAATAACAGCTATGGTTGTTACTACTCCTAGTCTAACATCAAGTAAAAAAGCACCTGCAATTATCATTCCATCTATCAAATTATGCAAGGCGTCTCCTGCTAAGTTCATAGGACCAACAGGATGAATATGGTCGCTTGATGTTGGAATGTGACAATGGCGCCAATGAATTATTTTTTCTAATATAAAAAATATAATTATACCAAACAAAACGCCATACCAAATACCATCAAAATGATTATGACCATGCGCTATTGAGTGTTCTATAGATTCTGGTAATAAGTGTAGAAAACTTCCACCTAAAAGAGATCCAGCAGACAAACTAACTAGAAACATCAACATTCTTTTTAACCTATCGGTTGAAAAACTTAAAAACAAAACACCGACAAGAGAAATTAAGGATGTTAGGAATGAAGCACCTACAATATAAAGATAAACAGAATTCATATTTTTTATTTTTTATTTTTTTCTTCGTAATTTAATATCACCTTCTTTAAACCTTCAACAGCTAGAACGGAACAATGAACTTTTTGACTTGGCAACCCTTCAAGTTCCCCAACTATCTTATTCCAATCAAATTTCTTAGCTTCTTCAAGAGTCATACCTTTAACCATTTCTGTCATTACTGAGGCAGTGGCTATATTAGAAGCACAACCAAATGATAAAAACTTAATATCTTTTATCTTATTTTTCTCCACTTTTAAAGTGAAGGCTAATTGATCACCGCAAACCATATTACCAACTTCGGCAAATGCATCTGGATTTTTTATTTCTCCAATATTCTTTGGATTTCTAAAGTGTTTTAATGTTTCTTTACTATAATTTAATGCCATATACTTAAAATTTAATTATTTATTTAATCGGTGTAAAAGACCTTAGTCTTTCCACTGTTTTTATTAATTTATCAATAGTATAATCCACTTCGCTTTTCTTATTATACCTACCAAAGGTGAAGCGAATATTACTATTCATATAATCATCTTCAACACCCAACGCCTTAATAACGGAAGATGTCCTTAAATTCTGAGCAGAACAAGCTGACCCAGTAGAAACATGGATACCCTTAAGTGAAAGATCTATTAATATAGCCTCCCCTTCTATTCCTTTAAACATAATGTTTAAATTATTGGGAGTTCTATTTTTTAAATCACCATTTAGATTAATATTTTTAATTTTCTTCTTTATTTCTTGCCAGAAATAATCTCTTATATTTCTAACCTCCTTTAAATAACTATCCCTCTCTTGATATGACAACTTTAAAGCTTCTGTCATACCCACTATGCCTGGCAGGTTATATGTTCCAGCCCTTATACCATCCTCTTGACCACCACCAACAATTATTGGCCTTATCTTGATATTTTTATCAATATAGGCTAAGCCAACGCCCTTAGGTCCATAAAACTTATGAGCTGACAAGCTTAAAAAATCGACTTGCCACTTCTTAATATCAATCTTTAAATAAGGCACAGCTTGAACAGCGTCTGTATGAAAATATATATCATTTCTCTTGGCTATTTTACCAATCTCAATCATCGGCTGAATACTGCCTATTTCATTATTAACTGCCATAATAGATATTAAAACAGTATCAGGTCTAATCTTTTTTTCCAATTCACTTAAAACAACAACACCATTTTTATCAACTGGTACATAGTCAAACTCAAAACCTTCACCCAGAAGCTCTCTGGCTGACTCCATAACACATGGGTGTTCAATAGCTGATATTAAAAAGTGTTTACCTTTATTAACATTAGCCCTCATAACCCCTTTGATTATTAGGTTGTTAGATTCTGTTGCTCCAGATGTAAAAACAATATTTTGACTGTTCCCATTTAGAACACTAGCTATTTCCTTCTTGCAGTTATTTATCTCTATATCATTTTCCTGTCCAGGAAAATGAATGGAAGAGGCATTAGTGTATTTATTATCAAAATAAGGCAACATCTTTTTTATAACTCTCTTATCAACCCTGGTTGTAGCTGCATTATCCAAATATATATTCATAAACTTTATTTCATCAAATTAACCTTCTCTATAATGACTGGTTTTTCTGGACGATCCATTACATCTCTTGAAACATTAGAAATTTTATCAACAACATCCATACCAGAAACAACTTCGCCAAAAACAGGATGCTTGCTAGATAGAGGTTCTTTGTCAAAGTCTAAAAATGTATTATCTCTAACATTTATAAAAAATTGAGACCCGCCAGAATTAGGCCCAGAATTAGCCATAGAAATAGTTCCTCTTAAATTACTTAAACCAGGAACATGCTCGTCAGCTATAGCATAACCAGGACCACCTGTACCCCACATACCAAGAGATGAGTCATCCTTAGTTAAGGGGTCACCACCTTGAATCATAAAGTCGGCAATAACCCTATGAAACTTAATACCATCAAAATAACCACTCTCAGCTAAAGTTAAGAAATTAGTCACTGTCTCTGGCATTTGCTCGTTAAAGAACTTTATAACAAAATCACCTTCGCTAGTTTTAAATTCAGCTTGAGAATATTTTTCTAAAATATCTCTATTTAATTCAATCATATTTTTTTTATTATCATCTTTTTGATATTCAATTTTTTTTGGCTCAGCGCTTGAATACACTGAAAAAGCAACGCCACTCAAAAACAATATAAAAATCAAAAGAAAAAATTTATTATTCATACTAATTAATTTTTAATACTTGAAATTGATTTATTAATAATAATATCGCTTGCAATAGATTCTAAATAATTAAAATCATATTCTTGATTATTCAAACAGCTAATATTATATAACTTATAATTTTTATCATACCCTATAATTTCCAATGCTCTCTGATCACAATCTACACCCTCAGACCATTTAACGTATTCAACCCCTTCAATACTTGCAATCTCTGGTTGAACTACGACGCTGTTATTAATAATAAGCTCTTCAATAATATTGTCAGCATCTCTTGGGCCTACAACCTCAAAGACATAATTGTTTAATTCAGAAAATGTTCCAATCGGGCCAGGAACGGAAACCATAGGTCCAAAACCTAGATAATTAACATCATCCAAGTCATTTATTACAAAACCATCAATAATTAATTCTGGTTCTTGAATATTAGCTTCTTTGCCAACACTACAAGAAGATAGAACTAATACTGATAAAAACAAACTAAAAACAATGAATATTTTTTTCATATTATTTTTTATTAATTATATATATCATGTTTACCTATTAAATGAAAATAAACCTTTTTCTTATCTTTTGAAAATTCAAAAATAATTCTATACTTATAATCTATTGAAAAGGAATAGAAACTCTTTAATTTACCTCTCAATCTGTGGGTTTTTAATTTTAAATCAAAAGGGTTTTTTCTAAATAACACCTCTTTATCTTCGGCTAACTTCTTTATATTATCTGGAATCTTTTTATACTCTTTAGAAAACTTTTGACTATAAATAATATCCATAAAAACATCATCTTAAATCCTTAAGTGATCTAAGTTTTTTACCTTTGCCATTTTTAATTTCCAATCTACTTTCCTCAAGCTCCTCTAACAAAAATTCTTCTTGCCACCTTCTAAGTAATGATCTGAAAAATTCACTAGTAGAAGCATACTCACCCCTCTTTACGGCCATCTTAACGGTTTTTGCCATTGTGGCCGGTAAAGAAATATTAATAACTTCTCTCATGTTTTTAAAATTAATTGTAATACTTTGTATTACAATTATAACAACTTAAATATATCAAGTCAACAACATAATTTAAACCTTGAATTTTCTTTTAATATTTTTATCGTCCTCCTCCCTCTTGTCCTCTATAATCTCTCTAGCCCTCTCCCTCAATTCTTCCAAATTTAATTTATCAAGCTCCTTAACTTTTGACACCAGGATATCCTTTTCGTTTAACTCTGGGCTTTCCAGAACCTCTGCCAATAGGACATCCAAAATTGCCCCCATTTTAGGGCCTGGAGACATCTTTAAATCAGATATCATCATATCTCCATTAACTTTTAACATTTTAACAGAAACTGGGTCATTTTGCACTTTTTCCATCATATATTGCAAATGACGAAGCTTGTAAGGCATGGCCTTGGGAGTTCCTGAGCCAAGTCGGTCAGCTACTCTCAAATCTATTAGATCCTTTAAATTTTCTCTACCGGTCTTAGCAATAAGCCTCCTAACTGAGGCTGCTGTGACCTCTCCCACATTATAGTAAAACATGTGATTTTTTACCAGATTAACAATCATCTCAGTATCATCGCGAGAAAACTTTAAACGTTCCAATATTTTTCTTGCAATCTTAGTCCCTATATATTCATGATTATAAAAAGTTCTTTTTCCATCAACAATCTTCATCGAAGCTGGTTTGCCAATATCGTGTAGCAAGGCTGCTAAACGAACTTGCCACTTTTTACTAGGACAATATTTCAAAGATAATATATTATGCTTTAAAACTGTATAAATATGATGATGATTTTGCTGCATTTTCTCCCCTAAAAGCAACTCGGGTATTATATACTGTAACAATTTAAAATCTTTCAACCTTTCTATACCCTCAGACGGAGAGTCTGATGATAATATTTTAACTAATTCATCCTTAATCCTTTCTTTTGCAATAAATTTAATACTCCCGGCCATTTTATTTATAGCTCTCTCTGTTTTTGGCTCTAATTCAAAATTTAATTGACAAGAGAAACGAACCGCCCTCATCATACGAAGAGCATCTTCTTTAAAACGATCAACTGGTTCTCCCACAGCTCTAATAATTTTCAGATTAATATCCTTCAGACCTCCGAAAAAATCAACTAAATACATCTCCTCTTTATTTATATCAACTCTTTTAGAATTATACTTGCCTTGATTATCACCAGGTAAACATAAGGCCATCGCATTAACTGTGAAATCACGACGAGACAAATCTTTATCTAATTCTTTTTCAAAAACAACCTCGTCTGGTCGACGATGATCACGATAGCCGCTTTCACTACGATATGTAGTTATCTCTATAACCGAGATAGATTTACCATTTTCATCCCTAATAGGTAACAAAACAGTTCCAAAGTCATTCTCATACCTGGAATCATCTAATATTTTAAGAAGTTCTTCTGGCAAAGCGTTGGTAGTTATATCAAAGTCATTAGGCTCCTTGCCCATCAACAAATCACGTACACAACCACCCACTAGGTAAGCTTCAAAACCTTTTTCTTCTATTTTTTTTAATATTTCAAGAGATTTATAGAACATAATAATAACTAGGAGGCTATTTCTTTAATAATGTCTAAAGATTTTCTAAAATTTTCAATATTTTCCAATAGTTTTTCGTGATCGGAGTTATTGTTTTCGGCAATCATTTTAACCTCTTCAAATTGACCATCTAAAGAGTTAATCATATCTTTCATTATTTTATCAGAAAAGTCTGTAATATTTTCATTTTTCTGGACCTTTAATAGAAGCTTATCTAAATCATCCTTTGATATTCCCAAGAAGAAAGAAGGGATATTTGTTAGCTTTTTCCTAATTAATTCTCCGTTCTCATTTATTGTACAGCCATATTCAAGCCTAGCCCCACCTTTTTTTATAATATTTTGTACTTTATCTTTTTTCTTATCAGAGCCATCATGTTTCCCCATACCAAGAACTTGATCAAAACCACAAACAACAGACCCTGTTTCCTTATCTAGCAAAACATGGTCTATGCCGTTTTCATAATCGTCATACTTCGAAGCTCTGGCAACTAAAAACCTGTCTTTTAATTTTTCATGCAAGATTAAGGTTATTGCGATTTCAGCTAAATTAGAGTCTTTCTTCTCTTTTCTCTTATTCCAGTCTTCTATGTTTAGATATTCGAGTTTAGCCCATCCCTCCTCCTTGGCTCTAATCAACTCTCCATGAGAAGCAGATTCATCACCCTCCATTTTTATACTGCCATCCTCATCCATAAAGCCAGGGAAATTTTTGCTAGTCTCTATGCACAGTGACTCCATTTTAGATTTAAGTATACCACTAACTTTTTCTAGGTTGGGCCTTTCTTTTCTAGCCTCAAAACCACTTAAATCTATTTTACCTAATATTTTAAGTTCGCCCATTTTTATTAAAATTATTTATACAAAAAAACTATACCTTCTTTTTATTAAAGAAGAATATATACAATATATCCAGTATTGCTAAAGTATTAACAAACATTAAAACTATAAACCACACTTTATGACCACTTCTAGCTGACTTCCACAAGGCAACAGCCTTCCATGGTATAGTCCAAAGAATCAATAAAAACACAATCAATGCATAGTTACCAAATACTTGATTTAATTCCTCCATATATTTATTATATTTTAATTATTATCCTTTCTTTCTTTTAGCAGCTTTTTCTTCAAGCATTACTCTCTTCACTTCTAGGCGTTTGGCTGTTTTGTGAGATTTTGACTTCTTACCTTTACCAACACCAGTACTTCTTTTTGCCATATTTTTTTTAAAAAAATTAATTATAATTACCTGTATACTATACTTTATATTTATAATTTTGTAAAATTAAAGCTACTTAAAAACTAGAAAAACAAACTTTAAGAAAATCAACAATAAATCTGGAAAACAAAAAACTATCTCTAACCTTCTTTTTAGCTTCAATTCCTAACCCCCTTCTCTTCTTTGGGTTTAGTAATAGAATTTCCATCTTTTTGGCTAAATCTTTTACATCCTTAGCTATGAGGCCATTCTTGCCATTAACTATCTGCTTCCTTATACCAGAGGCGGGACCACCAATAACGGCCTTACCTTTCCACATAGCCTCAGATACAGTTAGCCCAAAGCCCTCTTTAATGGAATTCTGAACGACAATATCGGCAGCATTTTGAGCCATCATAGTAAATTCAATGATGTTTTTACCGCTGGGCCTATAAAAAAGATAAATATTATTATCCTTAGAGGTAAAATCTAATACCTCCTTAAAAGCTATCTCTGCCAATGGGTTATCTTTGGCCGAATTAAATCCAACTAGAGCTAGTTTAGTATCATTTAACAATAAATTATTTTCTTTCATCAATCTAAAAGCTTCGATTAAGCCTATGGGGTTCTTCCAGTGGTCAAATCGGGAAACCTGGACAATTAAAGATCCTTTTTGAGGTATGTCTCCTTTTTCTGATAAATACCTTCTGGCCTTGTCTCTAGATACCTTTTCCTGCTTCTTTGATAAAGGGTCTATAGCTGGAGTAAATATTTTTACCTTATTTTTATCTAAATTATTATTAACAAAATCTTTATTACTAAATATTATTTCTTGATAAGAGTTAATTGTATCATATAACTTATTCCAAACTTTATTAAACGGACATGAGGTATCTACATGATTATAGAAAATCTTCCTACATTTAACTTGAGAAAGATAACCAGCTAGAAGGGGTTGAGTGTCATGAATAACTAAAATATCACAATCTATTTTATCAATCTCCTTGGCCATTAACCTACTCTTAACTTCATACTCTCTCCAGTCACTATTATTAATTTCAACCTCTCTCCCCTGCAGTCCATCAAAAAATTTGTTAGTTGTTTTAAAAAAATTACCTCCAATATTTGGATTAATTACGTACCATTCACTTTGAATCCCCAAAGATTTTGAATAAGGAATAATACTCTGTAATAGTTCAGCCACTCCACCACCCTTAGCAGTTGCGTTTATATGAATTATCTTTTTTCCATAAAAGTCTTTAGTACTTTTTATAAATATATCTCTCTGCTGCTTTGATAAATACTTCAAAAACTGAACTTTTTTAATTTCTTTTTTTATTATAACTCTTTTTAGAAATTTACCCATGTTTATTATTTAAATTTTTCAAAAAATGAAAACCACCAAAAATGGCGGCTTCATCACCTAGTTTTCCTTTTAAAATTTTTGGTGGTTTTATCACTTTTAAATCTTTATTAAAATGTTTTTTTAATAATTTTAATAAGATAGTCTTTTTTGAAAGACCACCACCAATAGTTATTATATCTGGAGATATTATGGTGCTAATATTTATTAAGCCAATTGACAAATATCTACTAACCTCGCTCCATATTTCTTCATTATTACAATCTTCAGCTTTTATTTTGTATATCTTAAAAAAATTCTTACCAGAGACTAGTGACTCCAAACTAACCATATCTCCATTGTCACCGATTTTAACAATCTGATGGCCTGGCTCAAAACCTGAATTAAAATAATCTATTTTTGAGTCTATTATTCTAGCGCCTCCCAATCCAGTCCCTATCATTATGTGATATACACTCTTAAATCCCTTACCAGATCCAAAAGTAGCCTCACCTAAGGCCGCCAAATTTGCATCATTAAAAATATATGTCTGACATTTAAACTCTTTATCAAATCTATTCTTAATTTTCTTATTTGTCCACTTCGGTAAGTTATGACAATTAATCAACCTATCCCTTTTATCACTTAAAACTCCCGGTAGAGCTAGGACAATCCCCTTTAAAGGACCAAAATCATTGACCCTTGAAACAACTTCAGAAAACCACAAATCAAAGTTTTGGTTTGTTTTAAAAATTTGAAAAGACAAACTTTTATTCAGATCCCTAGAGAGAGACAATTTTGTATTTGTGGCTCCAATATCTAGTATTAAAAACATATTAAATTTTCATGGCTTTAATTTTTAAATTCTTTGGCATTTTTTCAATGGCATATCTCAAAGCTGTTCTTGTCATCTTCTCTTTATTCTCCATTACAAAATTAAAAACCTCTTTTTGATAATAATTAGAGGCGACTTTTAGTGTCCAGCCATAACCCTTTTGAACCAAGTCCTCCTTGTCGCTCATTAAGATTTTAGAAATTTCAAAAGCTTCTGAGAGACTACTTTTAATTATTGAAATCAGGCTAACGGCTGAAGCCCTTCTAACCCACATATTACTTGATCTTGACCACTTGAACAACTCACTTCTAAGTTCTGGATACCTGCCAATCATATGACCAAGAACATGCGTACAGAAATCATCATCCTTGCTCCAATTGTTTATATATTTTTTTAAATATCCTTCTAATTTTTTAAAATCGTTTCTACGTAAATCTGACAATCTTAATTTCAAAAACTGAATAGCAATAGTAGCTTCTTCATTATAGTCGCTTTTTAAAAGAATTTCACACAAATTAAATAATTCTTCTTTATTAAAAAACCTTATCTTTTCTTTAAAATACTTTCTAGCAATTTTTCTAACAATAGGCGTCCTAACTCCATGTAAAGTAATTTTTTCCTTAAAAAAATTAATACAACCAATTTTATAATCTTGATCTATTTCAACCTGTAAATCTTTTATAATATCTTTATAGATTTTCATATATAACGTCTTTTCTTTCAACTACTATCGGCCAAGATTTTTTCTTTGCCTCTTTGTATAATTTACCATTAGGATTAAAACAAATTGGATTATCAACAAGACTTAGAAAAGATATGTCACCATCTGAATCACCGACACCAATAGAATCTTTAAGTTTTAATCCTTCTTTTTTTATAATACGATCTAAAATTTTAGATTTATTTGATATTAAATCTAGATGAAGAGACTTGCCGGTCAAAAAACCTTCTTTGTTTTCGTAAACCCATCCATAAACCTTATCAAATCCCAAACTTTGACAAAAATCTTGTACTAATTCTTTGGGAGAATGAGATATGGCTATTAAATAGTACTCTTCAGATTTTAATTTCTTAACAAGGTCTCTGGTATATCTATATACTCTATTTTTATTAAGCTCAACTACCTGTCTAGAAGCTTCAACAAAAACATCATAATTAATTCCCTTTATATTCTTCTCAAAAGCTAAAATCACGCCAGAAATATAGTCCTCATATGAACCACTTCTATTGAACCATTTTTTGTATGCATCCACATATTCATCTTTGGCGCTTTCAGGAAAAAGACCTTCACTAACCAAAAGCTCAACCAACTCTATCAACAGGCTTGAGCGGAAAATTGTTCCATCAATATCAAATATAGCTATTTTTTTATTATTCATATTTATATTATATCATAAAAACAAAAAAGAGCCTAAAAAAAGACTCTATAAATAAATTAACTACGAATCAGCTTGTTGGAGGCCTTGCCTATTTTAACAGGCACTTTTCTTTGAACTAACGCAACCCCTGTCATCGGGCTCCCCAAAAAAGGTTTTTTTAAATCGAATCCTGGAACCACATAAATTCCGAATCCATTTTTTGATCCCATCATATATATAATTTTAAAGGTCTATACTAAAAAAAGATTATCAGAAAATATTATTAATGTCAATTAAAAATAATTGGTATTTCTAAAAAATCATCATGCTCAATTAATCCAGAAGGATTATCTTTTTTAAAAACTATTTTACCTTCACTCCCAGTTAATTGCTTATCAAACTCGAGGACTAGATCAAAAGAAACAAAATCTTCCGTCATCCAATCATCATTTGCCGTAGCAATACCAAAAGAAATTATATCACCAGATGAATTAATTAACTCTACTGGAAAATCAGCTTCAAAAAACCAATAACCACGAGCCTCACCAAATATGTTCAGTGGGCTAGACACCCTGTCATTAGCAACTAGAGATGATACCCTTATTAAATTAACCTTTTCTAAAATATTACCAATATTTTCAACAAATAAAACACCGTCAGGAGTTCTGCACTGACGAGGATAACTTTCCATAATCATATATCCAGCCTCTAGACACTCATTAAAACTAGTAACAATTGGCCTCTCTTCTCTTTCCTTGCTTTTCACAAAAAAAAGAAAGATAAAAAGAATAATTAAAAGTAATAAAAAAATTATTTTTTTCATATTTAATATCGATAAGTTTTCATAAATAAAGAATTCGCAACTACGCTAACTGAAGAAAACGACATTGCTAGTGCGGCAATCATAGGATTTAACAATACACCAAAAAAAGAATAAAATAATCCCGCAGCAACCGTTATCCCTATAGTGTTATAAATAAAAGCCCAAAAAAGATTTTGTTTTATCTTTTTAAAAGTAAATCTAGAAATATCAATAGATAAAGGAATGTCCATCAAATCATTCTTTATTAATATAATTTCACCGGCTTCAATAGCTATGTCATTACCAGATGCCATTGCTATCCCAAGATCAGCCTGGGCTAGGGCTGGAGCATCGTTAATACCATCTCCCACCATCGCAACAACAAATCCTTTTTTTTGCAATTCTTTAATTTTCTTGGCCTTATCACCAGGAAAAACATTAGCAAAAAAATTATTAATATTCAATTTTTTTGCTATTGCCTTTGCTACTTTTTCGTTATCTCCAGTAATTATATAAACCTCTTTATTAAGACTAAATATCTTTTTAACAGCTTTCAAAGCACTAACTTTAATATCATCAATAATAGCTAATAGGGCGACAACTTTCTTGTCATGAGTAACAAATAGAGGTGTTTTACCTTCGCTGGACATTCTATCAAAAACTTCTTCCGTAGAAACATCTATAACAACACCCTCAGACTCCAGTAACTTCTTGTTACCTAACAACAACATACTTTTATGTTGCTTACAAAAACCCTTTAATCCCATACCCTCTTTTTCTTCAAAATTATCAATATCTATTTGGTCGATCTTTTGGCTCAGGGAATAATTTTTAACAGCCTTGGAAAGAGGATGATTGGAATTAACCGCTAAAGAGCTTGCTATTTTAATGTTTTTTCATTTAAAAAATCAAAAGGAAAAATTTCAACAAGTTCTGGCTTTCCCTTTGTCAATGTGCCAGTCTTGTCAAAAACAACAACATCAACTTTATTAGCCATTTCTAAGGCTGTAGAGTTTTTAATTAGAATTCCTCTTTTAGCGGCTAGTCCTGTACCCATCATAACAGCAGTAGGTGTTGCTAGTCCAAGAGAGCATGGGCAAGCTATAATTAAAACAGAAATAAAAACAGTTAAAGAAAAATATAAGCCAAAACCTAAAAAATACCAGACAAAAAAGGAAACCATAGCAATGATAATAACAATAGGAACAAAATAATATGAGACTTTGTCTACGAGCAACTGTATAGGAGATTTAGAATAAATAGCCTCTTCCATTATTTTAATAATCTGAGACAACATAGTATCATTTCCAACCTTGGTCGCCTCAAATCTCAAAACACCTGTCTTGTTAATAGATCCACCAATAACTAAACTATTTTTTTCTTTAAAAACTGGCATGCTTTCACCGGTTATAGCGCTCTCGTCTATTGTTGACTCACCAAAAATAACAAAACCGTCAACCGGAATTCTATCACCAGCCTTAACAACAACCAAGTCACCCTTTGACAATCTAGAAATTTCAATTTCAATTTCTTTACCATCACGAATAATTGTTGCTTTCTTAGCTTGTAAACCAATCAATTTTTTGACAGCATTACTAGTTTTACCTTTGGTTTTCTCTTCTAAATATTTACCAAGAGCTACAAAGGTTAAAATAACACCAGCACTCTCAAAATAGACATGATGATCTTCTATGAAAAGATTAATATAAACAAGAACTGAATATATAAAAGCAGCGGCAGTTCCTATAGCTATCAAACTATCCATGTTAGGTTTTAATCTGAACAACTTAGGAAAGCCAGAAGTATACACCCTTATGTTTATTAAAATAATAAACGAGCAAAGAATTAGCTGTAATGAGTGATGCATCATCATAGACATGTCAAAAAACGGTAATCCGACCATCTCTCCCATAGATATATAAAAAAGAGGTAAAGCAAAAACAAGAGAATAAATAAATATATTCTTAGTTTTCTTAACCTTATCAGTAGAATGGTCAGCCTTGTCAGTAAATATGCGAGCTTCGTATCCAGATTTCTTTATAATATCAATAATTTCTGAGTCAGAAATATTTACATCATCAAACTCAACAAGGGCTTTGTCGTTTGATATATTAACAAAAGATTTATATATCCTCTTGTCAGAGTCTAAATCTCTTTGAATAATAGCCGCGCAAGAAGAACAAGTTATTCCAGATATTATTAATTCTATTGATTTTTTCATATTTTTATTCGACGATAAATCGTCCGTTAATCATTCCCATCCAACAAGAGAAAGGAATAATTCCCTCTTTTTCAGGGATAAATTCTAAAGTATATTTATTTCCATTTTTCATTTTTCCCGTAGAGAGGCCTAGTTGAGATATTATAACCTCATCACTACAGCCAGTGACTCTAATTGCATTTATAATAAACTTAACTGGAATTCCTTTTTTAATTCTGAATTCTTTCTGAACGAAGGTGTAATCAATATCAAGTTGAACAACTTGATAGTCTGATTCTATACTGCTAGTCAATGACTGACCCTTGAAAATATTAAAAGAATACTTAAAACCAAGGAGGCTTAATCCGTTGTTAATAGAATAAAATGAAAACAATATAATTATAACAACGATAAACTTATTAAAAATACCGAACTTTTTATTATTCACATAACTAGAACCAACACCAACAGAAAAAAGAACAGGTAGTGTACCTAAGGCAAAAAATAACATAATTAAGGAGCCAGAAAGAAAACTACCAGAAGCTACGGCTAATATTTGCATCGATTGCGTAAAACCACAAGGCAAAAAAAATGACAGAGCTCCCAAGAGACCTATGAAAAATGGTCTTTTGCTAGTTTTAATAGATGATATTTTTTCACCTATTATTTTGGGTAAATAAAATTTAGTGCTAGATAGCCCCAATATATTCAAAGCAATATAAAACATTACAACCGAAATAATGATGGTCAAAATTCCTGTGAATAAACTAGAATATTGAACAAAGCTACCCAAAGACCCGAGTATGCCACCTAAAAGAAAAAAACTTACTATCCTACCAATATGAAAATATATTTGAGGAATGCTTTTTTTAAAAAATGTATCTTTCTCTCCTCCAATAGCAGAAAAACTAATAACCAATCCTCCGGTTATAGCTAGGCACGTAGACAAAGAAGCTACTAAACCAACCATTAAAGCTATAAATAAACTAATATCACTGCTTAGATCCGGAAATAGTTTTAATAATTCAAACCGAGACAGAAAAACAAACAAAAGGAAAACTATAGAGGAGGCTAACAACAACTCAGAAAAATCTTTAAAAGTAAATCTATTTTTCCTATTATTAACTTTAACAACCTCGTAAGAACAGTTAGCAACTAATTTTTCAACTAGAGAGTCGTCAATTATATTATTTTCAATTTCCAATTTTCCACTATTACAAGATGCCTTAACTCTTACTCCTGGCATTCCCTTTTTAATCTCTTTTTCTATTAGCATCTCGCAACTAGCGCAATGCATGCCTTTTATATAAAAAATTTTCTTCATATGAGTTATTTATTTTGAGCAGTTTTAACAACCTTCAATATCTCATTCATCATCTCCCCTAATCTCTTTTTATCTTTTGCTATAGCAGCATCTGTTACACAGCAACCTAAATGCCCTTCCAATAATGATAAATTAGCCGATTTTAATAAGCCAATAATAGCCAGATTTTGCTGAATTATATCTATGCAATATTTGTCACTTTCAAGCATTTCAATAACTTTAGAGTTTAAAGATTTTGCTTTCTTTAAAGTAATAATGGTTTTTTGTTTGTAATCCATAAAAATTAAATTAATTTTAAATACCTACACCTATGGTATAGCTATTTAAATTATTTGTCAACACTACAAAAAAACAACGGTCTATTTAAATTTTTTTATATACAAGAAGAATGTAATAGGCAATAAAATAGCTGGTGCAATAAAAAGCCAAATATTAAAATCTCTACAAGAAATCTCTTCATCTGCCCACTCATATTCAGATGGACAAAGGTTATCAGAATAAAACCACCCAGAAGGCAGTCTGTTGCAATCACTAACAAAAGAGCACCTTCCCTCCAAACTATTAACAACTAAATCACTACAATCACCGTCAGCCCCTGAATGGCCAATTGTGCAACAAAAATTATCTCTCAGTGGAGTACAAATTGAGTCTATATTAATTTCCACATATTCAGACGGACATTTAAACTCATCTATCCTCTCCCATCCAGATGGAAGTTTACAATTCATACACTCATCACCCATAAAAAATTCAGCGCATTCACCTGTTTCATAATTAACTCCATAAGTAGGTTGAAGCATCGCTGAAAATACTGGATTAGATAAGATTAAAAATGTAACCAATAGCACTACTGTTAATTTCATATTGACTTTTATGTATAAAAATGGTATAATAAATTTTAGTTATTTGAAAATATAAACAAAAAAAATAAAAAAATGAGAACAAAAAAAACATTAGTTAAAATGGCCTTGTTAGAACTTTTTCTAGTAGGTCTTCCGGTAATTGGTATGGTTATATTAACTTTATCAATCGTAATCGGAGAAAGGTCTTTTGAATCTTTAGGGATGCTTGGACTTACTATATTCTCTTTTCCTATTTTTATCTCTCAATTTTTATTACCATCTAAAATAATTGATAAAATATTAAAAAAGGAGATAGAGATTCCAAGGATTAGAAAAATAGTTTTATACATGACTATTTTCCCACTCTCAAACTTATTTTTATTATTAATACTCGATATGACAATAGGAGTAATTCCGAATAATGATCCGGGTATTATAACTAGTAAAGTATTAATAATAAGTTTGCTTCTTTACATGCTAATGGTTGGATCTGGTATAATCTATGCCAAAACCAAAGAAGCCAAAGTATAAGAACGAACAATACGCCCAACAAATTAAGTTGGGTGTTTTTTTTATTTAATTAACTATATTAATTATAACATAAAAATAAAAAAGGAGATAAATAATATATCCCCTTATAAAAAACTAAATCTTAAGAAAAATTTTAATTGCAATAAACTCAGCTTCAATCATTTTCTTTTGCTCCGGGGTAAATATCGCCCCTTCAAGTAAAGAATTAATGTTTAAGTTAAGATCTTTAACAAACATTTCAAAATTAGAGCATGTGCGGTTTTCGAAACCATTATACGTTTCCAAGATAAAATTTCTACATTCAGATCTTCTAATATGGTTAACGCCTCGATAGACGCTAGCACTAGTATCTTCAACAATACTTGTTGAAATAATAGTAGCCATACGACTTGGACAGCTAAAGACAGCCTCTTTTAAGATATTTATTAAAGAGTCTCTTATAGCGCTACAATCATCTGTATTGAGCTCAGAGATCTTATTAACACTAAAAATAAACATCCACATCTGCAAAGCATCCCATTGATTAATTTTATTTTGATAAAAAATAAAAATTGGACAATAAAGAGAATTAATCAAATTAAGTGGTGTATCAATTGTGATTCTTTTTAGAAAATCTTCACCAGAAACACCTTTCTCAGTTAAAGCCCTTATTAAATCTACTCTTTTTCTTAATAACTTTAGCTCCCTTTTCATCCTTTTACTCCTTACGATAAGAATAGCAAACAAAATAAAAACGATAATGACAAATACAATTATTGAATTTTCCATGTTCTTTTATTTAAAATTTCTAATTAGATTAATTACTAAGTTAATTTAAATAAACAAACTCAATAATTAACCCAATTAAAAAAAATTTTAACGAGCTATTTACAACAAAAAACATACCATATTGGTATGCCTTTGTCAATTGCGGAGAGAGTGGGATTCGAACCCACGGTACCCTCTCGGGCACGACGGTTTTCAAGACCGTTCCATTCAACCGCTCTGGCATCTCTCCGTGTAATGTGT
>JBAYSI010000003.1:0-27931 GCA_041676225.1 Patescibacteria group bacterium | reverse complement strand
TTTTTTTACTCTTGCCAAAATATTTTTTTTATTCTATAATAATTTTGTTCATAAGTTTTTTGACTTGGTGTTTTTTTATTTATGTTGCGCTCATAGCTCAGTTGGTAGAGCAGCTGCCTTTTAAGCAGAAGGTCGTAGGTTCAAATCCTACTGGGCGCACGTTTTTTTGCCGCCTTAGCTCAGTTGGTTAGAGCGACTGTTTTGTAAACAGTAGGTCGTCGGTTCGAATCCGACAGGCGGCTCACAACAAAAGATGCTAAGTGCATCTTTTTTTTGTTTATATTCATATGACAAAGTTTAAAATATATACCTTGGGTTGCAAGGTTAACCAATATGATTCGGCTGAGTTAAAGAATTTATTACTATTAAACTCTTTTAAGTATAGTAGTAGTTTTTGTGATTTAATTTTGATCAATTCATGCTCCGTCACTAAGATGGCTATAGCAAAATGCAAGAAGCTTATAAACAGGGTAAAAAAAGAAAACAAAGGTGCGAAGATAGTTTTGTTTGGCTGTTGGCCGAGAGTGTATGATGATTTAGAGATAGATGTTGACTTAATTTGGAACGGTAAAAATGATAATTGGAGCGATCTTTTAAAGAATATAGAAGAGTTAGGTTTCGATGTTAATTTTTATAAATTCGAAAGTGGACTTGCCAACTTAAAAAGCGTAGAAGGAAGAAAAAGATATTTTATTAAAATACAAGACGGTTGTAATCAATTTTGTTCATATTGTGTCATCCCTCATTCTAGAGGTGGTTTGAAAAGCAGGCAGCCAGAGGATATTGTTGGGGAAATAAAGAGAGCAATAGACAATTCTTATCAAGAGATAGTTTTGTCAGGTATTCATCTTGGTTTGTACGGAAAAGACTTCAAGGGGAGAGATTACGATCTATTTAAATTGTTAAAAGAAGTAACAGGTATTAAGGCTAATTTTAGAATTAGATTGAGCTCTATAGAGCCAAACGAGGTAACGGATAAGATTATTAAACTTTTTTTAAAAAGCAAAAAGCTTTGTCCTAATTTCCACATTCCACTTCAATCCGGGAGTGATAAGATATTAAAATTAATGAATAGACCATATAATAAAGATTTTTTCATTAAAAAAATAGAGAGAATTAGAAAATTAATTCCAAATGTGGCCATAAGTACCGACTTGATAGTTGGTTTTCCAGGAGAGAGGGATGATGATTTTTTAGATTCATACAATTTTATAAAGAATGTTAATTTTTGCAAGGTCCATGTTTTTTCTTTTTCTGCTCATGAAAAAACCCCCGCGTACTCAATGGTCGACAGAGTTGATTCTATAACTATAAAAAAAAGATCAGAGAAGATAAGATTACTCTCTGAAAAATTAGAAAAAGATTACCAAGAAAAAATATTAAAAGAAGAGAAGGAGCTATTTTGTCTTGTTGAAAAATTCTGTCCAAAAAAATCAGAACTTAAAACTCAGTTTGGCTTCAATTTTTTGTTAAGTAGTAAAAAGTATAAAATTACCAAGGATTCACTTGGTAAAATAATTAAAATTTTAAAATAGGGTTTTATATCTTTTTTAAATTTAATTCATCTAGGGTGTGCTATTTTATCCTGGTAATTAATTTTTAAAGAATGAAAATATTTTTTTTATTAGTTTATAATTGTGTTATAATTTTTCTTTGTTGTTCTCTTCGTAGAAGAAAAAAGCGGAATTTTATTTATCAAAAAATTTGTGATTATAAAATAAGCTCTTGCTTAGAAAAGATGACTGATGTTTATAGATTGGTTGAAACTAATAGAATTTATTTTGGTGTTTATCATGACCTGGCCAATGTTCTAACTGGTCTTAATTTGTCTATAGCCAATATAAAAGATTTTTGTGACAAGGAAAAAATATTAGAGATATCTAAAAGAGCTGTTTTTTTAAGCTCTTTTTTGAAAGACAGTAGAATAAAGAAAGATGATTTTTGTGTATTTGATTTAGGAGAAGAATTAAAGAATATTTTGCTGATTTTTAATTATTACTTTGTTAAGTATAATATAAGTACGGTAGTAAAAATAGAGGATAACGTTTTTGTATTGCTAGACAGACTAAAGCTCGGGCAAGTTATTATAAATATAATAAGCAATGCAATTGATTCATTAAAAGAAAAAGACTCTCATAGAAGTCTTTTTCTTTTTTTAAAAGCTAAAAACGATTTTATTTTTATAACAATAAAAGATAATGGGGTGGGCGTTGAAAAGGATATTTCTTCTAAAATCTTTGAGCCATTTTTTTCTTCTAAGAAGAGTAAGGATAATTTTTATTGTGGCTTAGGTTTGTATTTGGTTAAGAGTATTGTTGAAAAGGATTTCGGCGGAAGGATAAAATTTAAGAGCGAGGAGGGTAAGGGGGTTTCATTTACTATTAAGATGCCTGCTTGATTTTTTTGGTAATTTTACTTGGTTTGATTTTTTAGTCTATTGATGTTATTATTTACTTATATAATTTATTTTTTTATGTCTATAGATAGAGTTATAAGCCCAATAGAGGATGGTAGTGATAAAAAACTTGACCTAGGTTTAAGGCCTAAGAATTTTTCTGAATACATCGGTCAAGAAAATGTAAAGACTAATCTTCAAATCACAATAAAAGCAGCATCTAAAAGATCTGAGCCCATAGATCATGTTTTGTTTTATGGCGCTCCTGGTTTAGGTAAAACAACTCTAGCTCACGTTATTTCAAATGAAATGGGGGCAAACATAAAGATAACTTCTGGACCAGCGATAGAGAAAAGTGGAGACCTGGCTACCATTTTAAGCAATTTAGAAGAAAATGATGTTTTGTTTATTGATGAAATTCATCGTCTTAATAAAACTGTAGAAGAGATACTTTATCCCGCTATGGAGGACTTTGCCTTAGATCTTGTTATGGGCAAAGGTGCTGGTGCCAGAACAATCAGAATAGATTTACCTAAGTTTACAATTATAGGTGCGACTACTAAAGCAAGCCTTTTGTCAGCGCCACTAAGGGATAGATTTGGTATTATCCATCACTTAGATTTTTATGATAATGGACACATTGATCAAATCATAAAAAGAAGTGCAAATATTTTAGATGTTAAGATAGATGATATTGCTAGCTCTTTGATAGCAGAGAGAGCAAGAAGGACCCCACGTATAGCAAATAGGCTTCTAAAGAGAGTCAGAGATTTTTCTTTAGTTGAGGGAGATGGATTTATTGATGAGAATATTTGCCTTAAGTCTTTTGAGATTTTAAATATAGATAAATATGGTCTAGATTATGTTGATAGAAAAATATTAAAAACCATAATTGAAAAGTTTGGAGGAGGACCAGTAGGTCTAAATACTTTAGCAGCTTCAACCGGAGAAGATATGTCTACCATTGAAGATGTTTACGAACCCTATTTAATGCAATTAGGATTTCTAGACAGATCTCCAAGAGGCAGGGTTGCTACTAATTCAGCTTTAAAGCATCTTGGTTATGAAACTGTCTGATTTTGACTACAATTTACCAGAAGAATTGATAGCTCAAGAACCGGTCAATCCTAGAGATGCTTCACGGCTTTTAGTTTATAACAGTAAAAAGAAAGAAATTGAACATAAAGTTTTTTCTGATATTTTAGACTATCTTAATGAGGATGATGTTCTTTTTGTAAATAATTCTAAAGTTTTTAACGCTCGTCTTCATGGATTTAAAGAAACTGGCGCTAAAATTGAATTATTTCTTTTAAAGGTTAAAGATAGGCAAAAAAATATCTGGGAATGTTTGTTAAAGGGGAGAAACATGCTTTCCAAAAAAATAACATTTGAAAATAATATAGAGGCAGAAGTTGTTGGTCTTGAAGACGGTAAGTTTGATGTTGTTTTTAATATTCCTTACGATGTTTTTATTGACGAAATTAATGAAATAGGTGAGACTCCTTTGCCTCCTTATATTAAAAAAAGAAAAGAAGATAACAATCTTACTTATCAAACTGTTTACGCCAAAGAAGACAAAGTTGGCTCATCAGCCGCCCCAACGGCAGGTCTTCATTTTACTGATGAATTATTAAGAAAGGCTGAGGAAAAGGGGATTGAAATAATGGAAGCTAGTTTACACGTTGGTTTAGGGACGTTTTTACCTATTAAGGTTGAAAACGTTTTGGAACATAAAATTCATACAGAAGAGGTTGAAATAAGTGAAGAGACTATTAATAATTTAATAAGGGCTAAAAATAGCGGCAAAAGGATTGTAGCTGTCGGGACAACTTCTTGTAGAATCTTAGAGAGCTTACATCAATTTTTGCAATACGATAAAAACAGTTGTAAGTATTTAAAGTATGAAAAGGGAGACCTTAGTTTCTCAACCGATATCTTTATTTATCCTGGTTATGAATTTAAAATCATTGATTCGCTTATAACAAATTTTCATCTACCAAAATCAAGCTTATTGCTTTTAGTCAGCGCTTTAATTAGCAGAGATGAAGTGCTTAATATTTACAAGGAAGCTGTCTCGGAAGGATATAGATTCTTCAGCTATGGAGACGCAATGCTTATTGTTTGATTTTATCCTATTTTTCTGTTAAATTTAAATAGTAATAAATTAATATTTTTTTATGAGAAGTGTAGTAGAGTTTTTTAAGGTTGTCCTTATTTCTTTGTTAATAATTTTACCTATAAGGTATTTCATTATACAGCCATTTTATGTTAAGGGTGCTTCAATGGAGCCAAATTTTCATGATCACGAATATTTAATTATAGATGAAATATCCTACAGGTTTAACGGTCCGGAAAGGGGAGATATTGTTGTTTTTAGATACCCCCTTAATCCTAAGGAATATTTTATTAAAAGAATCATAGCTCTTCCTGGGGAGAGCGTAGCGATTATTGATGGTGATATAATTATATACAATAACGAAAATCAGAATGGCTTTGTTCTTGATGAGTCTAATTATTTAAGTGACAATATTCAAACATACAGTAGTGATGAAGAAATCAGAGTGCTAAAAAGTAACGAATATTTTGTCATGGGTGACAATAGGCACGCTTCAAAAGATTCTAGAACTTTTGGACCTGTTAATGAAAGTTTTATTATAGGAAAGGTTCTTTTGAGAGCTTGGCCTTTTAATAACTTCACAGCTTTTAATAAAATGGAACATTATAGTAATTAATTAATAAAAATATGGGGAGGAGAAAAAAGCCAGAAAAAAAAGATTCTTTTGTAAAAAAAGACACTAAGGCAAATGCCGAAAAACTAAAAAAAGAAAGAAATGCAACTAAAAGCTTTACTAGGCTTTTAGGCATGAAGGATGTTTTAGCTTCTGATTACAAGATATTAGAACCAATAATTAATAAGATAGAGGACACAGCTAGCTGTTATAGTTTTGATAAGATAGAAACACCTCTTATAGAGGGCTTACCACTTTATAAAAAAGTTTTAGATAAAAATAAATTAGATTCTTTGTTTAGCGTAGAGCAGAAGGGGCAAGAAAAATCTTGTCTTAGACCGGATCTTATTCACGGAATTTCTAGAGCTCTTATAGAACATAATATTTTAAATACTCAAGAGAAGCCTTCAAAGTTTTTTTCTATGGGACCTGTTTTTAGGCAGGAAGTATTAAGAAGTGGTGTTTATAAGCAGTTTACACAATTTAACTTTAGTATATTTAACGATATAAAACCATCTTCAGATGCTTTGCTTATATCTATTATCTATAATATATTCAGAGAACTGCAAATAGATGTTCAGGTGCAGGTAAATAGCATGGGGGATCAGACTTGTCAGAAGGAGTTTTTACAGAAATTTTCTAAAGCCTTAAAAGAGAAATCTAAAAAAGCTAAACTTTGTCCAAATTGTAAGAAAAATTCTCTTAAGAATCCAGCATTACTTCTTGAATGCCAAGAGGAGTCTTGTATTGAGATTAGAAATGAAATGCCTCAAATAATAAATCATCTTTCAGAAGAGTCTAATGCTCGTTTCTATAAAACTTTGGAGTTTTTGGATGAAATGGGAGTTAATTATAATTTTAATCCTTATTTAATAAAGGATATGGGTTATTATAACGATTTAATATTTGAAGTTTGGCCAATAGACAAAAATGGTGAAGTGAATTCAAAGCTTTCATTGGGCAGAGGTGGTAGATATGATAATCTATTTGTAACCTTGACAGGCAGGGATCTTCCTTTGTTGAGTTTTAATGGAGGTTTAGAAAGGGTTTTTATTAAACTTAAAGAATCTGGGCATATATTTGATAAGAACAAGGATGATGTTGTTTTCTTGGGTCAAATTGATGATAAAGCAAAAATAAAGGCAATGTCAATTTTTAAGGATTTAAGAAAAAGAGGCTTTAATGTTTTTCAAGCTTTTCATCTAAATGATCTAAGAAATCAAATGGAAGAGGCTAAGAGTTGCAAAGCTAATATTGTTCTTGTCCTTGGTAAAAAGGAGTTGGCTGATGAGACAATATTGTTTAGAGATATGGAATCTGGAGTTCAAGAAATAGTAGCTCAGAAAGATTTAATCTCAAGACTTGAAAAGAAAATTAAAATATAGTATAGTATTTTTATTAAAATTAAAAAATAGAAAGGAGGCAATATATGGCAGATTTAAAAAGAAAAAAAGGAGAGAGTTTTGAAGCTTTTTTAAGAAGATTTAAAAGTAGTTTAAAAAACAATAAAAGACTGGAATCTTTTAGAGCTAAACAAAACTTTAAAAAAGGAAAAACAAAAATTCAGTTTAAAAAATCAGCTCTAGCTAGGGTTGCTTTAGGTAAGAAATGTGAAATTTTAAGAAAGACTGGCAAGCTAGAAGAAGGAAAAAGACATAGATAATATTTCTTTCAAATAAAAAAAATAAGAGCTTTTTGGGCTCTTATTTTTTTATTTGAACATATTCTTTATTTTATAAAATGTTTTGGATTCTGAATATTGCTTTATTCTGTCTTTGGCATGTTTGGTTTTTACGAAGTCTAACCATTGCAGATTTGGTCCCTTCCTATTTTTTTCTGTTATTATTTCTATCACATCACCATTTTTCAGTTCTTGATTTATTGGCGACATTTTTTCATTAATTAAAGCCGCCGATGTTTTATTGCCAATATCAGTGTGTATGGCGTAGGCGAAGTCTATTGGTGTTGATTTTTCTGGTAATTCTATAACATCTCCTTTGGGAGAGAAGACAAATATTCTATCTTGGAAGATATTTGTTTTTATATCCTGAACAAAGTTTTCTGTGTCTTTGTTTTCTTTTTGTATTTCAAGAATCTCTTTTATCCAGGTTGGTTTTTCAGTATTTCCTTTATTTTTATAGTTCCAGTGTGATGCTAAACCATATAAGGACTCTTCGTGCATTTCTTTTGTTTTTATTTGAAACTCAGTTGCCTTTCCGTCAGGACCTATAATTGTGGTGTGTAAACTTCTGTATCCATTAGGCTTGGGGATAGCTATATAATCCTTAAACCTTCTAGATATCGGCTTCCAAATAGAGTGAATAATACCAAGTATTTTGTAACAATCTTCTACATTATTAACGACAACCCTTAAGGCAAATACGTCATATATTTCATCAAACTTACGTTCTTTCATTTGCATTTTTTGCCAAATACTATATAGATGTTTAAATCTAGTACTTATTTCATATTCTATATTAATTTTGTCCAATTCTTGCTCTAAGCGATTTTTGATTTTATTAAAAAATTGATTTCTTTCAGCTTTTTTTTCTATTTCATACTTATATTCAATTTTTTTATATTCATTTGGGTATAGGTATTTAAAGCATATATCCTCCATTTGCCATTTTAAACGCCAAATACCCATTATACCAGCTATTGGGGCGTATATTTCTAGTGTTTCTTTGGCAATTCTCTGTTGCTTGTTTTCTGGCAGAGAATCAAGTGTTTTTAGATTGTGCAATCTATCACAAAATTTTATATAGATAATTCTAATATCATCTATCATGGCTAGGAACATTTTTTTTAAGTTCTCTCTGTATCTTTCTATTCCTCTGTATTTTATTTTCCCTAGTTTAGTTATTCCTTCGACTAGCCCAGCCACGTCATCACCAAACAGCTCCCTTATTTCTTCTACTGTGTGTATTGTATCCTCTGGAACATCGTGCAAAATTCCGGCTATTATAGTGCTTTGATCTGCTCTTATTTGAGCCAAATTAAAGGCAGTATGAAGGCAATGTTCAATGTAATCTTCGCCACTTCTCCTTTTTTGCCCTTCGTGAGCATTTTTGGCGAAATTATAAGCTTTGAGTAGTTCTTCTTTATTGATTTCTGGGTTTACATCAACAGCTTTTTTGATTAACCTTTCTATTGTCATAGAGGTTTTGTTAATTTTGGTTTTATGCTATAATTATTTATATGATACCAAATAGTATCTAATTTAGCAATTATTTAATTTCTATACTTATATGATTAAAATTAAAAAGCTTTTTCCATTTTTTGCCTTATTAGTTTTCCTTTTTGTTACTCTGGCTGTGTTCAGTGTGCCTAGTGAAACAGTACTAGCATCAGGTGATTCTTTTGGGGTTGAAACTGTTGACGAGACTATCGTTTTAAAAAGTGACAACCCTATAAAAATGGTGGTCAGGATTATAAATATAACATTAAGTATTTTAGGTATAATATCTGTAGTTATTATACTTTTTGCTGGTTTTTTATGGATGACATCCGAGGGCAATGAAGAGAAAATAGATAAAGCTAAAAGAATACTGAAAAATGCTGTTATTGGGTTGATTATAATTTTATCAGCCTGGGGTATTGTAACTTTTATTTTCAGAAATCTATTTGATGACTCTGGTATGGGAGGTTCAATTCCATCTAATAATTCTTCTCACTTCCAAACCGGTCTTGGTGCTATAGGTGTTTGTACTGTCGAAAGTGTTTATCCTGAGCCAGGGCAAAAAAATGTACCGAGAAATACGATAATTATGGTTACCTTTAAGGAAGAGGTTAGACCAGAAACAATAAATGCTGATAATGTTTCAATTTGTCTTGAAAATGATTTTGATTTTAATTCAAGAGTTTGTTCTAACCCAGCTTCTTTTAGTTCAGCGACTAATGATAACAAAATATTTGTTTTAAGCCCTGATTCTTATTTGGGAAATGAAAATAGTAATACCTCTTATTTGGTCTATTTTTCTAATGATGTGCTTAAATTGGATGAGGATGTTTCAATTTTTAGCACTTGTTCTCCTCAATATCTTCTATGGAACTTTGAAGTTAGTAATAAACTAGATTTAACTCCCCCTCAAATTGAAAGTGTTTTTCCGCAACCTGATGATGGAATGGATTTGTCTCAGACTGTTTCAGAGGCTTCTGTTGCTGGCGCTAGTATATCCGTTACTGGAGTCCCAAGATATTTTACTCCAGCTAGAATAGTTTCTGTTACTAACGGAGGAGGGACATCTTCTTCTGCCACTTCAACAATAAATCAGAATTATACAGGTCAATATACAAATTTCCAAGTTACTGTTAGTGATAATAAAGCATTTCTTAGTTCTGTTAGTCCAGACATAGCTTTAGGCGCTTTTGATCTTGTGAATAATAGAGTTGATTTCCCTAATTATTTCTATTTTGAAGTAGAGGATGATTGGTCTGATGGAAACAGCTGGACAGTTGTTGTGGAAAAAATGATCCCCGCTGATAAGATAAAAGTTGGATCTTATGAGTATACATTTGTAAACGGTGAAAGTGATTTAAATGGCTATAGAATAGGAGTAAGAACTAATCAGATAGCTCAAGCAGAGCAGATAGCTTTGGTTATTAACTCTAATCCATTAGTTAGTGCGGAAAACTTCGGGTCGGCTGTCAATTTTGAATCTCTAATTGGTGGGTCTGGGGGAAATTCGATAGTCTTAGAAGAGAACTCTTCTGCAATTGAAATTGTTTATCAATTTAGTGGTGGAGCTGATAAAATTGTTAATAATACAATTGTTGACAAAAAAGACAAGCCAATGAATTCAATTATCCAGATAAACTTTAATGAAGCGGTTAATCCTTTAACTGTAGCAGGTAAAAGCGATGAGGTGAGTGACTATATTCGAGTTATAAACAGAAGTGATGGCGACAGTATTGTAAGTGGAACATTTAAAATATCTTCTAATTACAAAACAGTTGAATTTATCTCTGACTTTAAGTGTGGAACAAATGCTTGCGGAGTTGATATCTTCTGCTTGCCAGCTGAAAGTAATATTGCCGTTGAAATTGAAGCGGCTAGTTTATTCGATTGTGGAACCAGCGATTTAGAATGCTCAACAAAAAATCCTTTTACTAATTGTATCGCAAATATTTGTCAAAATGATGACGGGAAGAGATATCCTTTAGCTAGATCTCCAATAAATGGTGTCGTTGATACGGCTAATAATTCTTTAGACGGTAATAAGGATGGGTATTCTTACGGACCAGCTACTTATCATAACTTAAACAACCCAAGTCTTCTTCAGGGAGATAGTGTTGTTTGGTCTTTCTATACTAGCAGCTACTTAGAAACCGAACCTCCGCTTATTTTAGAATATACTCCAGAATTTGACTTAGACAAAAGGATTAACATGTTCGCACCTGTAGAGATAATATTTGACAGATTAATGTCAGCTTCAACACTGACAACCGGAAAATATTTATCAAAAATTGGTGATAGTGAAGTTTATCATGATAGGCTGAATATAAAGAGTGGGCAACCTGTTGGGTATTGGGTTAGTTTTGAGAACCAAGATGTTAATCCGCCTGATGGAGATCCAGATAGAACTAGGGTTTTCTTGGAGCATGCAAAATTCTTTGAGGGGGCTAGCTATAGCGCGCAAGCTGGTTCAGGCTTAAATAGTATTTATCAGAATTGTTTTAAACCAAGTGCAAGTATAGACTGTAATGCTGATATTAATAATCCATCTTGTTGTAACTTAAGCCCTACCGAAAACTCCACTTGTAATTAAAATTTATAATGTATTTATTAAGAGGTAAAGTTTTTTTATCTTTTAATTTATTATGTTTTTTGTAAAATTTGTTTATTAATTAATTAAAATATGTTATTTATTATTTTTAAGTAAATAATGTTTATAGAAAAAAATATGACAAAAGAAAAAAAGAAATCTGAAGTTGTTAAAACTTCTTCTAATAAAGCAGATGCGGCAACTTTAGCAATGCAACAAATAAAGAGCAAGTTTGGCGAAGGTTCAATTATGAAGTTTGGAGAAGCTAGAAAAGTTAATGTTGATGCTGTTCCAACCGGTTGCTTGTCTTTAGACTTAGCTTTCGGAATTGGTGGCGTCCCTCGTGGTAGAGTGATAGAGATTTTTGGTCCTGAATCTTCAGGAAAAACAACTTTAGCTCAGCACATAGTTGCTGAAGTTCAAAAATTGGGCGGTATTGCTGCTTTCGTTGATGCTGAACATGCACTTGATCCTAATTATGCAGAAAAAATCGGAGTTAATATAAAAGAGATGCTTATATCTCAGCCAGACACAGGAGAGCAAGCATTAGAGATAGTTGAAACTTTAGTTAGGTCTAACGCTGTTGATGTTGTCGTTGTTGATAGTGTGGCAGCATTAGTTCCTCAAAAAGAAATTGAAGGAGACATGGGTGACCAACATATGGGAC
This sequence comes from Patescibacteria group bacterium, assembly GCA_041676225.1. Classification (GTDB taxonomy): domain Bacteria; phylum Patescibacteriota; class Patescibacteriia; order Patescibacteriales; family UBA12465. Next base: position 16,375 of record JBAYSI010000003.1, on the reverse strand, counting down.
TACAAGCTCGTTTAATGAGTCAAGCTCTTAGAAAGTTGACAGGTACTATTTCTAAAACAAAAACTGTTGTTATATTTATTAATCAAATCAGAAATAAAATTGGTGTTTTCTTTGGTAGTCCAGAAACAACAAGTGGTGGAAATGCTTTAAAGTTTTATTCTTCAGTCAGGGTTGAAGTTAGAAGAAGTGCTCAAATAAAGCAAGGTGAAAAAATTATTGGAAACAGAGTTAAGGCTAAAATTGTTAAAAACAAAGTAGCTGCTCCGTTTAAAACTGCTGAGTTTGACATTATGTACAATGAAGGTATTTCAATTTCTGGCGATTTGATTGATTTGGGTATTGAATATGACGTTATTAAAAAATCTGGCAATTCATACACCTTTGGAACTCATAAGATGGGTGTTGGCAGAGAAAATGCTAAGAACTTCTTAAAATCAGAAGATAAATTAATTAAAGAAATTAGAGCTAAAATATTAGAAGAATATAACAAGGCCGAAGGCAAAAAGTAGATGTCTAGGCTTTTTGTTTTGTCTTTAGGTGGTTCAATTGTCTCTTTAAAAGAGGGCTTAAATGTTGATTTTTTAAAGAAATTTAAAAAGTTAATAGAGCACAGAATATCTTTTGGGGATAGATTTGTTATTGTTGTTGGTGGTGGGTTTTTAGCTAGAAATTCAGTAGCTGAAAGTTCAAAAATTAATAGTAAATCTAGTGATAAGAATAAAGATTGGATTGGAATAGCAGCTACACAGCTAAATGCGCAAATTGTTAAAGCTGTTTTTTCTGATTACTCATATGAGCTTTTGTCTGGTGATCCATATAAAAAGATAATAACCAAAAAATCAATAATCTTCTCAGGAGGCTATATCCCGGGAAGCTCATCAGATCTTGTAGCTGTCATTTTAGCTAAAACATATAAAGCCAGTGAGATTCTTAACTTGAGCAATATTGATTATGTTTACGATAAGGATCCCAGGTTTAATAAAGATGCTAAAAAAATAGAAAAAATATCATGGGGTGGTTTTCTTGATATAGTTGGCCACAGTTGGAGCCCAGGTCTTAATTCTCCATTTGATCCAATAGCCTCCAAGATGTGTAAAAAAGAAAAAAAGAAGGTTGTCGTTTTGAATGGAAAAAATTTAATGAATTTAAAAAAATATTTTTCAGGTGAAAAATTTAAAGGAACTCAAATATATGATTGAAGAAAAAAAGAGCTTAAAAAATGTTTTTACTAAAGAAAGAAGAATAGGCATGGAAGATTTAAGAAAAGTAAAAGATGCTCCCAAGAATTTTTTTACTGGACTTTTACAGTTTTTGAAAGAATATTCAATTATAGGACTGGCTATTGGTGTGGTTGTTGGACAGGCGACTAAGGATTTGGTTGACTCAATGGTTAAGGGGTTTTTTATGCCAATAATTGAATTAATTGTTTCAAAGGATAAGTATGAGAATTTAACATTTGCAATAAATGATGTTGTTTTTGATATAGGTAAAATTATTAGCTCTACTTTAACCTTTTTAATTATAATGACCATTTTGTATTTACTTATTAAAAAGATCATGAAGAATGACAACCTCCTTCCTAAAAAATAGTTTTTTTGTTACTATCCCTATGATCAATAAAGAAAAAATTATATTAGGATTAGATCCTGGAATAGCTGACACTGGGTTTGGTGTTATAGGTTATAATGGTTCCAAGATTAGATGTCTAGAGTTTGGCTCAATAAAAACATCTTCAAAAATAGAATTAGTTGAAAGACTTATTGAACTAGATGAAAATTTGCAAAAAATAATTAAAAAATATAAACCAGATTTAGTTTCTATTGAAAAAATATTTTTTAATAATAATGCGAAAACAGCTTTAATAGTTGGTCAGGCTAGGGGTGTTGTTTTGATTAATGTTGCAAAAAATAGAATACCAATAGTCGAGTTTACGCCTCTACAGTTAAAACAAGGAATTAGCAATTACGGTAGAGCAGATAAGGCTCAAGTTAAAAATATGATAAAAATTTTATTAAATTTAAAAGAAGTTCCCAAATCTGACGATGCAGCTGATGCTCTAGGTTTGGCTATTTGTGCTTTGAATTTCTTAAAAAGATAGAAAATTATGAGTGTTAAAAAATTAAAAGTTATACATGTTGCAGCTGAGGTTTCTCCTTTTTCTAAGACTGGAGGTCTTGGCGATGTTACCAGAAGTCTTCCCAAGGCTCTTTTTAAGGTTGGTCACGATATAAGTATTATAACTCCTCTATATGGCAAGTTGATAGATAAAGAAAAATATAAATTAAAATTGATATTTAAAGATGAAACAATTATTATCGATTCAGAGCATTCTATAAAGGCTAATTTTTGGCAAGGGGAGATGGTTGAAGGTTTGCCTGTTTATTTTGTTGAGATAAAAAAATATTTTTCAAAACATAAGAGGGTTTATGGTTCTGGGCAGGAGAATATTAGATTTTTAGTTTTTAATATCGCCAGTTTAAAGTTAATAAAACTACTAAATTTGAAACCTGACATTATTCATTGTCATGATTGGCATTCTGGACTTATACCGTATTTCATAAAAAACAAAGGTAGATACACAAAAAATTTATCTGGAGTTAAAACTATTTTTACGATACATAATTTAGCATTTCAGATGGGGAAGAATTGGTTTAATGTTCCTCTGGAGAGTAAAGATTATGGCAGAAGAAAAATACCATTGATAAGTGACTCAGATATTGAAAATATAAATTTTGCTAAAAGAGCTATAATATATTCTGATTTTGTTAGTACTGTTAGTGAAAAATATAAAGAAGAAATAATGACAAAAAAGTTTGGTCAGGACCTTAATCGTATATTAAAGAACAGAGAGGGGACATTATTTGGTATAGTTAATGGAATAGATTATAATTCATATAATCCAAAGAATGATTTAGGGCTTTTTAAGACGTTTAGCTATAAGACACCAAAGCTTAAGGTCGAAAATAAAAAATACCTACAAGAGAGACTAGGGTTTAATGTTAATGAAAAAATTCCCATGCTTTGTTCTACTTCTAGAATAACTCATCAAAAGGGTTTTGATTTAATTCTTAAGCTTATGCCTTATCTGATGAGGTCTGATATCCAATTAGTATTTATGGGGGATGGAGGTTATGAATATATAAAGCAAATTAAAGCTTTTAAGAAAAAATTCCCTAAAAAAATATCGTGGATATCGTTTTCATCTAACGAGAAATTGGAAACTCTTATTTATGCCGCTTCAGACTTTTTTATCCTGCCATCATATTTTGAACCTTGCGGTATAAATCAAATGATAGCCATGAGATATGGCTGCATTCCAATAGTCAGGGAAACTGGAGGGCTTTATGATACTGTTAAAAATTTTAACCCAATAACAAAAACTGGTAATGGTTTTAGCTTTAGACATGAAGATGAGTTTTCTTTCTTTTGGTCTTTAATTAGAGCGCTGGAGAGCTATAAGTATAAAGATGTTTTTGGTGAACTGATTGTGAAAGCTATGATGCAATCTACTAGTTGGGAAATACCAGCATCTAAATATGTTAAACTGTATAGAAAACTAATAAAAACCAAGTAGTATGATTAATTGGATAAATTTTTTACATCTGTATCAACCAGCTAATTCTGATGCCTATAGAATTAAAGAGGCGGTTGACTTGAGCTATAATAGAATAGTTAGTGCTTTAGAGAAGAATCCTGAGATAAAATTTAATTTAAATATTTCAGCCTGTTTACTTTTAAGATTAGAGGAACAAGGTTATTTGTCTTTAATAAAAAGAATAGAAAAGCTTGTTGATGGTGGACAAATAGAGCTTGTTAGTTCGGCGGCATATCATGCTCTTTTACCATTAATACCAGAGAGTGAAGTTGTTTGGCAGATAAATGAAACTAAAAGAGTTTTAAAAAAGTTTTTTCCCAGGGCCAAAATAAAGGGATTTTTCTTGCCTGAAATGGCATATAGTTCCAAGGTTGCTAAGATTATTAAAAGAATGGGTTATTCCTGGTTAATACTCGACGAGATTTCTTTGGATAAAAAAGAAAAGATTGACTTTAATAAAATTTATAGAGATAATAACAGTGGTTTAAAAATTATTTTTAGATCAAGACAATATTCAAATTGTTATGTTCCTTTAGAGATTTCTTCTTTGATTAAAAGTAAAGAAGAAATAAATCACCCAATTATAAGTGCTACCGATGGAGAGCTTTATGGCTTAAGACATAATGATACAAATAAATCATTTGAAAAGCTTTTAAAAAGTAAAAATATTAATACTTTTTTAATCTCTGATTATGTAAAGGGTAAAAAAATGGAAGATGTTAAAATTAGGAGTAGTAATTGGGAGTCAACTGAAGAAGAGTTGGCAAACAATAAACCTTTTAATCTTTGGTTTAATAAAGAGAATGAGGTTCATGTATATTTGTGGAAATTTGTTAAACTTGTTGTTAATATTTTAAACAAATACGAGAAAGACTCTAATTATTATTGGGCTAGATGGCATTTTGTTAGGGGGTTAGCTAGTTGCACTTTTTGGTGGGCTAGTGCTAATGATTTTAAACATAATTTCGGTCCAGTTGCTTGGAATCCGGACGAGGTTGAGAGAGGTGTTTTAGAGTTAGTTAAATCTGTTAGGTCTCTTGAGTTTTCGACATCTAAAAAGGAGAAAATAAAAGCAGAGCTTTCTTTTATAAATATAAAAAAAATTATCTGGACTAAGCATTGGTCTTGTCGTAGGAGTTTTTAGTTGTTTTTATGGAAAAAATAGAAAAACTTTTTGATAGTAAATATGTTCTGAGTTTTTTTAATAAAAAAGTTTTACCACTTTATCCTGATTTTAAAAAAATAAAGAAAATAAAAATAGTCCCACACAAGAAATTCGTTTGGCCGCAAACATACCATGTTGTTATTGAGTTTAAGGTTTTTTTCTTGGCTAAGACAGAGAATAAAAATAAGGAGAGTGTAAGAAAGTTGTCTTTTTTTTGCACGGCTCATTCTAGCGAGCCTAGAAAAAATGTTTATGATATCTTGGATCACCTTTGGTCTCAAGGATTCTCCAAGGGATTTTTAACTATACCAAAACCAATACTATATTCAAAGTATTTTAATGCTTCTTTCTATAGGGGTGTTGACGGTATTAGTCTTTTAGATTTAATCAAAAATAAAGAGAAAAAAGAAGTTGAAAAAATAGTTAAAAAAACAGCAGAATGGTTAGCCAAGCTACATAAAATGCCGTTTCCAAGCGATATTAAACTTAATAAAAAGAATAATCAAATTAAAACAGTTGTTCCTGGTTATAGGAAAATTATTAAAGAGGTTGATGAGAGATATGAAGGCAAGTATACAAAAAATATTAGGGATGTTTACGAGTACTTAATAGAATTAGAAGAAGATTTTTTAAAGATGAGCCATAGAAGGTGGTTAATACATGGAGATGTTCATCCAGATAATATAATAAAGATTAGTAAGAATAAAATGGCCATGATTGATTTTGCTGATATTTGTTCATCTGACTTTGCTAGGGATTTAGGAACTTTTTTGCAGCAAATAGAATATCGCTTAAACAAAAATAATTACCCCATTTCGTACATCAAAAAAATAAAAGATATTTTTTTAACAGAATATTGTAAAAAGGCTAGAATTAAATATAATATAAGGCTTAAGGAAAGAATAAATCTATATTATCATTTTACGGCCCTTAGAACAGCTATTTTTTGGTTAATGAAGCACGGTCCAGATTCAAGCAAAGCAGAACCATTAATTATTGATATTAAGAAAAAACTAAAAATATGTTAATAGATCTCCAACTTCATTCTATATATTCTGATGGGTATTTAAAACCAGAAGAATTGGCAAGATTCGTGGCTAATAATAAAGTTAAAGTAGCTGCAATAACTGACCATAATACTACCGCCGGGATAGAGCCTTTTAGAGCTGCTTGTAAAAAGTATAAAATAAAGGTTATAAACGGAATGGAAATATATTGCAAGTACAAAGGAAGGAAGGTTAATATTTTGTGGTATAATTTTAATAAGGATGATGAGTGTCTTTTAAAGCTTTTGAAGGAAAGCAGGTGTCGCAGAGCAACTTCAGCTAAAAAAGCTTTAATTAAATTAAAGAGAAGAGGTTTTAGAATTGATGTTGATAATATTTTGTCTAAATTTGATAATTACATACCAGTCAATCGTTTAAGTGACGAAATCACTAAAGATAGGTTTAATTATCAAAAAATCTTTAGGGAGGTGAAAAAAAAGAATAAATTTGCTAAAATATTAAGAGAGGAAGATGTTTTAAGTATATTGTTCTTTGGTGACAAGAAAAACCATTTAAACGAGGTTTATATAAACATAGAAAGGGTTTTGAAGGCTAGGGAAAGTGCTGGGGGTCAATTAATATTTTGTCATCCAGGTAAATCTAATAGATACGCTCATAACATGGTTTACAAGCTAAGGGATATAGGAATAGATGGCGTTGAGACTTTGTCCCCGCATCACTCAATAGGAGCGATCATGTACCTACAATTTTTAAGCGAGACTTTAGACATGATAGCTACTGGCGGTTCTGATTTTCATAAGTTTGAAGAAAGTGAGGGATACAAGATTAAAAGTTTTGCTGATTGGTTTAAGGTGGATAGCAAAAACTTGAGAAGAATAGAAGAAATAATAAATTAAAATATGACAAAAGAAAAAGAAAGTAAACAAAACGAAAACAAAACAAAAAATAGCATTATAGCTTTAATTATTTTTACTATTGGATTAATTAGTTTGCTATCATTATTTTCTTTATCTGGAAAGTTTGGGATTTTTTTAGACAAAATTTTATCCTATGGTTTTGGTTGGGCTAAATGGTTTTTCCCTATTTTGCTTATTGTTTTAAGTATCGCTTTATACAAAAAGAAGGATTTCTTTTTTAGAAAGATTAATTATGTAGCCCTATTTTTAAGCTTCTTTTCTTTTTGTTCATTGTTTCACTTTTTTTTCCCGAGCGATGTATCAAAAGAAAAAGCTTTAGAGCAATTAGGAGGTGGTTACTCTGGTCATTATATTTCTATTTTTATAAAAAGCATCTTAGGTTTTTGGGGAGGGTTAGTTGTAGTTTTGGTTTTAATTCTTCTCTCTTTCATACTAATGTTTAATATTACTTTGTCTGACCTAGTCGGAAAGGAGAGTTTTTTGAGTAGGAATTTTAAAAAATTGTTTAACTTTTTTAAAAGAGATGCAGAAGAAGAATATGAAGAAGAGGAGGAAGAAGAAAATGAAAGCTATAATAAAAAAGAAGAATATATAGAAGAGCCAGAGGAGACTATTGGCGATGATGAGCCTGAAGTGTTGTTCGCCAAGAAAGATATTGGGGAGAAAAAGAAAAATGCAGAGCCGAAGCAAGAAGAATTAAAAATAAATTGGAAAACCAAGAAAGTTAAAATAGATTTACCATTGGAACTACTTAGTTCGGAAATTGGTAAAGCTTTAAGTGGTGATATTAATACTAACGTTTTAATCATACAAAGAACTTTGGAAAATTTTGGTATATCGATTGAGATGGGCGAAGTTAATGTTGGGCCTACCGTTACGCAATATACATTCAAGCCGTCAGAGGGCATAAAGCTTTCTAAAATAACCACTCTAAGCAATGACTTGTCATTAGCTTTAGCCGCTCACCCAATAAGAATAGAGGCGCCGATACCTGGTAAATCCTTGGTTGGCATTGAGGTTCCAAACAAGACAAAGGCTGTGGTTGGTTTAAGGGAGATTCTTGAAGATAGAGATTTTAAAACAAGGCAAAGTAATTTAATGGCCGCACTCGGTAAAGATGTTTCTGGTAAAAATATATTATATGATATAGCAAAGATGCCTCACCTTTTAGTAGCTGGAGCTACTAATTCTGGTAAGTCTGTTTGTTTAAACGCTATTATTATTGGTTTGCTTTATCAAAATGGACCAGAAAGCCTTAGGTTTATCATGGTTGATCCCAAAAGAGTTGAGCTTCCTTCATATAATAATATTCCTCATCTTCTTACACCTGTGATAACCGATGTAAGTAAAACAGTTAATGCATTAAGATGGTGTCTTAATGAGATGGATAGACGTTATGAAATTTTAAATCAAGCTGGCAAGAAAAATATTCAAGCATATAATGAATCTAGTAAAGAAAAAATGCCTTTTATAGTATTCATAATTGATGAATTAGCAGACTTAATGATTTCAGCCGCTAAAGAAATAGAAGGGAGCGTTATTCGCTTAACTCAAATGTCTAGAGCTGTTGGAATTCACCTAATACTTGCCACACAGAGACCTAGTGTTGATGTTATCACTGGACTTATTAAGGCTAATACCCCTTCCAGAATTGCCTTCTCAGTTGCTTCAGCTGTTGATTCAAAAACAATACTTGACTCTTCTGGCGCTGAAAAATTATTAGGAAAAGGAGATATGCTTTTTAGTACAGCTGAACTATCTAAACCAAGAAGAATACAAGGAGCCTATCTTAGCGATCCAGAAATATTATCCATTGTTACCTATATAAAAGAGAAATATGGAGAAGCTGACTATTTGGAGGGTATCGTTGAGAGACAAAAAGTTAAAGGTATGGGAGGTGTTGGCCTAGACGGTAATCTTGGTGACGAAGATGAGCTTTTAGCTGAAGCTAAAGAAATAATAATAAATGCCGGTAAAGCATCTACTTCATTGCTACAAAGGAGATTAAGAATAGGGTATTCTAGGGCGGCTAGCATTTTAGATATGCTAGAAGAATCTGGTATTATAGGTCCTTCTAATGGCTCAAAGCCAAGAGAAATATTAATAACTAGAGGCCAATATGAGGATTCATTAGAAACCCCAATTTCTGGAGTTCCTGTTCATGATAAATCAGAATTTAAAGCACCAGAAAGTTACTTGGATAAACCAGATGATTCTTTAGTTTTAGATAGTGATAGTGATGTGTTAGAAGTTATGGAAGAAGATGAGGTCGTTGAAGAAGATTTAAAAGAGAAAAAAACTATTGATAATAAAGATGAGGGGGAGGATGACTTTGGAATGTATTTTTCTAAATAAATTATATGAGTAATATATTATTTTTCTTAAAAAAAATTAGCCCTAAATTTGTAATAAAAAACATTAGACCGGTTTATCATTATGCATTAGCTTTTTTGGCTAATGTTTTTTATGGTAATCCTAGTAAAAAATTGATAGTTATAGGTGTTACAGGAACTTCTGGAAAAACTAGCTCTGTATATTTAATGGCTAAAGCATTGAATGAAGCTGGCTATAAGACCGGCTATACTTCTACGGCCATGTTTGGCAATGGTAATGAAGAGTGGTTGAACGATAAAAAAATGACCATGCCTGGTAAATTTTTTAACCAAAAGATAATAGCTGAAATGGTTAAGAATAAATGTATTTACGCAATCATAGAAACAACTTCAGAGGGGATTAGACAGTTTAGACATCGATTTATAAATTATGATATCATTTGTTTCACGGGTCTTTATCCGGAACATATAGAGTCTCACGGTAGTTTTGAAAACTACAAAAAAGCTAAGGGTGAACTTTTTAATCATTTGAAGAATTGTAAAAGTAAATATTTAAACAATGATAAAAGGGTTGTTAGAATAAAAAACAATTTATCAAAAATTAACTTTAATAAGTTAAAAAAGACAATAATAGTCAACAGAGATGATGATCATGCTATATATTTTTCTGATTTTTGGTCAGAAGAAAAAATGGGTTACACTAGAAACGAAGAAGAGGACCAAACTCAAAATATTATATATGGTAATGTGAATATTGCCAGCGTAGGTATTTCCTTTGATATTATTTTTAATTACAACAAAGGAGAAAAGCAGATAGAAAAAAGAACAATTGAATCACCCTTAATTGGTGATTTTAATGTTCTAAATTTAATGCCTCTTTTGTCTGTTGTAATCAATCAAGAAATAGACATTGATTTAATTGTGGAGTCAATAAAAAAAATAAAAAATATACCTGGCAGACTAGAGTTAATAGATGTTGGCCAAAAGTTTTTGGCTATGGTTGATTATGCCTATGAGCCAGTTGCCATGGAGAAACTTTACAAAACTTTAGACTTAATAAGAAATATTGATGGTAAATTAATTCATGTTTTAGGTTCGGCTGGTGGAGGTAGAGACAAAAGCAGGAGGTCAATTTTGGGAGAAATGGCTGGAGAAAAAGCTGATTATGTAATTATTACTAATGAAGACCCTTATGATGAAAATCCTTTAGATATAATTAATCAAGTTGCTCAAGGAGCTAAGCTTAAAGGTAAGGTGGAGGGGGTAAATATCTTTAGAGTATTAGACAGAGCAGAAGCTATTAAAAAGGCTGTTAGCTTAACAGGTGAAAATGATACAATTCTTTTAACCGGTAAGGGAAATGAACAAGCAATATGTTTAGCAGATGGCAAAAAAAAGAAATGGGATGATAGGGAAGTCTTAAAAAGAGAAATAAAAAGCGTCTTGACTTGATTTCTGTATTTGATATAATGTATAAGTAGTTTATATTAATTTAATATATAATTTAAAATGTCTATATTTTTTTCTATAAAAAAATATAGACATTAAAAAAAATTTATGACAAAAAACAAAAAAGGTTTTACCTTGATTGAATTGTTGGTAGTTATCGCTATCATCGGTATCTTAGCTACTTTAGCTATTGTTGCTTTACAACAAGCTAGAAAGAATGCTAGAGATGCAAAAAGAATTGCAGATGTTAGACAAATGCAAACAGCTTTAGAATTGTTCTTCAATGACAATCAATATTATCCAGCTGAGGTAGTGGCTGGTGATGAAATTGCTACAGGTGGAGTGGTTTACATGCAAATAGTTCCAACAGCTCCAACACCTGCTGATGGAACAACATGTAATTCTACTACAAATGCTTATTCATACGTGCCTACAGGAACTACAGCTGGTGCTGGTTATGCTAGTTATGAAATTAACTTTTGTTTAGGTGGAGTAACTGGTGGTTTAGATGCTGGTAAAAAACAAGCTACACCAGGAGGTATCTTACATGTAGAATAGTTTAAACATTTTACAAGTATACAAAAAAGAAGAGTTTTAAACTCTTCTTTTTTTTGTTCTTATGTGCGCCGTGTAGGATTCGAACCTACGACCATCTCCTTAAGAGGGAGCTGCTCTACCAACTGAGCTAACAGCGCATTTTGGTGGCTGAGGAGGGGCTTGAACCCTCGACCTTAGCGTTATGAGTGCTACGCTCTAACCAGCTGAGCTACCCAGCCAAAATACCTGTGTGTCCAGTAGGACTTGAACCCACAACCTTCTGGTCCGAAGCCAGACGCTCTATCCAGTTGAGCTATGGACACAAATCTTTATTTGAACAATGCTGATATTATAATAAAAATTTTTTTTTAAATCAAGACTTATGATTTTAGGCTATCTTTTAATTTTTTTCCAGCTTTAAATTTAACAACTTTTGTTTCTGATATATCTATAATCTCCTTGATATTTCTGGGGTTAACAGCCTTCCTGGCATAACGAGCCTTAGCACTAAAAGTGCCAAAGCTCGTTATCTTTACAGACCTATTATTTTTAAGCTGATCTATTATCTCGTCAGATATACTCTTAATTAGGTTTTCTAATTCCTCTAATTTAAGATCTTGATTCTTCTTTTTTTCTTTTAATATTCTAGCTAAATCTTTTTGATTTATTCTATCTTGCATATTCAATAACTCTTAACTCTCTAATAACATTAACTTTTATTTCACCTGGGTATTTTAATTCTTGTTCTATTTTCTTAGCTATTTCCCTAGCTGTTTCATGAGATTTAAGATCGTCCATTTTTTCTGGTGAGATAAATATTCTTACTTCTCTTCCAGCTTGAATAGCATAACTTTTATCTACCCCTTCAAATGAATTAGCTATTCTTTCTAGCTCTTCTAATCTTTGGATGTAATTCTCGAAAGAATCATGTCTAGCACCAGGTCTAGCTGATGATATTGCATCAGCTGTTTTAACGATAACAGAAAGAAGTGTTGGTGGGTTATCATCATGATGAGTTTCTACTGGTGTTATTATTTCTTCCTGTATTCCATATTTTCTTAAAATGTCTCTTCCAATTTCTGTATGATTTCCTTGAACTTCATGATCAACAGCTTTACCTATATCATGTAATAATCCAGCCTTTTTAGCCAGGGATGGGTCTGCCCCCAATTCTTGAGCTAAGATTCCAGAAAGATGAGCCACTTCTATTGAGTGCTCTAGTACATTCTGACCATAACTAGTTCTATATTTCAGCCTACCGATTATTTGTGTAAGTTTTGGTTCAAAAGCAGTTACTCCAACATTATATACGGCTTCTTCTCCAGCTTTGTTTATATCTATACTTATCTCTTCTTTTGCTTTTTGAACAGCGTCCTCAATCTTTGTTGGGTGAATTCTACCATCTTTAATTAAATATTCTAAAGCTTTCTTAGCTACATGCCTTCTTATTAGAGAGAATCCAGAGATTGTTATAGCGCTAGGGGTGTCATCTACTATTATTTCTACACCAGTCATTTGTTCTATTGATTTAATATTTCTTCCTTCACGACCAATAATTCTGCCCTTCATTTCGTCACTAGGAAGGTCAACTGTGGTTGTTGTTAGTTCTGCAGTGTAGCTTGGAGCTAATCTCTGAATAGCAAAAGCTAGAAGATTTTTGCCTTTTTCATTTACAGCTTCGTTTGATTGATTTTGAAGTTTTGTAATTCTAGACATTAAATCTTCACTGTTTTTTTCTTCTATGTCTTTTATAATGGCGGCCTTAGCTTCTTCTGGACTTAGATTGGCAACCTCCTCTAATTTTTTTATTTGCTCTTCTTTTATTTCTTTAATTCTTTCTTTTATTTCTTGAACTTCATTCACCTTGTCGTATAGCTTTTGTTGCTTTTCTTCAAGAGCTAACAGTTTTTGAGAGAAAGAATTTTCTCTATCCTCTAATCTTTTTTGTAGATTATTTATTTCCTTCCTTCTATTTACTTCCTCGGATTTAGCTTCGTCTATTATTTTGATTGATTTTTCTTGAGCTTCTAATTCTAATTTTTTTTGCTTAGCTTTAGCCTCAGATATTATTCTTTCAGCTTTTAGTTCTGCTCCCTCTATTTTCTTGGCTGATGATTTTTTTTGATAAAGAAATCCAACAAAAATACCACCAATCAACAGGGCAATGTAAATTAAATATTCCATATTTTTTATTTTGTTTTAGGAAGATGCGAACAAATACAAAAAGATTAGGCCTCTATTTCCTGTGTTAATAGTCCCTTTTTTTGTATTATATGAGTTTTTATTTGATTTATTTTGTTTAAAACTGTCATATTCGCTGATTTTCCTAATAAACTTTAATTCTAAATTTTCCTGTTTTTATTATATCAGAAGAATTTTAGCTTGTAAAGAATATAAAGAGTCTTTTATAACTTTTATTTTTGTGCTATTATTTACATATTAATCATAATATTAAACTAAATATATGTTAAAAAATTTAAAATTTAAGCCTTTTCTTATTTCTTTTTTTGTCTTTGTGATATTTTTAAGTTTTTTAGTCTTGAAAATAGGTGAAAAGCTTGATTCCAGGGACTTTATTGACACTAATACTTTGCCAGAGCGGACTATCGAAAAGTCAGAAGCCTTAAAAGTCAAATATTCATCACAATTAAAGAAGTTTTCTAATTTTGAAGAATTTTCAACTTTTATAGAGGATAATAGGGAGAACTATAGAAACGACTATGCTTATAACAAGGAGATGGACACGGCGGCTCCACAGTCTTCAGAGGCTGGAAGTGATTCTTTGGATTTTTCAACTACAAACATCCAAGTTCAGGGAGTTGACGAGGCTGATATAGTTAAAACAGACGGTGATTATATATATTATGTAGCTAATAATGTTTTGTATATAATTAAATCATATCCAGCTGAAGAGACTGAGGTTTTAAGCAGGATAGAGTTTAAAGAACAGGTTTCCGAGATATATCTAAAAGAAGATACTCTGGTCGTTTTTTCAACTATTTGGGATTCACCAGTTTTTGATGAGCCTACTAAAATGATGGCTGTAGATTCAATGATTTGGAGAGGAAATAGTAAGCTTTCTGTTCAATTTTTTAACGTTTTGGACAGGTCAAACCCAGAGAAGATAGAAGAGATGACTATTGATGGTTATTATACCGATTCACGCTTGATAGGTGGTTACCTATATTTAGTAGTTAATAATTATAGTCAGTATAATTTGCCAATTGTTAGGTATGGAAACAAAGAGATTAATTTTGATTGCCAAGGTGGTGTATCTTGTGGACAGGCAGATATATATTATGCAGATAGCCATTATGATGGTTTCAGCTTGAGTACCGTAGTATCTTTAAATATTGATAAGCTTGAGAATGGCCCAAAAGCTAATTTCTATTTACTACCAGGAAGTCAAAATATTTATGTTTCCAAGAGTAATATATACCTAACACACGGTAAGTATTTAAATGAGTATGAAATAGAGACAGATATTCTTTTGGATATGGTTTATCCTAGATTGTTGAGTAGCTATAGGGAATTAATAGATGAAATACTAGCAACCTCTGATAAGGTTTTAAGTTTGGGGGAGAAAAGAGCTAAGGTCAGAAACGTTTTAAATATGTACACAAATCTTCTTAGTCCAGCGGAGCAAAATGAACTTGAAGCATCTTTAGTTGAGAAAATTAAAAATGAGCACCCAAACCTTTCTGATGAAATTGAGAAAACTGTAATCCATAAACTATCAATCTTTGAGGATAGAATAGAGCCATTAGCTGTGGCTGAAGTTTCAGGCAGTGTTTTAAATCAGTTCTCAATGGATGAGTATGATGGATTATTTAGAATTGCCACAACCAGAAATAGGGTTTGGTCTAGATTTGTAGATAGCGGAGAGGAAGAGTCTTCTAATAACTTGTACGTTTTAGACGCCAACATGGTTACAATCGGAGAGCTTAAAGGACTAGCCTCTGGTGAAAGAATTTATTCAGCAAGATTTATGGGTGATAAGGCATATTTAGTTACATTTAAACAAGTTGACCCATTATTTGCTATAGATTTAAAGGACCCATATAATCCAAGAGTTTTAGGAGAGTTAAAAGTTCCCGGTTTCTCAAACTATTTACATCCTTATGATAATAATACTTTAATTGGTTTGGGCAGGGACGTTATTGAAGATGGTGATAGAATTTTAAATGGTGGAATTAAACTTTCTCTTTTTGACGTGTCATCTGATGTTCCTGTTGAGTTGAATTCTTATATAATTGGTGATTCCTCCAGTTATTCCATAGCTCTTTATGATCACAAAGCTTTTATGTTTTCAAAAGATAAAAATATTCTAGTTATTCCGGCAGTTTTAAATGACCAATCTTTTAACGGACTACTAATCTTTAAGGTGGTTGATAATAAATTTGTTTTATCTGCTAGAATATCACACAGAAGAATGGATAGCAGTGAAGAATATTTTTATTACAATAATTCAGTTAACAGAGGTTTGTATATAGAGGATTATTTGTATAGTCTATCAAGCTCTATGCTTAAAATTAATTCTTTAGAGGACTTTGAAGAGTTTAAATCAATAGATCTTGAATAAAAAATATGACAGTTTCTAAAATTAAAAAGATATCAATTTTTGTTCATTTTTTAGTGTTTCTTTTGTTTTTTATTGTTATTCTTAAACCAAGCTTTTTTTATTGGTCTATAGCTATTAGCAATATTATAATTATTATTTTTTCTTATTCAATAATAAATTTAAGAGGAAGAAGTGGTTTTGCTAGATATTTAATATTGCCAATTTTCTTTATTAATTTGTCTTTTCTATATTCCAGTCTTTTAGCTAGTAAAGCTGTGGCTATTTTTGTTTTGTTTTCTGCAACTTTTCTTTTGTTTTATTATTATAGAAGTGCTCTGAAATATTATTTCATAGAATCTGATAAAAAGAAGAATCTACCTGTCTGGTCTAACTTATTTGGATTTTTAACCGTCTTTATTGGGTCGGCTTTTATTTATGGATTGCCTTATTTTCTTAAGATAAATTATTTCTTATTGGCAATATTTTTGTCAGTTTTGATTTTTGTATCCTTGTTTCACAATATTAAAATTGAAAGTGATTCCAGTAGAAAAGCTTTTATGTTTTCCTTGGTAGTCTTGTTTTCATTAATTCCTATTTCTTGGTTTATTTTCTTCTTGCCTTTTAATTATAACGTTTTAGCCTTAATATTGTCTTTATTTTATTATAATGCTTTAATGTTTATTGTTTTATATGCTGAAAAAAGTTTAAGCGTTAAAAAGATTAAGTATAATATAGTATTTTCATTGATATTTTTATTTCTTATTCTTGTTAGTGTTAATTGGAGGTAGTTTTAATATTAATAATAATTTTT
>JBAYSI010000002.1:0-29292 GCA_041676225.1 Patescibacteria group bacterium | reverse complement strand
GATAAAAGCTTGGAAGAATTAAACGACCTTTTAAAAAACAATCCCGATAAGAATTTAAAAAGAAAAGCAATAGAATCTGAAATAAAAAAAATAAAAAAAAATAATTAATATAAAATTATGTTCGATTATTTGGACAAATTTAATGATTTAAGTGAAGAAATAAAGAACGCTATTGATAACGATCAATCTGTTAAAATCATTGAAGATCTAGAAAGAAAATATAAAGTTGATTTAGCATCTATTATCATGAAGGTAGTTACTAAAGATATAAAGATAGAAAGCCTACCTTTAGTTTTTTTTACTGAATTAAAACTTGGACAAGATAAAGCCGAAAGTTTAAGCGAAGAATTAAAGTCTTTGTTATTCTATAAAATAGCCAATTATTTAGACTTTGAACATAAGGAAAAGGAGGAAATAGTTAATGATGATTTTGCTAAAGATGTCAAAGAGGGTATAAAAGTTGAAAAAGAAGAAGAGTTAATTCCCAAATTAAATCTTGGTAGAGAGCAGGCAGAAGAAGTTCTTGAAACTTTAAAGTTAAGTTTTAGGGATAGAAATGAGCAATTTTTAGATCTATTAACAAAACATTTTAAAGGTTTAAAATCTAAAGTTGAGCTAAGAGAAGTTTTAAAGAAAGGTGTAGGAGTTGGTGGTTTTTCTTTGGCAGATAAGATGGTTGATAATGTCTTTATGATAGTTGACTCTATAAAAAAAGAAGAATTAGAAAAGGCAAAAAAAGAGGCCAAGGTTACCCAGGATATGATTGATAAAATAGATAGATTAAGTCATGGTATTTCTTCTGAAATGCCTAAACATCAGACACTCCCTATGCCAGACTCAAGCCATTTATTACCAGACCCTGAACCTAAACCAGAGCCTAAACCAGAACCAGAACCAGAACCAGAACCAGTAAAAAAGAAGGAGGAGTTTAATGACTCAGCTTTATTAAGAAAAGAACCAAAGATAGTTAAAAAAATACAAGATTTAGACAGTAATACTGGCAAGATTAAAATGAGCGATGTAAAGAAAATGAGAGTGATGGGCCCAGTTGATGAAATTAGATATCTTGATCTGGTTAATTTCAGAAGAATGTCTAAAAACCCAAGAGAAGCTTTAGAGAAGATTAGAGCTAAAATAAAATTACTTGAATCATTAGATTATGTTAAGATGTTGGAAGGTATAAGAGCCTGGAGACAAAGTCCAGTTAACAAACTTTATTTGAAGATGTTTTTAAAAGCTGGAAATACTGCTATGGGCATAGATTATGTTATTTCTGAATTAAGAAATTCTGGCAAAGATTGTTTAAACAAGGATGAGTTAGAGGCTATAGTTGAATTTAACAGATCTTTAAGGTTTTAATTTTTATGCAACAGTTTACAGTACCACAATTTATTGAAGTAGAACCAAAAATTATTGGACCTATAACAGCTAGACAATTTATAATGTTTTTAGTTGCGGCCTTTTTAATTTTTATAGCCTACAAAACTTTAAATTTTGGTCCATTTGTGTTTGTTGCTGTTTTGATTTTTGGAATAACAGGTGTATTTGCATTTTTGAAAGTTAATGGCAGACCTTTTCATTTTTTTCTTTTAAATATGTTGCAGTCATTTAAGAAACCAAGCATTAGAGTTTGGGATCACAAAGGATCAACATTGGAAAATAAAGAAGATATGGATGTTAAGTATGAAAAAGTTTTAACACAAGAAAAATACTTAAATCAAGCTAAGTTAGCTAAGGTTAGTTTAGTCGTTGATACTAAGGGTAGGTATAAAGGGGAAGATGGTGATTCTCTTTTGTACGAAGAGGTAGATTTTTAATTTTTATTTATTATGGCTGAAAAAAAAGTAAACAAACAGGCTCCACCTACACAACAATATTTAGATATTGCAGAGGTAAAGTATAATACAGTTGTTATGAAGGATGGCTCTTTAAGGGCTGTTTTAGCTGTGTCTAGTATTAACTTCGCCTTAAAGAGTGAAGATGAACAAAATGCCATAATTTCGTCTTATGTTTCTTTTTTAAATAATATTAGCACACCAATACAAATAGTTGTTCAATCAAGAGATTTAAATATTCAAGGTTATTTAGATTATTTAAAAGAGAAAGAAAGAGAACAAACCAACAGATTACTTAAAATACAAACCGCTGAATATATGGAGTATATAAAAGAGCTTGTATCTATAGGTAAGATTATGGAAAAGAAATTCTATGTTATAGTTTCATACAATCCTAAGGGAGAAATAACTAAAGGATTTTTTTCTCAATTATCAGAAATATTTAAACCAGCTAACCTTTTGAGGTTAAAAGAAGCTAAGTTTTTAAAATATAAAGAAGCACTTTCTCGTCGTGTAGACAGTGTTGGTTCTGGTCTTATGTCACTAGGTGTTAGTGTTAAGCAATTAAACACTCAGGAGCTAATAGAGTTATATTACAAGACATATAATCCAGAGACAGCCAAAAACCAAAAACTAGAGGATGTTAGAAAGCTGCAAATAGAATTGTAAATAATTTTTTTAAAATATGATTGATTTGAAAAGTCAGAAAATAGAACTCGAGCCAAAAAAGAAAAAGAAGGGCCTTATAGAAGAGGAACTGCAGAGGATTGGTATCAAAGAAGAAGAGTTAGAAATAACAAGAGAACTTATTGATGAGGAGAAAGCCTTATTGAGAGGTTTAGTTTCTGTTAGAGATTTAATTTCTCCGGCCAGCTTAAGAGTTAATCCAACCTTTTTAAATTTAGGTGGTAAATTTTTAAGAACTATTTTTGTTATAACATATCCAAGATATATTAGTGTTGGTTGGTTTGCCCCTATTATTAATTTAAATGAGTGCTTTGATGTTTCTATGTTCTTTTATCCAGTTAAGAGCTCTATTATCTTAAAACAATTAAAAACTAGAGTTGGAAACTTAGAAGCACAAATTATATCAGATTCAGAAAAAGGAGCTCCAAGAGATCCGATAAGAGAAACAGCTCTAAGGGATATCGAATATTTAAGGGATGCTCTTACTCAAGGAACGGAGAAATTTTTTCAATTTGCCTTGTATGTAAATATTTATGCTGACAGTTTAGAAGGGTTGGATAGATTGTCTGACCAGGTTGAGGATATATTTGGTTCTCGCCTAGTTTATTCTAAAAGAGCTTTCTATCAAGCGGAGCAAGGCTTTAATTCCTGCTTGCCATTATCTAATGATGAGTTGTTTATAACATTTAACATGAACTCATCTCCTATTGCTTCCTCTTTTCCTTTTATTTCTAGTGAGCTAACAACTGACAAAGGTGTATTGTATGGAATTAACAGGCATAACAATAGTTTAATATTATTTGATCGTTTTAGTTTGCAAAATGCAAATTCAGTTGTATTTGCTACTTCAGGTGCTGGTAAAAGTTATGCTATTAAATTAGAGGTGCTTAGATCTTTGATGATGGGTTCAGATGTTATAGTTATTGATCCTGAATATGAATATAAGCATTTGTCAGATGCTGTCGGTGGGACATATATTAACATTTCTTTATCTAGTGAGAATAAAATTAACCCCTTTGATCTTCCAAGAGGAATTGGAGGAGAGGCAAAACCTAAAGATATTATAAGAAGTGCGGTTATAACCTTAAAAGGTTTAGTTCGTTTAATGGTTGGAAAACTTGATTATGACGAAGACTCAGTTGTAGACAGAGCTTTACTTGAAACTTATGCTAAAAAAGATATAACTCCTGATACGGATTTATCACAAATAGAAGCCCCTATTTTATCTGACTTTTTTCAAATTTTAGATGGTATGGAGGGTGGTTATGATATAGCTCAAAGATTGAAGAAATATACAGAAGGAACATTCTCTGGAATTTTAAACAATCCAACAAATGTAGAGATGAATAATCAGTTAGTTTGTTTTTCTGTGCGTGACTTAGAGGATGAACTTCGTCCTATGGCTATTTATACAATTGTTAACTATATTTGGAATGTTGTAAGGAGTGAAACCAAGAAAAGAGTTTTGATTATTGATGAGGCTTGGTGGATGATGCAAAATGAAGATAGTGCTAAGTTTATATTCGCCTTAGTTAAAAGATGTCGTAAGTATTACTTGGGAGTTACAACTATTACTCAGGATGTAAATGACTTTTTAACATCTCCTTATGGAAAGGCTATTGTTACAAACTCAGCTCTTCAAATATTGTTAAAACAATCTCCGGCAGCCATTGATTTAGTTCAGAAGACTTTTATGTTAACTGAAGGAGAAAAATACCTATTATTAGAGTGCGGAGTTGGTGAGGGAATTTTCTTTGCTGGCAATAAGCATGTAGCTATTAAAATAGTAGCATCATACAGTGAAGATCAACTCATAACATCAGATCCAAGACAACTATTAGAACAAGAGGAGGCAAAGAAAGAATTCGCTAGAAGCAATAAAGAAAATTATTAATTTTTTATAAAATAAAAAAATATGACAAACTATAACAAAGATAGAAAGAAAAAAACATTAATTACATTGCTAATTATTTTAATTTTAGCTGCGATATATTTCTTTTTTATCTCTGAGGATAATAAAATATCCTTTAAAGGTGATGACAAAAAAGAAGAACTAAAAACTGAAGAAGAAAAATTTGCAGAAATGAAAGAGGAGTTAAAACCTGTTTACACTTTTGATGAGTTTGCAGAGTCTAATCGTCAATGGAGCGAAGATGATTTCGCTAAAAATGCCTCTTCTTTTGCCCAAAGATTTGGTTCATACTCTAATCAAAGCGACTATGGCAATCTAACTGATTTAAAGTATATCATGAGTGAGAGTATGGCAAATTGGGCAACTGGCTATATCAGAGATTTGAAAAACAATTCAAGTTCTGTTGATGAACATTATGATATAAAGACTAATGCATTCTTATCACCAGAAGTTAGAGGTTACTCTGCTCAAGCTTCAAGGATCGAGGTTTTGGTGAGCACAGACAGATTGGAAGTGATTGGAGCTAATTCTAGATCTTTTAAACAAGATATATTAATAACCTTCATTAAAGAGGGTGGAGAATGGAAAGTTAATAGCGCTATTTGGCAATAATTTAAATATAAAAAAATGAAAAAAAAGAAAGCTAGCAAAAAAGATTATTTTGAGATTTTTTTTATATCTTTTTCAGTTATAATGTTTTTTATATTTGTATTAGTTTTTGTGTGGTTTAAAAATTCATTATTTCTAGCTAAAGATAAAGCTGCTTTAGAATTTTTAATATCTGAAGAAGTCCAAAATCAAAATAATATAAGTGACCCATATATAAGTAGTCCTAAATAATTTTTATGGCTGGAAAAGTTAGAACAGTTTATGAATGTAGTAATTGTGGCGCCCAATTTCCTAAATGGAGTGGGCGTTGTTTGGAATGTGGAAAATGGGGAACTCTAGGGGAGGAAATAGTGGACGATAAGAAGAAGAATGAAACAGAAATACTGTCCAAAATATCTTCAGCTGATATTATAGATTTAGAAAATATTTCAAGCGCTAAAACTGAAAGATTGCCTTCATCTATTTTAGAGGTTGATAGAGTTTTGGGGGGAGGTCTAATCCCGGGGTCGTTAATACTTTTAAGTGGCGAACCTGGTGTTGGCAAGTCAACCCTATTAGCTCAAATTGCAGATAAGATTATAAAAAACAATAAAAAAGAAAGTGTTTTGTATGTTTCAGGAGAAGAGTCTGCTACTCAGGTTAAGTTAAGATTAGAAAGACTTTCTTGTAATTTGAAATATTTTAAGTTTATTGGTGAAACTAATTTAGAAAAGATAATTTCAACTATTTTAAAAAATAAACCAGACCTATTAATTATAGACTCTATCCAAACCATATATTCTTCTCTCTTGCCATCTGAGGCTGGTGGTGTAAGCCAAATCAGAAATATTGCTGTTAAATTTATGGAGCTAGCCAAGAGATATGATATCCCAGTTTTTTTAATTGGGCATATAACTAAAGACGGACAAATAGCTGGACCTAAATCATTAGAACATATAGTTGATGTAGTTTTAAACCTTGAAAACGATGGTAAAAGTGCATATTCAGTTTTAAGGTCTAGTAAAAACAGATTTGGTAGTGTTAATGAAATTGGTGTTTTTGAAATGACTGGCGACGGATTTCACGAAGTTAAAAATCCAAGCTCCATATTCTTAGAGGGAGATATATCTCATTTTTTTGCTGGTTCAAGTTTCTCTTGCGTTATGGAAGGCAATAGGCCATTTTTAATAAATGTTCAAGCTTTAGTCAGTAGGACTGTTTTTGGATATCCACAAAGAAAGTCTTCAGGTTTTGATTTGAATCGTTTACAGGTTCTTTCAGCTGTTATTTCAAAAAAACAAAAAATAGATTTAAGTAATCAAGATATAATATTAAACATAGTTGGAGGTTTTAAAACTGCTGACACAGCCTTAGACTTGTCAGTTTGTCTTTCAGTTATTTCTTCATTTTTGAACAAAGAAGTCTCTAGAAAAATTGTATTTTTAGGAGAGCTTGGTTTGGGAGGGGAATTGAGGCCTGTCTCATATTTAGATTCGAGATTGAGGGAAATTGAAAAAATGGGATTCTCGGAGGTTCTCCTTGGAGATTATTTAAGTAACACAGAGAAAGACAGATTAAAGAAAACTTTCAAGAAGTTGTCTTTTGTTTTTTGTAAAAATTTAGGTGAGGCTATTTTAAATATTTTCTCCAAATAAAAAGAGCGGGAAGTTATTTTCTCCGCTCTTAATTAGTGTTGGGTGGCCTTATAGCCTCCTGTACTAATCGTTTTTCTAAATCCCTGTTTCGATAAACTAATCGTTTATCGATAGGTTTTTTTGTTTTTTGGAATATGAAATATTCCTCTCTTTCTTGCTTTTCATCTAAAAACCTTAGATGATCGCTTAGATAACTGGTCTTTTTAATTTCCCCTGGGTCATCCTTGAAAGAGATTGCGCTGTAAGGAACCAGATATGGCTCTTTGGTCTCAGAGCTTACTTCATTTATTAAAAGAATTTTAACGTGCCAAATTCCTTTAAATAAAGTAAAATCGAAGAAGCAAACTGCCTCATCTCCGAGATAATAGATTAAATCATCCACGACTTACTCCTTTCTTTTTATGTACTATATGAATTGATACTAACATATTTTTAAATAAAAGTCAAGGTTGACATCTTTTATTATTTAAACTATAATATTAGCACTCTACTGTTTAGAGTGCTAAGAAAATAACTATTAATTATAATAAAATGTTTAATAAATTTACCAATAAATCACAAGAATTAATTATAAATGCTCAAATGATTGCTACCGACTTTGGTCAGCAATACATAGAAGGTTTACACCTGCTTTTAGCTTTAAACCAACAAGGAGAAAGCCTAGTTAGAGTTGTTTTAAACAATTTAAAAATAGATCCAGAGCTAATAGAAAGCTATACGATTAATGAACTTAAAGTATTGCCTAAAGCTAGGGGTGTAAGAAGGACCTCTGATCCTAGTAATTTTGACTCTGTTCATTCTGTGCAAGGTACAGGAGAGGTTGCGGCTATATTTGAAAGAGCTCAAAAAGAAGCTGATAGAATGGGAGATGAATTCATTTCAACTGAGCACATATTTTTAGCTCTATTAGGAGTTAAATCTCCAGCGCAAACTATATTAATTAGTTTTAATATTGACTACAAACAGGTTTTAGAAATATTAAAAGAATTAAGAGGTAACCAAAAAATTAATGATCCTGATCCAGAGAATAAGTTTAGAACTTTGGAGAAATACACAGTTAATTTAACAGAACTAGCCAGACAAGAAAAGTTAGACCCAGTTATTGGTCGTGATTCTGAAATACGCCGTATTATGCAAGTTCTTCTTCGTAGAACAAAAAATAACCCAGTTTTAATTGGTGAGGCAGGAACAGGAAAAACTGCAATAGTTGAAGGGCTGGCTCAGAGAATAGTTAGTGGTGATGTTCCAGAAATGCTAAAAGAAAAAGAAGTTGTTTCTCTTGATTTAGGAGCTCTTGTTGCGGGGGCTAAATTTAGAGGAGAGTTTGAAGATAGATTAAAGTCAGTTTTAAAAACAATTAAATCTCAAGAAGGTAAAATTATATTATTTATAGACGAATTACATACTCTAGTTGGAACTGGCGCTAGCGAAGGTTCAATGGATGCTTCAAATATGTTAAAACCAGCCTTAGCCAGAG
This sequence comes from Patescibacteria group bacterium, assembly GCA_041676225.1. Classification (GTDB taxonomy): domain Bacteria; phylum Patescibacteriota; class Patescibacteriia; order Patescibacteriales; family UBA12465. Next base: position 21,138 of record JBAYSI010000002.1, on the reverse strand, counting down.
GAGAGATTAGAACAATTGGTGCTACAACAACAAAAGAATATCAGAAATATATAGAAAAAGATGCTGCTCTAGAGAGAAGGTTTCAACCAATTTATGTAGCTGAGCCAAGTATTGAAGATACAGTTTCTATCCTTAGAGGTATTAAGGAAAAATATGAGGTTCATCATGGTGTTAGAATTACTGACGAAGCTTTAGTTTCAGCCGCTAAGCTATCTAGTAGATATATTAGCGACCGTTTTTTACCAGACAAGGCTGTTGATTTAGTTGATGAAGCAACATCCTCACTTCGTATGGAAATAGATTCTATGCCAGAAGAGTTAGATAACATGAAGAGAGAAATAAAAAGGATGGAAATAGTTAAAGCTGGTATTTTGAATAATGATAAGGATAAAAACTCAACTAAAAAAGCTAAGCTTAATAAAGACTTAGAGGAATTAAAGGAGAAGGCCAACCAATTAGAGATACATTGGAAAAATGAAAAAGATATAATATCTAAAATTAGAGAGTCAAAAAGAAAGATAGATGAATCTAGAATGGAAGCTGATATTATAGAGCGCAAAGGTGATGACTTAACAAAGGTGGCCGAAATAAGGTACTCAATTATACCTCAACTAGAAAAAGAAGTTAAAAAACAACAAGAGGAATTATTAAAGATTCAGAAAAAAGGACAACATATTTTAAAAGAAGAAGTTGATGAGGAGGATATTGCTAAAGTTGTGGCTCGTTGGACTGGTATTCCGGTTAATAAGATGCTTGAGAGTGAACTTCAAAAATTATCTAAATCAGAAGACGAACTATCTAAAAGAGTTATTGGGCAAGACGAAGCTATAAAAGCAGTTTCGAATGCTATTCGTCGTAGCCGTGCTGGTGTTAATGAAGAAAAGAAGCCTATTGGTTCGTTTTTATTCGTTGGACCAACTGGTGTCGGTAAAACAGAACTTGCTAAAACGCTTGCGTCTTTTATCTTTAATGATGAGAATGCTTTAGTTCGTTTAGATATGAGTGAGTTTATGGAAAAACATAGCGTAGCTAAACTTATTGGATCTCCTCCTGGGTATATTGGACATGATGATGGCGGACAATTAACAGACAAAATTCGTCGTCGTCCATATAGTGTTATACTTTTTGATGAAATTGAGAAAGCTCATCCAGAAACCTTTAACCTATTGTTACAAATATTAGATGACGGTGTTTTAACTGATTCAAAGGGTAGAAAAGTTAACTTTAAAAACACTATTGTCATAATGACATCCAATTTAGGCAATGAAGTTATAAAGCAATACTCTATTGGTTTTGATAGTGGTGAGAATGAAGAAGAGAATGAAAAATTAAGAGAAGTTGAAATGAAAGAAAAGATAGACGGAATATTAAAAGACTATTTTAAATTGGAATTTTTAAATAGAATTGACGAAATAGTAGTCTTTAAAAATTTAAAGAAAGAACATTTAGAAAAAATAATAGACTTAGAGTTAGATAAAGTTGAAAAAAGATTGAAGAATAAAAACATTAGTATAAAAATTGGTCCAAAAGTTAAAAAGTATCTAAGTGAAAAAGGTTATGATTCTAGTTATGGAGCTAGACCGCTTAAAAGAGTTATACAGAATATGATATTAGATGAATTAGCCTTAAACATTGTGGAGGGCAAGGTTAAGGATGGTGATAAAATTACAATAGACATCGGGACAAAGGATAATATATTAGTTTCAGTTAAATAAAGAAGGATGTAAGTGAAGAGATGATATTTAGATGGTATTAATGGACAGTGAAAAGATTAAAAATATGAGGGGGTAAACCCCTCTTTTTTTGCCAACTTGTTAATAATTTGCTATTATTATTATATATGAATAGTAATTTTTTCTTTTATTTCACTAAGCTTTCAGTCCAATTTATCTTGGATTTATTATATTTCCCTGTCTGGTGGTATAGTGTTGGTTTTATTAGATTTGTAAAGCTTTTAGGTCTTTTTTTAAGAGATAGGTGGACTATGATTGGGGCTGGTGTTTGGATTAGAAACATTTTTGTTCCTATGTATGGACAGAGAGATTTTACTAGTAGAACTATCAGTTTTTTAGTTAGATTATTTCAGATAATTTTTAGATTAATATTTTTCTTAATTTTTTCTGCTATAGTTTTGGCGTTAATAGCTTCTTGGCTTGCTCTACCCGTTGTTTTAGCTTATATAATTATCAATAAAGTTTCTTAAATATATTTTATGTCTTTTCAAAAAGATGATTTTTTTAAAAAAGAAGATGGCCTAGTTTCAGTTATTTTTTTAAATAATAAATTATTTTTTGGTAGAAAATTAAAGAGCTCAACAATTAGATTGAGGAGATTGAAGAAAAATCTTGATCATTTGGTTGATTTCCTGGCATATTTAATAGCTGTCTCTGGATTTTTATCTTTTTTCTATTGGTTGTACATTAATTTTGACTATATCTCAGATAACTATTCCATCCTTCTTAATTTTTGGAAGGATGATTCTGTATATATCCTATTATTCCTAATATCTTTATTTTTCTCTATGTTCGTAATCTACAGAACTAGTGAAAAGATAGTTAAAACTAAAAAGATAAGGAAACTTAAAGAGAGAAAAAATGTTTCCAACTTTGATGTGTCGGAAAGCCTAAACGAAGAAATGTTAACCGTCCTAGAGGATGCATATCTTTTAGCCAAGAAGCTAGATCAAAAAGAGTTAAGCACTCTTCATCTTTTTTGGGTTTTGATAAGTAGACCTAAGATTAGAAGCCTTTTAATTAGGTTAAATGTAAATGTCAAAGAGTTGCTTATCATTTTGAAAAAATATTTAAAAGAAGTTAGTCCAGCTGTTTCAGGTGGTGAAAATATCTCACTTTCTGATAATATTCAAGAAATTTTAATATCAGCTTTTGAAGATGCATATCTTAATCATAATAAGAGTGTGGGTGTTTTAAACGTCATATTGTTTTGTTATCAGAGAAATGAAGTATTGCAAGAAGTTCTTTATGAATTGGAAATAAATCAAAGCAAAATAGAGAATGCTATTAAATGGTTTAGAATAAATGAACAGATATTTGAAGATTATAAGATATTTAAGAGAATGGCTAGACTAAAGCCAGGGGGCAACATGAATAAATCATACACTGCCGTTGCTACACCGACTTTAGATTACTTTTCCAGGGACTTAACCTTAATGGCTAAATATGGATACTTTGAGATTTGTGTTTCTAGAGAAAAAGAAATGAGACAAATATTTGACTCATTTGAAAGTGAGCAAAGTGGTGTTATTCTTGTTGGGCAAAATGGTGTGGGAAAGAGATCTTTAGTGGAAGGACTAGCTAGATTAATGGTTAAAGAAGAAGTCCCTAAATTTTTAAAAGATAAGAGATTAGTTGAACTTGATTTATCAAGATTGATAAGTGGGGCATCTCCAGCGCAGGCCGAGGAGAGAATGCTAAGGATTATACATGAGGTGATGAGGTCTAAAAATATAATTTTGTACGTAGAAAATATACAGAACATGATGGGCATTAGTGTTGGTGGAGAAGAAAGTTTAGAGTTGTCAGAGGTTTTGGCCGAGTCTTTAAGTAGGGGTAATATATATTGTTTAGCATCAGTTAGTGAAGAGAACTATGTTAAATACATGGAGGGCAAGGCTTTGTCTAATGTTATGGCACCCATTAAAGTGTCAGAATTAGATATTGATGGAGCTATTTGTGTTATTGAGAGTAAGATTGCCTGGATAGAGAGCAAGTATGGTGTATACTTTGATTATCACTCAATAGAAGAGGCGGTTAATTTATCAAAAAAATATATTAATGATAGATTTTTACCAGAAAAAGCTATTAATGTGATAAAAGCTGTGGCTGTTAAAAATTCTAAGTTAATGCACAGTGATCCATCAAAAAAGATGTGTACAAAAACCGATATAGCTTTAGTTGTTAGCGAAATTACCGGTATCCCAGCTGATCAAGTTACCCAATCTGAAAGTGAAAAGTTAATGAATTTAGAAGATAAAATACACGAGAGAATGATTGGACAAGAGGAGGCTGTTTCAGCCGTCTCTGGCAGTCTGAGAAGGGCTAGAGCGCAGATGAGGGAAGGTAATAGACCTATTGCCAGCTTTTTGTTTTTAGGACCGACTGGTGTTGGTAAAACCGAATTAGCCAAAACTGTTTCTGATATATATTTTGGTAGTGAGAAATATATGATACGTCTTGATATGAGTGAATATCAAATGCAAGACAGTGTTAAAAAAATGATAGGAGATGTTGATGGCTCTATAGGTTATTTAACTGAAGCTGTAAGAAAAAATCCTTTTTCTTTGATATTGTTTGATGAAATTGAAAAAGCTCATCCTGATATTTTAAATTTATTCTTACAGATGCTGGACGATGGAAGATTAACTGATGGTCAAGGAAGGACAATAAATTTTACAAACTCCATTATCATAGCCACCTCAAATGCTGGAGCTATGTATATACAGGAGTCAGTTAAAGACGGTTTAGATATTAATGTTGTTAAGCAGGGATTGATAGATATTCATTTAAATAAGGTTATGAGGCCAGAACTGATTAATCGTTTTGATGGAATTATAGTCTTTAAGCCTTTAAGTGAGGACAATGTTTTTGAAATTGCTAAGATAATGATTGGCAAGATAGCCAAGAACTTAGATAAAAAGGGTATTTCTTTAATTTATGACGATGAAGGTTTATACAAACTTTCAAGAGCTGGTTATGATCCAAAATTTGGAGCTAGACCTTTGCGCCGTTTATTGCAAGATAAGATTGAAAATGAATTGGCTAACCTAATTTTAAGTAACAAGCTTAAAAGAAGAGATACTGTTTTTATTAATGAAGATGCAGAAATTGAAGTAGAGAAGGGAAGAGTTATATAAATAAAAAACCCCATACAAAGTGCATGGGGGTAGATGGGTTTTAGGCAGTAATTTCTTCTTTTTTTTGAAACTCTGCCACAAAGAGTTTTGCTCTTTGATAAGTTCTTTTGTCTTCGGTGTATAGAAAATCTAGCTTTCTTTTTTCTATATTTTTTATACCCTCGTCCTTTATTTTTTCGATTTGATCCATTTTTTTTCTGAACAAATCTTCTTTTTCGAACTTTTCAAAATCTCTAATAACTTGCCTAGCAAGTTTTAAACTCTTTTTAATTTTTTTTTCCATTCATTAATTTTATTAAGTTTTAAATAACTGTTAGATAGTATAACTAATTTATAGTCAAAAGTCAAGTGTTTATGAATTATTTAATTTATTTCTCAATATTATTTCCAGCTTCAATTCTTTTAACTTTTGTCATTAAAAGGTTGGCTTTAAGGTTGAATATAGTTGACAAGCCAGATGGTTTTAGAAAAATACATAAAAAACCAATACCACTTCTAGGTGGCTTGGCTATTTTTTTATTATATTTTCTGGCTTTATTTATTCTAAAAGATAGACTTTTGGTGGGTGATTTGGGTATTAGCCATTGGCTGGGCTTTTTTCTCGGGGCTCTATTTCTTGTTATAGGGGGAGTTCTGGATGATAAGTATAATCTACCAGCAAGAATACAGATAATTTGGCCAATTTTAGCCTCTGTTGCCGTTATTTTGGGTGGTGTTAGTATTGATAAGGTAACTAATCCTTTTGGCGGTTTGATATATTTTTCTAGTCTTGTTAGCTCCGTTTTAATATTTCTTTGGGTGATGGGCATGACATATACTACTAAACTTTTAGACGGTTTAGACGGTTTAGCCTCGGGAGTATCAGCAATAGGTGCCTTAATTATATTTCTTTTTACTGTTAGTGATAAATATTATCAACCAGATATAGCGATAGCATCATTTGTATTTTTTGTTGTTCTTTTAGGGTTTTTAGTCTTTAATTTCAATCCAGCAAAAATATTTTTAGGAGAAAGCGGCTCCTTGCTTCTCGGTTATATATTAGGTGTTTTGGCTATTATATCGGGAGGAAAAATAGCCATAGCTCTTTTAGTTTTAGGTTTGCCAGCCCTAGATGTTTTGTGGACCATAATTAGAAGGCTTAGTTTAAAAAAGAATCCTTTTAAATATTCAGATAGAAAGCATCTACATCATCGCTTAATAGACCTGGGATTAAGTCAAAAGCAGGCAGTTTTATTCTTTTATTTCTTTTCTTTGTCTTTTGGTTTGGGCGCTCTTTTTTTGCAAAGTAAGGGTAAATTTTTAGCTCTTTTGGCTATGTTAATTTTAATGCTACTTATTATTATTGGTCTATATTTTTTAGAGAAAAAAAAATTCAGATTTAACAAAGAAAAGCTTTTATTACAAGTATGTTGCGCTCCCTGTTCTTATTGCCTTATACCTGATTTTTTAATTAAAAAGTTTGATATAACTCTTTATTTTTGTAATTCAAATATCGATACGGAAGATGAGTATGAGAAGAGATTGTTTTTTGTGAAAAAATTAGCTGAAAAGTATAGGTTAAAATTAGAAATTGAACCATATAATCATCAAGATTGGCTTAACATTGTAAAGGGTTTAGAATTAGAGCCAGAAAGAGGTGCCAGATGTTCTGTTTGCTATAGTGATAGACTTGTTAAAACGGTTAATAAAGCGAAGGAGCTTAATATCAATAATTTTTATACAAGCCTCCTAGTTAGTCCCTATAAGGACTCTAAAAAGATAAAAGAAATATCAAATAATTTAGCTTCACAATATAATATATCTTTTTTGGATATAGAATTTAATCAAATTGAGCTTTCAAGGAGATCGATTGAATTAGCCAAGAAAGAGGGTATTTATTGTCAGAAATATTGTGCTTGTGAGTTCGCTAAAAGTCATTTAAATTAGCCATTTTTGTTTGACTAAAGCTTAAAAATCATATAATATAACTATAGACTAAAAGAAAATTAGTTATCTTTTTATTATAATTATTATATAAAATCATGAATTTAACCGAATTAGCTAGAATATTAAGGGTTGCCCCCTATGAATTAAAGAATTTGCTTCCGCAAATGGGTTTTAATGTTGGGCAAAAAGCTATTAAGGTTGACAAGATGATTGCTAAAAAGATTATTAAGAATTGGCCAATATTTATAGCTCAAATAGAGAAAAAGAGAGAGGCGGAAGAGGCTTTAAGAAAAAGTCAGGAAGCAGAAGAAGAGAAAGAGGCCAAAAAGGTGGAAATTGGAAAGTTTATTACTGTAAGAGATTTAGCTTCTTTAGCCGATATTCCAGTAAACTCTCTATTAAAAGAATTAATGAAAAATGGAGTTTTTGTTTCTATTAATGAAAAATTAGATTTTGATACCGCGGCTATAGTTGGCGCCAATTTAAATTTAGAAGTTTCACTAAAAACAGAAAAAGAAGAAGATGTTTCAGTTGCTAGAGATGCTTTGTCTGATAAAATTTCGAAAGAAAAAGAGACTGACTTAATAAGTAGGGCTCCGATTATTGTTGTTATGGGCCACGTTGATCACGGTAAAACAAAATTATTAGACGCTATTAGATCAACAAATGTGGTTGAAGGTGAATCTGGCGGAATAACTCAACATATAGGTGCTTATCAAGTTGTAAGAAAAGAACAACCCATAACGTTTATTGATACTCCTGGACATGAGGCCTTTACTGCTATGAGAAGCCGTGGTGCTAGAGTTGCTGATATTGCAATATTAGTTGTTGCCGCTGATGATGGTGTTAAACCTCAAACTATTGAAGCTTTTCGTATTATAGAAGCTTCAAAAATACCATTTATAGTAGCTATTAACAAAATAGATAAGGAAGATGCTGATATAAATAGAGTAAAGCAAGAACTTTCAACAAGATTAAATATAATTCCAGAAGACTGGGGTGGTAAAACTGTTTGCGTCCCCATTTCAGCTTTAGAGAAGAAGGGAATAGAGGATGTTTTAGATATGGTTCTTTTAACCTCTGAAATGGAGTCAGAGAACCTGAAAGCTAATCCTAAAGCTCAAGCAGCTGGTACTGTTATTGAATCAAATATGGACAAAGGTGCTGGTCCTGTTGTGACTGTTTTAATTCAAAACGGAACATTGAGAGTTGGTGATCAACTATGCTATGACGGAATAATTTATGGAAAAGTTAAATCTCTAAGAAACTACAAAGGAGAAGAAATTAAAATAGCCGGACCTTCAACTCCAGCTAGAATATTAGGTCTAAAAATGTTACCAGAAGTAGGAGATGTTTTAGAGGTTGGCGAAGGAGAAAAAATAAGAATCAAAAAAATAGTTGCAAAAAATAAGCTTGAACATCAAGGTGTATCTACTGAAATTGAAGATGATTCAGTTAAATTAAATTTAATAATTAAAGCTGATTTTTTGGGATCAGCTGAAGCGATTGAAGAGTCTTTAATGAAAATAAATACTAAAAAGGTTAAGGTTAAAATTATACATAAAGGGCTGGGTAATATAAACGAGGGTGACGTTAAGAGGGCTGAAGATTCAGGGGCTCAAATAATTGGCTTTAATGTAAAAACTCAAGCCCAAGTAGAAAACCTTATCAGAGAAAAAAATATTAAATTTAGCATCTTTAGTATAATTTATGATTTAATAGAATATGTTAAGGTTGAAATGAAAAATATATATAAACCAAAGATGATTAGAAGAGATTTGGGCAAGTTAGAGGTTTTAGCTATTTTTAGAACAGAAAACGATTCTCAGATATTAGGAGGTAAGGTTATAGATGGTGTAATAGAGGAAGCCTCAATGATTGAAGTTTGGAGAGGGGAAGATTTTATTGATAAAGGCAAGCTTAGTAATCTTCAAGAAGCAAAACAAAATGTTAGAACCGTTGAGAAAGGAAATGAATGTGGTTTAAAATATGAAGGAAAGCCACTTGTTCAAGTGGGTGATGTTTTGTCTTTCTATAAAGAGGAAGAGGAGGATCAATCAGAATTATAAAATATGTCAAAAGCAGAACAAGTTAATCAAGTAATAAAACCACTTCTAGGAGAGTTAATTGCTAGCGAAGTAGAAACTCCTGATTTTTTAATTACTGTCTACAATGTTAAATGTGCGCAGGACCTTTCTAGCGCCAAGGTGCATGTTTCGATTTTGCCAGAAAAGTTTTCTGGAACAGCTTTAAAAAGGTTAAGAGCAAAATCTGGGCATCTATCCAAGATATTAAAGGCTAAATCTGGCTTGAATAGGGTTCCAAAACTATTTTGGTATGTTGATTCTAGTTTTAAGGCTGTAGAAAAAATAAATAACATTTTTGATGAAATAGAAAGAGAAAAGGAAGATGTATAATATCTAATATGGATAAAGAAAATTTTAAAAAAGCTTGGCAAAGAATTTTATCTTCGGATAGAATTCTTTTAGTATCACATATAAATCCAGACGTTGATGCAATATCTTCTTTGGGTGTTTTTTCTGATATTCTAAAGTCATTAGGAAAAAAATATTTTTCTTTTGCTGAAAATAAAAATGATAATTATGACTATATTCCTCATGCAGAAGATATAATTTCTAGCAAAGAAGAGTTAAAAAATATAATTAATAAAAACTCAGAACTAGGAGATAAATATTTAGAATATTTTGACCTTATCATAACCTTTGACTGTGGCTCTCTCGAAAGAACAAACCTTGGAAGTGAGATAGAATTATTTAAGAATAAGTTTGTTATAGAAATAGACCATCATGTTAAGGTTTCTTCTTACGCTGACATTGAAATAAAAATTCAGCTAGCCTCAAACACTGAAATACTATATTATTTCTTAGAAGAAAACAGTATAGAGATAAATAAAAATATAGCCAACTGTATTCTTTCCGGAATATTAACTGATACTGGCAACTTCTTGTATCCATCGGTCAAGAACGAGACCTTGAAGATATCTTCTAGGATGCTTAGCTTGGGGGCGCAATTTCCTAAAATAGTTAACAATACCTTGAGAAACAAGAATTTTTCCGATATGAAGGTTTGGGCTATCGTTTTAGAAAATTTAAGAATAAATGAAAAATACGATATAGCTTTTTCTTTTTTTACTTATGAAGATTTTCAAAATATAGAAAAGATGAATCTAGAGATATCAGAAGATGCTTTTGGTCTAATAGTTTCTTTTATGAGTAGCTTATCTGAGGTTAGCACTGTATTACTCTTGAAAGAAGAAAAGAGGGGGGAAATAAAAGGTAATTTAAGAGTTGGCTCTACTGATAAGGATGTTGATGTCGCTTATTTAGCTTCTTTTTTGGGTGGTGGAGGTCACAAGAAAGCAGCCGGGTTTATGATGAAGGGATCATTAATACAAGAAAACGATACCTTGAGAATAGTATAGAAAATAAAAAAGACCTTAAGTTAAAAACTTAAGGTCTTATGATTTAAAGTGATGTTTATATATTCTTTGCGCAGATTTGAGCATCTGCTGAATAGTACATACTTTCAATCATTTCTGAGGTTGATGGAACAAAGTTTGTTACATTTGTTCCGATTCCCCAGTAGAAATAAACTGTTCCGGTTGAGCCTTGTGGCAAAGTGAACTCCCAATATCCTGGGCTTGCACTTTCGGTTAATTGAACAAATGTCCAACTTCCGCTACCAATTTTGTAGGCAATTGATGGATTGTTAACTTCAGTTTTAATAAAGTGTTTTAATCCGCTCCATCGAACAGTGTGATCATTCTCAATTCCGTCTCCAGCTTCGCCTGGAATAGTTGGAATTGTTGTTTGGCTGTTAGTTGAGATTAATACAGTAGCTGTTGTGCTGTTTGTAGTTAATTCAACCTCTGAACCAACAATTCTTATTCTGTATGAGAAGAAATTATCCCCTCCAGAATAAAGGATACTTCCAGTTGCTGAAGGCGTCATCCAAACCCCTCCAATACTACCATCGTTGTAGGCTCCGTTAAACTCCACTAACGTGTTGTTTGTTTTTGGAGCTGTGATTACAAAACTAATACTATCAGCTGTTTGAGAAACGGCTTGTTTAGTTTTAAAATCTTGACCATTAATTCTGTAAAGATGAAACCAATCAGTTTGGCTGTAGTATTCTTCTTTAGAGATTGTAATAGTCACTGAAACATTCGAACTGGTAACGTTCAAATTAGACAAGCTAACCGGAGAGGTTAACGATCTAATTGGATTAGGTGGTACTACTACCACGTCATCGCCCCCTTGATTTTCGACTTGAGAATTTATCACTATATTATTATATAGGAAATCCTCTCCTTGATAAGTTCCAGAAACTCTTAATGTGTAGTTTCCAGTAGGCAAGGTAATGTCTATGCCGTTAGCATTTGATCTTTGGAAAATAACCTCTCCTAAATCATTGCTAATCTCCCAGCTACCTCTAGCTACAATACCTTCAGCTGGATCTAACCAGAAAGAGGATACATAACTTGAGTTTACAGAGATGGCATCTCCAGATGTAATAATATTTCCTTCAACGCTTTTTAGGGCACTGTTAGAATATTTTAATACTGGAGCAACCGTAGGGTTGTCGTAATTAGTTGGTTCGAACGCTCTTTTTGGAGTGTTCTCAAAATCTTTTTGACAAGCCACTGTTAATACAAGTGACAACAAAAAAACTGCAGGTCGGAAAAATAATACATTTGCTTTCATATCATTATGGTTTTAAAGATTTCAAATTACTTTACAAAAAAACCAATTTATGGTTATCTTGTAAAACAATTATATCATATTTCTTTAAATGTGTCAATACCTGGTGTTAGCATACTCTCTTATTTTTTTCCTTCCATTCCTCAATTAGCTTGTGATTACCAGAGCATAGCTCTTGAGGAACTCTATATTCCTTTCTACCGGCTTTAAATACAGCTGGTTTAGTGTATTGAGGGTATTCTAATAAACCTTTCTTTTGGTGTGATTCGTCTTCTATGCTTTCTTTATTGCCTAGAACCTTTGGTAGAAGGCGACTAATAGAGTCAATTATAGTCATAGCTCCAAGCTCACCTCCGCTTAAGACATAATCTCCGATAGATATTTCTTCGTCTATAAATTCAGTTATTCTTTCATCAACCCCTTCATACCTACCACAGATAAGCGTTACTGATTTTAGCTTTGAATATTTTTTAGCCATTTGTTGGTCCCACTTTTTTCCCTTAGCCGATAGTAATATTATTTTTTGACCAGGAGATTTTTTCTTTTTTGATGATTTTTTGATTGCTTTATAAAGTGGCTCTATTTTAAGTAACATGCCAGCTCCGCCCCCATAGATAGTATCATCTACTGTTTTTCTTTTGTCGTTTGTAAAATCTCTTAGGTTATAAGTTTTTATTTTTATTTTTCTATCTTTTATAGCTCTCCCAACCACACCTTCATTAAAGTATGAGGAGAACATTTCTGGGAATATAGTTATTATATTAAATTTCATATTGTATATGTTTTAAAAAATAAAAAACCACGGGTGTGGTTTTTTATTTTGTTTATATCAGTTTTTGAGAAAACTAGATTTGTAAGTCATCAATTGCTGATGTATCAATTGGAGTAGAAGAAACCTCTCTTCTTTCTGGTCTCTCTCCATTGTTTGGATCGTAAATCTTTAAGTTTACTCTTGAATTATTTCTTGCACCAACAACCTTTAATAATGTTCTGATTGCTTGAGCAGTTTGCCCACGGCGACCAATCACAAAACCCATATCACTCGGGTCAATTTTTAAGGTCAAAAGAACTCCTCTCTCATCAACTGTTCTTTCTACTGATACAGCTTCTGGTCTGCCAACAATAGAGGTGATGATTGTTTCTAAAAACTTCTTGTCTAGATTTTCAGACATAGTTGTTGCACTATTTTCGTAAATTGTCTTCAACAAGTTTACGAAAAAATTTTTAATTTTTAACCACCTAAGCGGTGTATATCAATTTTATACCGAATTTTATCAAAAGTCAAACTACTCTTTTACCTCTGTCTCCACTTTTTCTTCTTTGGCAGCTGCAGCCTCTTGAGCTTTGGCAACCTCTTTTTCCTTAGCTTTCTCAAGCTTTGCTTGTTTTATTTTGTTTGGAGTTCCAGGTCTTGAATTTTTAACTTTTTCTCCCTCAACAATCTTATTAGCAACCAAAAGGTTGTTAATTGATTTTGTCATTTGAGCACCTTGTGATATCCAGTGTTTTACTCTTTCTCCATTTATTTGAAGGTTTTTTTCATATTGATTGTATGAACCAAGTATTTCTAAAGCCTTTCCGTATGGATCTCTAGCTTTTTCAGAAACTATAATTCTAAATAATTTCTTGTTTGTTTTGCCAACTTTGGCTAATTTAATCATTAACATATTTTTTCTTTATTTTTACTTATATTAGCTATTTAATATTATATTAAATGCTTTTAAAAGTCAATATTTAAAACTTTTTATTAAAATTTGGCCTTCTTTGGAAACCTCCATCACCTCCTTGTGATTCTCCTTTCTTGTCTTTCCATAGTTCTTCGTTCTCTGGCAATCCTTTCATTGTTAGATTTATTCTACCTTGAGAATCTATTTCTTTGATTTTAACCTGGACAAGATCTCCTACGTTAACAAAGTCTGATGGTTTTCCTATTCTATAGGGTGCTAATTCACTTACATGGACCATTCCATCTTGACCACCAACTATTTCAACAAAAGCGCCAAAATCCATAAGTCTTACAACTTTTCCGGCAAATATTTCACCAGCTTCAAATTCTCTTACCAGGTCTTTAACCATAGCCTCAGCTTTTTTAGCATTTTCCTGATTAGTTGAGCAGATGATAACAAGTCCATCATCTTCGATGTCTATTGTGACATTTGTTTCATCTATAATCTTGTTGATTGTTTTTCCTCCTGGACCTATAATTGTTCCAATTTTTTCAGGATTAACAGTAAAGCTAATAATTCTTGGAGCGTGAGGAGATAGTTCTTTTCTTGGCTCTGATAAAGCGCTCTTTAAAGAGTCTAACACTTTAGACAATGCCTTTTTACCTTCTATTAAGGTTTTTTCAATTATTTCTTTAGTTATGCCGTTTGTTTTTGTGTCTAGTTGTATAGCGGTTAATCCTTCTTCTGTTCCAGTCATTTTAAAGTCCATTCCGCCTTTTCCGTCTTCTAGATCTTGAATATCTGTAAGAACCTCCCACTTGCTCATATCTTCATTTGAGGCTAATCCCATAGCTATACCAGCGACAGGTCTTTTAATTGGGACTCCAGCATCCATTAATGCTAAACTTGATCCACAAGTTGAAGCCATAGATGATGATCCGTTTGAGCCAAGAGTTTCACTTACAACTCTAATTGTGTAAGGGAAGTCTTTTGTGTCTGGCAGTACAGCTGTTAAAGCTTTTTCAGCCAATGCTCCATGACCAATCTCTCTTCTTCCGGTTCCTCTTAAAGGGCTTGCTTCTCCTACACTGTATGGAGGGAAGTTATAGTGATGCATGTATCTTTTTTTGCTTTGACCTTCAAGACCTTCTAGTGTTTGTTCCATTCCAGGTGATCCAAGTGTTACTATTGATAAAACTTGAGTTTCTCCTCTGCTAAATAGTCCATTACCATGACTTTTTGGTAAAATTGCTACTTCTGAAGATAATTCTCTTATTTCATCTAAAGCTCTTCCGTCTATTCTTTTCTTATTTTCTAAGATAGAATTTGTAACTTCAGCCTCAACCATTTTTTCTACAAGCTTCTTAATTACGAAGGCTCTATCATTTTTCGCTATTTCTTTTGAGAATAAATATTCATTTAAACTCTCCTTGATAACCCTAACTGCCATTTTTCTTTCACCTTTGGTGTGGTATTCTTTTTCAAATAATATATCTTTTATATTCTCATTTAACCAAGATTCACCAATTTTTAATAATTCATTTTTTCTTTCTTTTTCTTGTTCATCTTCTTGGCTAACCAAGCTTTTTACTTCAACTTTTTCTTTTGTTCCAAAGAATTCTTTAAATCCTTTAATTATTTCAATAGTTTCTTGAAGTTTTTCTTGTCCAGCATTTATAGCCTTCAAAACAATATCTTCTTTAACTTCTTTAGCTTCAGCCTCTATCATAATTGCCTTTTCTTCTGTGCCAACAACTATTAAGTCTAACTTACTTGATGTTTGTTGTTCAAAGCTAGGATTGAAAACAAACTCGTCTTCTATTAATCCAACTCTAATTCCACCTATTGGCCCCTTCCAATCTACGCCAGAAATACTTAGAGCAGCTGAAGCAGCTAATAGTGAAATAATATCGTATTCATTTTCTCCATCAACTGATAGTAGGGTGATTATTAATTGAACATCTTTTCTTTCTTCATCATTGAAAAGTGGTCTTATTGATCTATCAATCATTCTTCCTGTTAAAATTGATTGATCACTTGGTCTTCCTTCTCTTTTTATCCAGCGTGAACCTTTGATCATTCCAGCTGCGTATAATTTCTCTTCAAATTCAACCATTAAAGGGAAGAAGTCTATTCCTTCTCTTTCTGTTTTTGATTGAACCACTGTAGCCATAACCATAGTGTCACCATACTGAACTAAAACTGAAGCGTCAGCTTGTTTAGCTAACTTTCCAGATTTAATTATTAATTCTTTTCCAAGCCATTGGCCAGAAAAAACTTTTTCTTCATTCATACTTTTTTGTTTTTTGACCATTAAATTTAAGTACTGTATTACTTTTATACAGCCCTCTATATTTAATGGCCAAAATATTAATTATTATTTATATCAAAAATCTTTTATCTTTTCCTATGTCTATAAAATCATCTGACTCTTCTATTAACTTGCTAGAAGTTGTTTTACTAAAGGCCATTACCTCCACTAAACAACCCTTGTTGTTTTGCAGGTATGAAACTAGAGGTAGGAAGTCTCCATCTCCAGATACAATAACTATTACATCTAGGTTGTTGGCTAGTTTTATAGCATCAATAGCTATCCCTATATCCCAGTCTGCCTTTTTGGCTCCTCCAGCAAATATTTGTAGGTCTTTCATTTTAACTTCAAACCCTTGTTGGCTTAAAGCTTCAAAAAAACCAAACTCTTCTTCTTTTTCTGTCTTAATAACATAAGCAGTCGCCCGAATTAATTTTCTGCCTGCGACTGCTTGTTTTAATATCTCTTTGAAGTTTGTCTTTTTGCCAAATAGATTTTTAGCGGAGTGATACATATTTGAAACATCTATCAATACTCCGACTCTTTGTTCTTTGTGCTTTATCATATTTTTTCTATTTTTGGCGAGAATCTATTTATTCGTTTTCTGAATCTTCTTCGTTCTCTCCTTTTATCATTTTTTCTAGTTCTTTTTCTTTTTCAGCTTTTTCTTCCTCTTCTTGGATCATTTTCTTAGCTATTTTAAGTTTTAATTTTATAGCTAATTCTTGGAAAGCATTTTGATCCTCTTTTTGTAAGTATTTCAATAATTTTCTTCTTTCAGCAACTTTTTTTAATAATCCGCGACGAGAAGAGAAGTCATGTTTGTGCTTTTTCAAGTGCTCTGTTAACTCTTCAATCTCGGCTGTTAATATAGCGATTTGAACTTGTGAAGATCCTGTGTCGCTAGGGTGTGTTTGAAATTTTTTGATTATTTTCTCTTTTGATTTTTTGTCTAACATTTTTTTTATTCCTATTCCGAGAAGTGGACAAAGAAACATCCAAAAACCAAGAATAGGTTATTTTTATTTAAATTATATTTTATTTATCTTTTTTTGTAATCTAGATTTTTTTCTGGCTGCTGTATTTTTTTTGATAATACCTTTTTTAGCCATTTTATCTATAGCTTTAATAACAGTGTTAAAGTCATCTTTAACTTTAACATCTTTAGCTTCAATAGCTTTTTTTGTTTTCTTAATTAAAGCTTTTGTTTTTACTTTAACTAAATTATTTTCTTTTTGTCTTTTTGCGCTCTTTCTCAACTCTTTTTTAGCTGATTTTTTATTTGGCATATTGTTAATTTTATTTCTTAAATAATTAAAATTTTTTGGGTCGGGGTGGCGGGACTCGAACCCACGATCTCCTGGTCCCAAACCAGGCGCCTTAGCCAACTGGGCCACACCCCGTAAAAAAGTGCCCCGGGTCAGAATTGAACTGACGACACAAGGATTTTCAATCCTTTGCTCTACCACTGAGCTACCGAGGCAATGTTGCGGGGGTGGGACTCGAACCCACGGCCTCCAGGTTATGGGCCTGGCGAGCTGCCAACTGCTCTACCCCGCTATATTTGTTTTTGTGGGCAATGGAGGATTTGAACCTCCGACCTCAACATTATCAGTGTTGCGCTCTAACCAACTGAGCTAATTGCCCTTAAACTTGAAAAACAACAAAAATAAAATAGATGAGATCAAAATCTATTTAAAATAAATATAACAGATAAAAAAATAAAAAGCAAGACTTTTTACAAGGAGCTTATTAGAATGTTTAATGAAGCTTTCATGTTGCAATCTTTCTTTCTAGAGTTAAGGTCTATATCTATTAATTTGTTGTTTATTTCAATTAATTTGTTTTTTGGGAAATTTCTTGCCTGATTAATACCTTTGCTTATCACAAAAGGATGCAGTTTTAGTTCTGATGCCATTTTCTGAGCACTGTAATTTAGTTCTAGGGCTGATTTTATTTGAACAATTATCTTAAATTGTCTGAGTATCATGCTTAATATATATGGTGGCTCAAGACCAGATAAGTATTGCTCTTCTAAAAGAGTTAAGGCATTTTTTGGGTTAGGTGAGCTTAGAGCGTCAGTTAGGGCAAATATGTTTTCTTGAAATTTTTCAGAAGTATTTTGCTCTACATCATCCTTAGTTACTATTCTGCCTTCTTTGTCTGATATTTTTAAGCTTGATATTTTCTCTATCTCGTTATTTATCGCCCAAGGGTTTGAGTCATTTGAACTTATTATTTTTTGAGCACTAATATTATCTATTTTTAGATTTTCTTTCTTGAAGCCGTTTACCACAAAAGCCAATAATTCCTGGTTGGTGTATTTTTTAAGTTCCTGAGAATATTTCTCCTTTTTTAAAGATTCAAAAAGATTTTTTTCATTAACATTTAAAGCTAACTCTTTGCCATCTTTTATTTTTACTAATTTATCACTTTTATTATTTTTTATTTTATTTTCTATAAATATAAATATGTCTGGAGATTCTGATAACTTATTTTTGTTTATATATATAGTAAAATTTTTTAGAAAATCTTTTTGTTTGTTTTCTATTAAGTTGGAAATAATTAGCATTTTTTTTGAACTGAAAAGAGATGATGTCCCAATTTTTGAACTTAGATCTTCCAATTTTATCTTTCCACCATCAAGAAAAAAGATATTCTCTCCTTTAGGATCGACATCTTTTACAAACTTGTCTTTTAGTTCTTTTGTTTTTTGACTTATTTTAAAGTCATTTTCTCCGTAAATGAAAATAATCATAATTTTGAAACTTCTTCTTTGAAGAGTTTGCCCCTTTCTTTATAGTTTTTAAACAAGCCAAAGCTAGCACAAGCGGTTGAAAGTAGCACTATATCATTAGTTTTTGCTTCTTTTTTAGCTATTTTTATGGCCTCAGACATGCTTTTGGCATTCCTTACTTTAGTATAGTTTATTTTTTTAAACTCTTTTTTTATCTTATTTGATCCTTCACCGGGGAAGAGGATTGTTGTTTTTACTCTTTTCTTGATTTCTAAAGAAAGGTTTTTAAAACTTGAACCCTTATCAGCTCCTCCGGCTAGAAGAACTATATTTTTTTTAAAAGATTTTAAGTCAGCTATTGTACTTTCTGGGGTTGTGGAGAAACTATTGTTATAGTATCTTATTCCAGCAATTTCTCTTACTAACTCTAGTCTGTTTTCTAGGTTTTTGAAAGATTTAAGAACTTTTTCAACTTTATCTTTTTTAATTTTTAATACCTTTGCAACCTCTTCAGCTGCTGCTATATTTTCCTTGTTAAAATCGCCAATTAAAATATTTTCAGTCTTAGATTTTGAGAAATATTTAATAGTTGATTTAATTTTGTATTTATCAATAATTTTCTTTATTCTTTTATTTACTATTAAAAAATCTTGCTTACTTTGATAAGCTGCAATGTTTAATTTAGCTCCTATGTATGAGCTATAGTTTTTATGAAAATTTGGATTTTGTAAATCAGCTGGTGATAGATGTTCGGGGAATATGTTGGTTATGATTGCTATTTTAGGGCTATACATCAAATCTTCTAATTGAAAACTGGACAGTTCTAAAATTATAAAGTCATTCTTCTTTATTTTTTTTAAGAAACCAAGTGGGGCAACTCCAATATTACCACCCAAAAAGCATCTTTTTTTATCTTCTTTTAATATTTCAAAAATCAAAGAAGCTGTAGTTCCTTTACCTTTGCTACCCGTTACTCCGATTATGTTTTTGCTTGGACATAAATTAAAAAAAACATTCATTGGGCTTGATAGCTCTACATTTTTTTCTAGTGCTTTTTGTACTCCAGGGCAGGAAATTGGCCAGCCAGGTGAGCGAAAAAGAATATCAAATTTCTCTAATCCATTATTAAAACTATCTCCAGTTTTAAAACTGAGATTTTTTATTTTTAAATCACCTAATATTTTTTTTAATTCTTTTTTGTTTCTTTTATCACAAACACAAACATTTAAATCCTTGTTTTCGCTTAAAAGAATTTTTAAAAGCTCTTGGTTTTCTATCCCCAAGCCCAGAAGTGCTATTTTTTTGTTTTTTAAATTAATCATCTTTTTTATTTTAATTCATCCATTTGACCCCAATTATTTCCACTGTAGGCATTAACTGTTAGTGGCACATTTAGGTTTATAATGTTTTCCATTATTTTTTTAATATTTTCACAATATTCTTCCACTTTATCACTTCTTACTTCAAATATTAATTCATCGTGAACCTGTAATAGCATTTTTATATCTTCTTTCTCTTTTATTTCTTTGTGTATCTCTATCATTGCTAATTTTAAAATATCAGCAGCAGTTCCTTGTATGGGGCTATTTATGGCCATTCTCTCAGCTGCTTTTTTCTTCATTATTTCACTGGAGTTTATTTCTGGTATTGGTCTTTTTCTTCCCATTAGAGTCTCTGTGTATAGGTTTTTTTCAGCGTTTTTTATAATTTTATCTGAATATTTTTTGACACCAGAATATATTTTGAAATATTTATCAATAAAATCTCTAGCTTCTTGATATGATATTTGAGCTGTTTGACTTAATCCATGTGGTCCTTGCCCATATATTATTCCAAAGTTTATAGCCTTGGCTTGTTGTCTTAATTTGTCACTAACTTCCTCTAATTTTATATTATTAATAGAGGCAGCTGTAAAGGTATGAATATCTTGGCCCTCTTTAAAAGCTTTTGTTAGTTTTGCATCTCCAGAAAGATGAGCCATAACTCTTAATTCTATCTGAGAGTAATCTATACTGAGCAATTTCCAGTTTTGAGAACTAATAAATGATTGTCTAATTTTATGACCAATTTCGGTTTTGTTTGGTATGTTTTGTAGGTTCGGATCAGAAGAGGACAATCTTCCAGTAGCGGCTATGGTTTGATTAAAATTAGTGTGAATTTTATTATCATTATATACCATCTTGGGTAGAGATTCTATATATGTTGAATTAAGCTTGCTTAGCTCTCTGTGACCTTGTATTAATTGTATTATGGGGCTTAGGTGTTTTATCTTTTCTAGTTCATCGAAAGCAGTTGAATATCCTGTTTTTGTTTTTTTTATACCTTTTTGCATTAGGTCCATTTTTTCATAAAGGATTTCTTTTAGTTGTTTTGGTGATTTTAGGTTAAACCTTTCTCCTGCCAATTCAAAACATTTTTCTTCTAGCTCTTTTATGTCTTTTGTTAATT
The DNA here is from genome assembly GCA_041676225.1 of Patescibacteria group bacterium. Lineage (GTDB taxonomy): Bacteria > Patescibacteriota > Patescibacteriia > Patescibacteriales > UBA12465. Next base: position 455 of record JBAYSI010000002.1, on the reverse strand, counting down.
TTTTTCCTAAGTTTTTTAAAAATTGAGAATCAAGAGATATGCCATTTCTTTCCATGTCGGATAGTATTTTAATCAAAGGTATTTCAATTTTATTGAAAACCTCTTCAAGTTTTTCTTTCTTTAATCTTTCTTTAAAAATTTTACTTAATTTGAAAGTGTAATCAGCATCTTCGCAAGAGTAGTTGGAAAGTTTTTCAAGATCAACATCTTCAAAGTTTATTATTTTTTTATCATCTCCTATTAATTCTTTTGAGCTTATTTTCTCCCAACCAAGCTCTGAAAAGCTAAGAGAGTCTAGTCCGTGCTGTCTGTTCTCTGGATTTAATACGTATGAAGCTATCATGGTGTCAAAAATTTTACCTCGTATTTCTATGTCGTAGTTAAGTAATACTTGTAAGTCGTATTTTATGTTGTGGCCAATTTTTTCTTTCCTTTCATCTTCTATTATCTCTTTT
>JBAYSI010000001.1:0-40576 GCA_041676225.1 Patescibacteria group bacterium | reverse complement strand
ACCTCTATGAGCTACTTGTTGAGCGTCAGCCATTTCAGAACCAATAGAAAAGAAATCCTTCATAAAACCTTTGCAACATAAACCTCTCCCACAATGCCCGAAGTCGCCAGTCACTTTAGCTTCATCCCTACTCCCTATTTGAGTTAATCTAATAATACCTTTAAAGTGGGTACTTAAATCCTTAACTAATGTTCTAAAATCAACTCTATTGTCTGAATAAAAAGCAAAATTAATTCTATTCCTGTCTAGAGAAAAATGAACATCAACTAGTTTCATTGGTAGTTCATACTTTTTAATTAAATTACGACAATATTCCATAGCATCATCCTTATCATCTTCGCTTATCAACTTAGAAAGATCATCACCTGTTGCAATTCTTAAAACTGGCTTAATTTCTTCCCCTATTTTTTCTAATTCTTCATCACTTAATTCCTTGAAATCAAAAACCTCTCCAACCTCTTGACCGAATTCAGTCTCAACCAAAACCTTGTCACCCGCTTTAAGTTCTAGGCTTCCTAACTTAAAATTATATTTCTTATCCCAAGAAACAAATTGTATTTGAGCTACTTTCATATTTTATATTATTATATAAATAAAACGAACTAATGTTCGTTTTATTCACTATCTTATTTATTTAAAAAACAAAATTACAGAGATAATCTAACGAACTTTAAAATTGAAGCTCCTTCTAATATATCTTTGATTGATTTTTTATCATCCTTAATATATTCTTGGTCAAGCAAGCAAACTTCAGAATAATACTTGTTAATTTTACCCTTGATAATGTTCTCAATCATAGCCTCTGGCTTCCCTTCTTTTAATAATTGTTCTTTGTATACACCTTTTTCTTTTTCAATTTCATCTTCTGAAACTTCTTCACTACTTAAGAATCTAGGATTAGCTGCTGCAATATGCATAGCTATATCAGCAGCCAACTCTCCTTTTCCTTCTTGGTCAAGGGCCACTAATACGCCGATTTTACCACCTAAATGAGAATATGAGGCTACGCTACTACCCTTTACTATGTCAAATCTACCTAAAGCCAATTTCTCACCGATAACACCACTAAGATTGTCAATGCTTTCTGAAACAGTTAAACCATTTAAATCTTCACTTAATAAAACTTCTGCTGACTCTGGCTTCTTTTCTTCTACTATTTTTAGAATATCGTTAGCCAAAGCTTGGAATTTTTCGTTTCTAGCAACAAAATCTGTTTCTGAGTTCAATTCAACAGTATATGCTTCAGTGTTATCATTATTAGTTTTAACAACAATAATACCTTCACCAGCCTCTCTTTCACTTCTTTTCGCTGCTTTAGCTATACCTTTTTTTCTTAATAGTTCAATAGCCTTATCAATATCACCACAAGATTCATCTAGAGCCTTCTTACAATCAACCATACCAGCTCCAGTTCTCTCTCTTAATTCTTTTATTTGTTCCATATACTTATATATTTTAATTATTAGTAATTACTACTTTAATTTAATATTGTTAGCATTTAACAAACTATCCTTAATACTGTTTAATAATAGTTCAACAGTTTTTGTAGCATCATCATTAGCTGGAATTGGGAATTTAGCTAATTCAGGATTAACATTAGTATCACAAATTGCTATGATTGGAATATTTTTGCTAATAGCTTCTTTGACAGCTGTTTCTTCTTCTTTTAAATCCCAAATAAAGATAGCATCTGGCAAGCGACTCAAATTAACTAAACCTCCAACTCTTTCCTCTAACCTCTTAGTTTCTCTGTCAAAATCCAATTGTTCTTTTTTTGTATATTTGTTCAATCTTCCAGCCTCTTTGTCAGAAACTAAATCTTGATATTTTTTAATTGATTTTTTAATAACTGCAAAATTGGTTAAAAGACCACCAAGCCACTTTCCAACAATGTATGGTTCCTTTATTGATTCACACATTTCCTTCATTGACTTTTTTACTTGCTTCTTTGTACCAACAAAAAGAATTATTTTTCCTTCGTTTCTAAGTCTTACCATAAACTCTATAGCTTTTTTTAATTGCTCTTGAGTCTTTTCAATGTTAATAATGTAGATACCGTTTTTCTTAGTAAAGATAAACTGTTCCATTTTTGGATGCCAACGATTAGTTCTGTGACCGAAGTGCATACCAGCTTTTAACATTTCCTCTAATTTTGGAATATTCATATTTTTTTCTTTTTACTGCCAAATATTATTGGCACTACTGCTTTCAAATTATATATTTACTTGATATACAAGAAAAATTAAGAAAGCATGATTATTTTAATTATAAACTAGCCTAAAACTATCTTTTAAGCTTGATAACATTATATATTATTTTTTATATACAGTCAATATTGACTAATTTTGAAGAAAATCAGACTTAGCTTTGTTGAATAATGCTAAATCTAGGTTGTATATATTAGATCTAAGATTATATGTCTCTAAAAGTGAGTTATATTCAGCTGCTTTAGTGTTATACCTGTTAACGCTATCGTTATAACCATCTTGATCCCCTATACTCTGATAAAGATTAACCTGAATCAATAATTGATCAAGCTCTCCTTTTAAAGAGTTTAGTTGAGATTGTAAGGTTTTTAATTCGGTGTTCTTTTGACTCAAAGAACTCTCCATCTTAATTATAGTGTCAACGTTTTTAGCAATTTCAGTTATACCGGTATATGTCTTACCTCTTGTTTGTTGATATATCTCAACATTACCTAGGCTTGTTGGAGTAAAAACATTCTTCCAATCCATAGAAGAAAATCCCGCTTGTCCATCAGAGAAAGCACTAGGGAAAATACCTATAGGGAAAAAGTTGGTTGTTTCGATAAAACAATATGGTGAGTTGTGAACTTTTTTGTCAGAACACTCTATGGCTGTTGCTGTATGCCTAGAATCAGGATAATCAAAAATAGCTGTGCCATAGCCTAGCTCTCTTAACATTGCAACCAAAAGTATAGTAAAGTCAGAACAAACACCTTTATTCTCATAAAGAGTTTCATAGGGAAAGTTTTGACTGTCGCTAGGAGATTTTGAAAAATCATAAGGTATGTATTGAACAAAAGCACTAACAAACTCAATAAATTGATTATCGTTTAATCCGTCTATATTAGCTATTTTTCTTAAATCTGAAAGAATTGAATTAATAACACTGTCCCCATTTAAGGTTTCAAAGAAAACGCTGTAATATTTATCTCTAGGATTGGAAGGTGGATTATTTATTGGATAATAATAATTTTTATCTGCATTCTTGTATCTTAAATATATCTCATCAGAAAATACATAATTTAAATAATAATTTTTATTATTATATTTCCATAAAAATTTAACTAAAGTTTCTCCTTCTCCCGGGTTGTCATCACCTATTTTGTCACCTAAAATTAATCCTTGGCTACCCACTATAGTTATTTGCCTTAAGTCACTATTCTTTATTCCTAGTCCAAGATTTCTCATCACAGAAAAAGCGTCATTTGGTCTACCCAAATAGTGCAACTTTAAATCTTGTGGATTAACATAATATGCCTGCCCCTTATCCTCAACCTGTAAAAGAATCCTACCAGAAAGATTGGTTCTAGCTCTGGCTCTTAAAAACATATTGATATCACTATTCGTAGCTCCTAATCCCAATGATCTCATTATATTAAAAGCATCGCTAGGTCTACCCAAATAGTACCCCTTTAGGTCTACAGGGTTAATATAGTAAGCCTCTCCATTCTCTTCTACTTGCAAGACTATTCTACCGGAAAGTCTCTCCGCCATAGTTGAAGCTTCAACTGACTGGGAGAAAGAAAAAGAGAAAAAAAGAAAGAATAGAGATAAATAGAGAATTTTTTTATTTAACATTTTTTTTGCTTATTATTATATCCGGATCCCTTGTATAGTTTGGAATAACTATATTAAAATTCTTAAAATTTTTTACATACTTAGAACTTTTATTTTCTCCTATTATAGAAACCTTTATCTTAAGGGCATAGGCTAAAGCGTTAGCTGTGAGTATTCCAATTCTTAAGGATGTAAAGCTCTCACCCTTATTAGCCACCTTTATTTCCTCTAAATCATTAAAGCTGAAATTGTTTTTCTCAAAAATAGACTCAATTAATGGTAATAGTTTTTCAGATTGATTCCTACTAACTGAAATCTTTCTTCTTTTAAGTATCTTATTATCTTTCTCTAAAAATATAATAATCTCTTTATTATTAGATGTATCAATTCCTAAAATCATATATTTAAATTATACCACTTTTTAAAAGTCTCTCCAACTCTAAAAAACTAGAAGTTTTCATTATTTCAGATCTCATTTTTGAAGCCCCAGAAAAATCTTTAAAATACCAAGAAAGATGACCCTTGAACTCTCCCAAGCCTAACTCCCCCTTGTTTTTCTTAGTCATTTTCAATTGTTTAATTGAATTTTTAATAACAAGCTCTCTTAGTTCTTTTTTGTTTAAATTAGATAATTTTTCAGAAAATATCCAAGGCCTACCTAGAGCCCCTCTTCCGAAACCAACTCCATCTACTCCAGTTTCTTTTATAATTTTATTTACATCTTTAAAGCTTTCTATTCCACCATTAGCCAAAACTAACCCGGGAAAAATATTCTTAATCTCTTTTATTAATTTTAAATCTATTGGACCAGTAAATAGTTGATTGAGCGTCCTTCCATGAACCATAATAGCTGCAACTTTTAAATCGGCAATATTCTTAACAAAATCTAAGGCTCCAACAGAAAAACTTTTAGCCCTAATTTTAACCGACAATGGTTTCTTTGTATTCTTTAAAACGGTTTCAATAATTTTTTTAGACAACTCCAAGTTAGACATTAACTTAGCTCCCGCTCCTTGCTTTAAAACCTTTTTAACAGGACAACCAAAATTAATATCATAACCATCAGGATTTATTTTCTTATCTAAAATTTTAACAGCCTTAGCAAAATGATTTACGTCAGAACCAAAAATTTGAACAACATATGGTCTCTCTTTTTTGTTAAATTCTAATAATTTTAAAGTTTTATCTGGATTATAGTTTAGAGCTGTAACAGAGGCCATTTCGCTATACACCACATCAGCTCCATAGCTTTTACAAATATACCTAAAAGCCGAATCTGTAAATCCGGCTAGTGGAGCTAAAGCTAAGATTGGCTTATCTTTTTTCTTTTTCTTTAATTTTTGTCAAAAATTATCCATAAAAATTATTTCTTTAAAATTGTACCCTCGGACGAATCTTCAACCTTGTAGCCCATTTCTTCTAACTTAAATCTTAATTCATCAGACTTTTTAAAATCCTTATTCTTTCTAGCATTATCTCTTTCCTCTAAAATATTTTTAACTTCATCACTCAGTTCCCCACTCTCTTCTTCTAATATCTCAGAAAATGCCAACCCCCAAACTTTATCAAAATCTAGTAGTGTGGCCAATTTATCACTATCACTAATATCTGATTTTAAAATCTCTGAAATTATAGCCAGAGATTTTGGAACATTAAAGTCGTCCAATAAATCATTTAAAAACTTGTCTTTAAAATCTTGATTAACTTCACCAATTTCAACTCCTAAATTTCTAATCTTTTCATAAATATTTGTCAGACCTTTTTGAGAGGCCTTCAAGGCTTCGAAGGTAAAGTTTTGTTTGGATCTGTAATGAGCCTGAAGAAAAAAATATCTAAGAGCTAAAGGTTTAAAACCCTTAGACTCAATCTCAGCCAAACTATATGAGGTGCCTTCAGATTTAGACATCTTAGCATTGTTGAATAATAGGTGCTCATTGTGCAACCAATAATTAGCCAATTTTACACCGTTAGCTGCTTCACTTTGAGCAATTTCATTTGTATGATGAACACTTACATGCTCAATGCCTCCCATATGAATATCTATGGTTTCTCCTAGGAATTTTTTTATCATAGCTGAACATTCTAAATGCCACCCAGGAAATCCATAGCCATTTTCAACTAAAGGAGAAAAAAATGGTGATGACCAGTATTGTATAGCATTCTTATGTTCACCTGCCCTAAAAAACCACAAGGCAAAATCTGCAGGATTCCTTTTCCCTTTATCACCAACATCGGCCCTACCAGCTCCAGCCTTATTCTTTTCTAATTTCTGACCTGATAATTTTGTATAATTATCAAACTTAGAAACATCAAAATATATAGCTAAATCAGTAGAATATGCATAAGCTTTGACTATCAAGAGCTGAATTAAGTCAATCATCTCCTCTATATTTTCAGTAGCCTTTGGTTTAAATTTAGGACTTACAATTCCTAACTTTTTAACATCATCCTCATAAGCTTTAATATATTTATTAGCTATATCTTCCGGCTTCAAGCTTTCTTTCTTAGCACTTTTTTCCATCTTATCCTCACCTTCATCTTCGTCAGAGCTTAAATGACCAACATCGGTGTAGTTTCGGACCATAGAAACATCATAATTTAAATACTTAAAACTGCGGTGAATAATATCAGCGCATAAAGACCCCCTTAAATTACCAATGTGTTGCGTCCAATATACCGTTGGTCCACAATAGTAGAAAGAAAGCTTACCCAGGCTAATGGGTTTAAACTCTTCCTTCTCCCTTTTAAGTGTGTTATATATTAATATTTTTTTCATATTTTTAAAATTATTTACCAGATAATTATAGCATAATATATTAAAAAAAGGGAATATTATTCCCTTTGTTGCCTTATGCTATTTTTTTAGATAAGAATTTAGAATTTTTTGGCCATTTATCAAAAGACCATTTAATCCTAATCCAACGATCTAAATCGCTAATCTTCTCTATGTATGGAATGGACCTATAGTCACTTGCAACACTCTTATCATCCCATGCAGAGCCTAGCGCTATGATAGGGAAAAATAATTTTTTGTCTTTGTAGAAATTTTGAAGATCTGAAAGAGTGACTGGCTCAAGATTTTCAGATTTCATCTCATCGATAATCTGATCACTTAACATGTCTTCACTTATTGTGAAAAGCTTGAATTCAGAATTCTCAACAAATTCTCTTCTACTTATTCTTTTAAGAATAAGTTCGGCTAGTTTTAAAAAACCAACCAACTTAATCAAGAACAGACCAATAACTACTTGCTGGAAATAATTAATACTTAAAATTTCAATAAAGTCCAAAAATCCAAACAATAATAAAGATAAACCAGCACTAATTAAGGCGATGTTAAAAGTTTTTTTTCTCATTTCTTTTATTTTTTTTTGTTAAACAACTTAGGAATAATTAACATAACAATAATTAAAAGTCAATGCTAAGCTTTTTTAAGAGTTTTTAATATTTCGTTATAGAACTCGAGGTTGTTTAAACTAGCCAATCTATGGCCTTTTGCCTCGTTAAGTTTAAAAAGATGATGAAGATATGACAAAGAGTTAATTTGAAGCTCTTTAATTTTAGAATCCTTGTTTATACTATTTATATTAAAAATATTTTGACTATTTTTAACATTTAATTCTTTATAGAAATTACCCTTTAGTTCTCTACCCTTTTTTGTGAATTGATAAAGCTTAGCATGTCTTGCCTCTCTGGTTGGTATAACACAATCAAACATATTCCAGCCCATTTTATGACACTTAACTATATCCGAAGGGGTTCCAATTCCTAGAGCAAATTTTAAACTATCTTTTGGTATTATGTTAGCAGTATAACTTAGAATATCATAAAGGAATTTACCATTTTCATCAATTGGCCTACCACCAAAACCATAACCAGCGAAAGGAATAGTCTCACCTAGAATCTTTTCATTGGAAACTTCTAATAACCCATCTAAGCATTTTTTTCTTAACTCCCTACTTAAGCCACCCTGAATAACGGCAATTAACTTTGGTCTATCGTTTTCTTTTAGCTTTCTTCTCTTGATTTGCTTTATATATTCATCATGACATCTCTTAGCCCAAGAAATGGTCCTGTTAACTGAGATTTCTATATCCCTCTCAATAAAAGCATATGGCGGACAATCGTCTAGGCAAACTATAAAATCAGTGCCTAGATCAAATTGTATCTGTATTGATTTCTCTGGAGTGATTTTATGAGAAGAACCGTCTAATGGAGATTTAAAGAAAGCCCCTTCTTCATTTATCTTTCCCATTTTACTATTTTTATGAATTAGAGAAAATATTTGGAAGCCACCACTATCGGAAACAAGTGGTTTTTGCCAGTTCATAAAATTATGTATTCCCCCGGACTTTTTTATAACCTCAATTCCTGGCTGAAGATAAAGATGAAAGGTATTTACAACCATCGCCTCAACACCAGTCATTATCAAATCATTATTACTACAAGACTTAATAAAGCCCCTAGTGGCGTCAGGCATAAAAAATGGAGTCTTTAATTTTCCGTGAAGAGTTTTAATATTCATATATAGTTTTTATCTAATTCTGCCATCGCTACTTAAGTTTGCAATAGGATCATCTTCTAATTTACTAGTTTTAATACCAGTTTTTTTATTAATTATAGCTCCAGTTTCTAGATCTCTAGCCTCAAAAGAAGAACCAGTGGAAAGTATTAATATCTTATTATATTCAAAGTCGGTTGGAATTATAGAAATATCAAAACTAACATCAACATTATTAATACTGGTTGGCAATCTATCCAAATTCCAAACAACCTTATGATCCACTAAGTCATAATATATATTTCCAGCTGAAACATTTGAATTGTCAGCCCACATAACATAGTCAGGTAGATACAACTCAGCCTTAACATCTCTTAATTCGTGTAAACTATTTTCCATTATCCAATAAACTTTAAAATTAGACTTTTCACCAATAACGGGTGGAAGCGGACCAGAGCCAACAGGAATATTATCTTCATTAAAGTATCTAATTTCCTCCCTAGCCGTAAAGTCACTATTTATTTTAATTTCTATTAAATTACTTTTACTATCAGATTCTTTAAAATCTTCTGACTCAACTTCACTTATATTACCCATACTAAACTGAGAGTAAGTTTTAACTCCTAAATTTTTACCAATAAAAGAGTCTTCAAAATCAGAAACTTTTATAGAGAATTTGATCTGACCAGAATCACCTGGTGAAAGAGACTTTAATCTGGAAACCTCTTGAGATGTCCAGCTAATAGTTTTTCTACTTACCTTACCTTCGTTATCATCAACAATACTTCCCCAGTCTAAAAAGTCGCTCTCTAAAACAGCCATAATAATCAAATCAACCATTTCCTTATCTCCCTTATTCTCATAATTAATAACACATTCTAAAACCTCCCCAAAATTAACAGTTTGATCTGTATTATTATTGTTAACAACCATACTTAAGTGCAAATTACTCTTAATAATATTAAGAGTAAATAGTCTTTCGTAGAAATCTAAATTTAAATCATCCTCTAAATACCTTAAGCCCCATGTTACTAATTCTGAATCACTTATTCTGTCATTAGCCTTATACTTAAAACCTATAATCACATCTCCATCAAAAACAAAATCATCGCCCTTATTATTCTCGTAATTAATTTTAAAAACATTATCTTCTATCTCAGTTAAACTAAAACCCAAATCAACAAACTCCTTACTTAAATTTGGCTCAAAAACAATATTCTCACTTGATGAGAAATATATGGCCACATCTTTATTAATTAACTTATTAAAGTTTTTAAAAGAAAAATTAAGTTTGTAATCTTCTCCTGACAAGATGGTTGAAAATAGGTCTAAGCTTAAGTCGAATGAATGAGAATTAACAACATTAGAATAGTAGAAATCCTTCTTGAAAAAAGAAGAAAAACCGCTAACCTCATAACCAGCATTAAGAGATAATAAATTATTAACTCCCTCTTTGTTCATGATATATCCTCGTATTTTTATCTTACCACCCTCTCCTGATCCTAAATCAGAAAAAGTAAAAAAATTATTATTGAAATTTGGTGAGGGGTATGACTCTAAATAAACAAAATTGTCCGGATACTTAATATTAATCTCAACATTCTTCAAACTGTTTCTACTATTATTTGCATAATCAACCTCGTAAAAAAACTCTTCCCCAGCCACTAACCTTGTTGGAGCTAAAATTTCGACATTAAGCACAAAGGATGACTCACTTTGGCTCTTAAAATATGAAAAAAACCAATAAGCAGAAAGCGAGATGGCAATCAGGAAGAAAAGATATATAAAAAAGTTAAAAATAAAAGGTCTTCTTTTTTTAACTTTTATTTTACTTAAATCACTAATAACACCTTTATCGTCTGTATATATCTCTAGTAAATCTTTCTCCATTTCATCCTCCCTTCTCTCTCTACTTCTTTTTTCCTCTATTTTAAAAGAATTATCTTCATCACTTATCCTGTGTCTTTTAAAGTTAAGGTCGTTTTGATTTATCATATTTTTGTATATAAATTATTTTAATAAAAAATTAAAGTATTTGTCATAAACAAAAGAGTCCTGATATCCATCAACCTCCAAGCTGGAAGGATAAGACCAGACTATTTCAGCTGGATAATTGTTTACCACATTAAAATTAACTGTAGAATTTTTTAAACCCGCCTGCTTTTGCCAAAGAAGACAATGACCGGTTAACTTACTGTTATCTCTAGATAAAAGCTTATCAATAAAGCTTGTATCGCTGTTATCAACTTTAATTAAATGCGGTAATTCATATTCTATCTCTATTTTTGAAACCATGGAAATATCAGTCATTGTCCAATTGGCAAAAACTGTCTTATCCATTTCTTGATAAATCCTAAGACCACTAGACAAATCAATCTCGGAAACTCCTTCCCATTTCTGAACTAAGTCATTCTTTCTTAAATCCAAATCAGATGTTTTAAAATATTTTGAGTCTGGAGTTGAAAAACCTTGTGCTTTTATCAATCTACTACCGAGAGGAACATAAACTCTCAACCAATTAACATTTCTAACACTAGAAAAAACCCCCCAACTCTCATCAACTCTATTCCTTTCTATAGTTAATTTATTTATAATTCTACCATCCTCTTGTATTTCTGACTCTAAATAATAATTTTTATTTAGAAACTTATCACTTTTGGCTCCAGCAATATTAGAATCAACAATCATTAAATAGTCACACTTCGTTTCCTTAACTCTCCCCGCCCAAGATTTTTCCTCTGCCATAGATTGTAATCTCTGATCCTTAAAATATAAAAGAATATTTTTTTTATTTAAATTACCAATAAATAAATCGAATAAAGAAACTGTTTTTTCTACATTCATTTCATTAACCAGCCTCTCCATTAAAACTTCAAAGATTTCACCTATAATTTCCTTTGGTTTGTTTTGCTCAAAATCATCCAAATTAAGATTACTGGAAACACTTAAATCGTCCTCTGGATAAAGATCAGGATTCCCTATAACCTCAACAACCTCTTGAACAATATCTTGAAAATTATCAGCATTTATTACAACTCCGTATTTATCAGAAAAATCAATCTCACCCAAAACCCTTAATAAGTCTTCTAATATTTCTGGGGTAAAAGCTATAACACCATCAACGCTTGGACCTCCACTTTTTTCATAGAACCAAGAAATATTTTCAGCTGAAACCTTCCAATCTGGCCACCAATTAGAATCCCAAAAATACCAAACTGGCTTAACCAATTGTAACGGCTTAGGTGGCTCAACTAGAACACTCATCCCACCTTCAGTGTCATAGGAACCGCCAGCTGGAATTTCTATATTTGAAATTTTACCATTTTTAACATCAACCAAGGCATAACTACCTATAAATCCACCGCTAGCTCTAATTTCTGAATTATTTTGAAATACAAGTAAATATCTCTTATCGCTATCAATACCTAAAAACTCCCTAAACAAATTTAAGTTATCAGCGAAATAAGAAAAACCAAGCTCAACTTCATTAAAGACAACTTTAAGGCTATCAAACAGCTCTCTATGCTCACTCGGTATAGCAGAGCTTTTTATATCATAAAAAGAGCTTTTTGCTAATTTCAAGTCTTTAGATGCCTTTTCTATATGGGAAGAAAATATTGCATAATCTTCTTTTTGATTATCACCCTCAAAAAATGAAAATAAATAACTAAAAGATACGCTTAAATTATTACCAAAAGAAGAAAGGTGAAAACCTAGGTTAGAAATATTTTTTGATTGTGAAAACATTTTAACCTTGTCATCCTTAGAAAAAATGGATAAAAATAACAACAATTCATCAGCTCTTTTCAACTCTTCTTCAATTAGTCTAAAATTATCACCAGCCTCACTAAATTTTGTATATGCATTATAGAAATCAAAAACAGTTATCGCCTCAGTTGCAGAGGAGAGATTTTCGATCCCGCTCATAGAATAACCACTTATCTTATCCTCAAAATCACCACTCTTGTATAGGTTGTAATAATTAACAATCTTAAAGGAAGTGGCTATAAAAATTAAAATTATAAAAAAAATAAAAACTGATTTCTTCTTATTAAAACTCTTTCTCTTGTTAAACAATCTTAACTGTTTTGATTTTATATAATTAAAGCTTACATTATTGTATCTTTTTTCTTTATCTTTTTTTTTAAACTTAAAGCTAAAAGACGGAATTTTAAAACTTAATTTAGTTAAGGGCTTAATACTTATTCTAAATTTGTTTTTTTTGACCTTTCTCTTTTTTAAAAAGAAATTTACAATATCAATCAACCAATCATAAAAAAACATAAAAATAGATTTAACTATTTTAAAAATTAAAAGATATAGTGGATAGAAGAAATTATTCTTTATCTTCTTTTCATTTATCTTTATGGTTATTTTTTTAAAACTTTTTTCCCTATCTTTTTTAAAATTATTAGAAAAAAGACTCTTTGATGACTTATCTTTATTTGTGTTTTCCACCTCCTTCTCACCCCTCAAATCAACAACAAAATCAGACGATGTGTCATCTGAAAAAACTTTAATTTTATGCTTTTTTATACTGGCCATAGAAATTAATTTAACAAATCTAGATAAATCTTGTAAGTACTATGAGCTGATTCCCACCAATTATATCTCTTTAAAACTTGCTTTGAATTAACAATTAAATCCTTTCTTAAATCTTCATCCTCAATAATTATTTTTAACTTAGACAAAAAATCATCCTTTTCTCCAGATTTAAAATATAAAGCTGAATTACCTAATATTTCAGGCATACTAGCTGCGTCAGAACTTAAAACAGGACAAGAGTTAAACAAGGCTTCAAGAGGAGGTAGTCCAAACCCTTCATAAAGAGATGGAAATATATAGGCTAGGGCCTTCTGATATAAAATCTCCAACTCATTATCAGGAACATATGATGTAAATATAAAAGGATTTCTTTTTAAGCCCTTAGACAAAACTAAGTCTTCTGAATACTTTTTAAGTCTTTTATAAAAATAATCTTCCTTGCCAACTAAAACTAATTTCAAGTCATTTTCTTCGTTAATAAAATCTAGAAAACTCTCTAATAAAAATTCTAAGTTTTTATGAGGGTAAGCATTACCGACGTACAAAAGAAATGGTATTGTTATATTATAATCATTCAAAATCTCATCTTTATTTAACTTAGCAACAAACAAAGAGTCACTACCTCTAGTTAAATTTGAAACTCCTTCATAAATTCTTTCTATTTTATCACTCCCTATCTTAAACTGATTAATAATATCATTTTTAGTAAAATCAGAAACCGCTATTATCTTTTCAGATCTTTTTAAAGCCGACTTAATTGTCAATCTATAAAAAAAATATTTTAGATTATACAAAATAGGGCTTAAAGTGGTAGCTCTTGGTGTTTTAAATTTCGTTAAAATTAAATCGTGAATAGTCACAATAAATTTGGTAGGGCAAAATATAGGAACATTAAAATGAGTAAAATGCATTAAATCAACATTTTCTCTAAAAATATAATAAGGAAAAAATATTTGCTCCCTTAAGGAATACCACTTAATATCAACTAAAACCTTCTTAACATTTTCGTTTCCTTCTCCAATAATTAGTTCATCAAAATTTTCTTTACAAAGGAAAATAACATATTTGTTTAATTTGTCGATTTTAATTATATTATCAACAGTTTCTTGGGTATAACGACCAAGGCCCTTGGCTAAGGGCCCATATAGTCTAGCATCTATACCTATAGTTTTGGGTTTATTTTTATTCCTTTTAAACATTTATTTATCCAAAGGGCAAGTTAGAGGGTATATTCTTACTACCCTTTACAGCCTCATCATTTTCTTCTTTTTTAGTTTCCTTATTGCTAATATCATCGAAAGAAAGCAAATCATCTCTTAGAGTTTTAGCACCAGTAGAAGCATCGTCCGTAGCAAGATTAGCTGGTGGTTTATATTTCTTAGCTGAGATTTTTTGAACTAAAGGAGCATTAGAATTAGCCTCAACTGGAAAGTGCCATAAAGTAGCCAACTCCTCTATATTAAGAAGAAAAGGAGTTCTGCCAGCCCAATCACTTCTATCTATATAATTATTAATTAATTTATTTTGCTTGTTTATTAGTTTCTTGCCCTTATTAAAGTAATTTGCCTTTGTTGCGGTAATTTTCATGTCGGGCTTTAAATTATTTAAATCTAGAGCAGAAAATTGTTTCATATAACCAACAAAGCCATTTGCAACCTTAGCCTTGTTCATAACCTCTCTTTTAGCCATATAAACAACTCTAACTTTGCAAAGAAAGGCTATCTTAGAAGACTTTTCTTCTATTGATTCAATTTTTTTCTTTTGTTTCGGAGTTAATTCCATCATTGATAATTTTTTAAACTCTTTTTCTTTAACCTGAACATCTCCCCACAAAGAAAAAACTGCTTCACTCAGATCAGAGATAAACTCAACCAAAGCATCAATAATTTTATTAAAAAAACTAACATTTGGCTGCTTGCCTAGTATTCTGCCTATTTCCTCATCTCCATTATTTACCCAATCAAAACCAGTTGGTATTAATATTATTTGATACCACAAATGTTCTCCCTTACGAAGACTACTGCATAGTTCCATGAGCTCAGACATTGGATCTTTAAAAACCATTTCACTAGGACCTAATTGATGCTCAAACTCTTTATATGTTTTTATTGGATACATAGGGTGTGCCGCTTGTATAAACTCCGTTCCCCATATATCATACTCTTCATCTGGAAATTTTCTAGGAAAATCTTCACAATAATCATCAACCTCTATAATTTCAGCGTCAGGATATTGAGAATAAACAGCAGATTCGACCAAGTTTCTGAACTGTATTGGTGTTCTGATTAAAAATTGAGTATAACCCTCAGAACTAACTATTTCTAAGCTCATAGACAACTGAAACTCTCCAGAAAACCACTTATCAAAGAAATTCTGAGTACTGTGAGCACCAGCTAAGTATGAGAACATATTCTCTACCGCTCTGGGAGACTGAACGTTTCCCCTTGGAATATCTATGGCTAAAAAAATAAATTTAACACCAGAAAAATACTTACCTCTAATATATGAAAGCCAAATTTCTCTAACACCTAATAAAAAAAATATACCAAAAATAATCCAACCGAAATTGAATAGAAAACTTTTCAACATTAAATCCGGTGGGAGATTAAAAAACTCTTGTATTGGAGATAAGTCAAGCACTAAATTCATAAGTATTTTTTTTAAAAACAAATATCTTTATAAAAATATAATAACATAAATTATTTATAAAATCAAAACATTAAAACAAAAAAACGCCCCCTGTAATAAGGGGACGTTTTTTGAAGTATTAATGATTATTTTTTCCACTCTTTAAGAGCGTAAACACCTCTATCAACCAAAATATATCTATCATCTAATATTAATTCATTGTGCACTGAGCCTTTGTTAGCCTTTTTATGGTCAAAGCCTATATCATTTATTTTTTTAGCTATTTCCTCAAAATGCATTGGCTTATTCTCTTCTTTTAAAATTAAGTAAATTTTATCAGTTATTCTCTTGGGCTTAACCTCGGGCCAACTATCATGACCCCAATGACCAAGCTTATTTCTGTTAATATCTTTTATTGATTGAATTATTGAATATAATGTCTTATTTTTATTTATTATCTCTCCTTTCTCTGGAAATATTTTATCTTTAAACACCTTAGTAAGGTCAATATTCTCAATTTTGTCCAATAATTTATCCTTATGAGTATTAAAAGAATCTAAACCCTTAACCATGTCTAATAATTCTTCAATTTTCATTGTTTTTTTAGCGTCCAATATTTTTGACCTCAATTCTTCAGCCAAATCTTCTAAATAATTAACTGCTTTATCCTTAATCTTGTAAAATGCTGAAAACTTATCCGAATTATCAACCTTCTCAATGTAATCATCTAATAGCTTGGATAAAATAAAATCAAAATAATTTTTGTAATCTACTTTTTCGTCATTTAGGTCATTGTCATTTATTTGCAGACTTAGAACAGACAAAATATCCAAAAGGAATTCCCTCTCCATGGCTCCACCATGCTCATCTAATATTTTGGCAACCAATTCCCTAATTAATCCTAATCTTTCATCAAGATTTTCTATCTTCTTGATTTTATCTAGACTAGATTTTTCTATCTGTCTGACCCTTTCCCTTGTAAGACTATGAAGCTTTCCAATTTCTTCTAAAGTGTGCTGTTTTTCAAAACCCAAAGCAAAGCGACGTGACAAAACGTCACTCTCCCTGTTGTGTAAATTTTTAAAAACATCATTAACTAAATTAATAGCATTTAATTTAGTCAACTCTTCATCCTTTTTTTCTTTAATTATCTTTTTTAGAAAGCTTTTCATATATACTTAAATAAAATTATTATTACCTATAAAGTAAAACATAATTTAAAAAATAAGTCAATAGCTAATTTTTAATTAAATCCAATAAATTGGATAGTCCCGTGTTTTCTACGGTCAAAGAATTTACCCTCTTCTTCACTTGCCTCTTAATATTTATAAAGGCAAAAAATGATCTTAATTCAAATAAAAAACCATAAAAAAAGAGGAGTAAATTTCTAACAAAAAATTTAAGTTTAATATCAAGAGGAAACTTAATTTTGCTAAATTTATAATTCAGAATTAATTGGTTTAAAAAAGACCAAGACCTTGATTTATCACGCTTAAAACCAAAAACATGTTTAATTAGCGATGTTTTAGAAGACAAGCTTCTGTCGTGGTAGATAAAGGCATCTTTAACTAAATAAGACTTAAAAGAGGCTAATTGTAGTCTGTATGACAAATCTATATCCTCTTTATACATAAACATTAATTCATCAAAAAACTCCAAATACTCACCATTATAATATGCAACCTTTTTCAGGGCGTCCAATTTAAAAAGAGCACAAGCCCCTGATGGACCAAATATCTCGGTCGGCAGATTCTCATAATTATTAAAATAATTACCCTGCCCTATGTCAAAAAATTTATGACTAGGCTTAATACCTATTCCCAGGCTATCTATTTTATTACTTTTTTCTTTTTTTCCAAAATCCCACCTAAGTATAACGGGAGAAACTGACGATGCATCACTTTTAGAGTTTAAAAAGTTAACCATTTTATACAAAGAGTCTTTTTCTAAAATAACATCTGGATTTATAACTAAAAAAATGTCAAAGGATTCTTCAACTGCCCTATTTATAATCAAATTAAATCCCTTGGCAAATCCGATATTGCCCCCAGACTTAATCAACTCAAAACTATTAGAGACATAATCACTTAAATAATTATAATTACCATCAAAATTGACACTATTATCAACGGCCGTAATTTTAACATCTACAGTATAATTATCTTTCAAAAAAGACACAGCCCCCATCAGACTGCTAAAGAAAGCTGGCAGATATTTAAAACTACTCAAATTGTAGGTTAAAAACCCTATATTTAATTTCATAGCCCCATTTTAATTTATTTTTAGACTTATGTAAACAAATTACTTACATAACTCCATTTTACCGTATTTTTAAGGTCATGTAAAACTATGAGTTCATTTTCATATTAATTTTTAAATACAAAAAATCCTCTAGAATTAGAGGATTTTGATGTATTGTAAGGATATGAAGGTTTAACGTTTTGACCATTGCGGAGCCTTTCTTGCCTTCTTTAAACCTGGTTTCTTTCTTTCTTTCTTTCTAGGATCTCTTGTAAGATAACCATTAACTTTTAAAGTTGTTTTTAGTTCTGGGTCATATTTAAGTAAAGCTCTTGAAATTCCATGACGGATAGCCTCTATTTGACTAGCTGTTCCACCACCTTTAACTATAACTGTAAAATCAAAACTGTCAATTTTAGAACAAGCCTTTAACGGTTGTAAAACCACATTTAAGTTGTCATCCAAAAGAACATCTGAAGCTTCTTTATCGTTTATAATTATACCACCCTTACCAGGAAAATATAATCTAACTTGAGCAACAGCAGTCTTCCTTCTACCTATAGCTTGTATAAATTTAGAAGATGTTGCTTCTTTTTTAACAGTTGTCGGCTTCTTTGTTGCAGTAGAAACCTTTTCTTTCTTCTCGACAACTTTTTTTTCAACAACCTTCTTAACAGGAGCTTTTTTGGCCACAGTTTTTTTAACAGTTTCCTTTTTAGGACTTACTTTTTTTGTAACTTTTTTATCTTCACTCATTTTGGGTATATAATTTATTAAATAAATTAATAGAAATTAAAATTATTTAATTAATATTTATTGTTTTATATTATCTAATTATTAATCTCTTCATTATATCATCTCTCATCCTAGTTGGAGCTAACATCTCCTTAACTGATCTTTTTAAAACCTCTCCAGGATTAGAAGAAAAAACATCTTTCATCTTTTTTTCCTTTAAACCACTTCTATAACCAGAATAGCTGAAATATTTCTTTTGATCTAGCTTTTTACCACTAAAAACAACTTTGTCGATATTAACAACCTCAACTATATCACCCAAGTCAAGATGTGGTTCAAACTCTGGTTTATTTTTACCTCTTAATATGGTAGCGATAGATGTAGATAATCTGCCAATAGTCTTACCCTCGGCATCCATCTTATGTAATTTTCTCTCAACTTTTTTCATATTTATATCTTTATTATTTTTAATTAAACCAACTCAACTTGCGCCATTTCAGCACCATCACCCTGTCTGTTGCCAGTTTTAACAATTCTTAAATACCCACCAGTTCTGTCTTTATATCTATCAGCTAAATCATGTATCAGCTTATCAACAATCTTAGGTTGAAGAGACTCTAAAAGAATCCTTCTAGAACTTAAATCACCCTTTTTAGCTGTTGTGATAGCTTTCTCAACTAAAGGCTTAACAACTTTAGCCTTTGCCTTAGTTGTACTTATTTTTTCATGTATAACAACACTTGAAACCATGTTTCTCAACATTAGTTCACGTGGACCTTTTTTTCTATCCAAGGTTTTGACATTATTTCTGTGTCTCATATTTGTATTTTCTAAATTATAATCTATTTTTTAGTTTTTTTCTCTTTCTCTACTTTTTCTTTTTTTTCAACTTTAGGTTTTGCCTTTGTACTCTTTTTTTGCTCAACAACCTCAACCTCCTTCTTTTCTGGGGCTAAAGCTTTAAATTGATTCATCAATATTTCCACTGAATCCTCAAAGGCCTTTTGAACAGATATAGTGCCATCGGTTTCAACTTCTAAAATTAATTTATCCCAGTTAGTCATCTTACCAACACGAATATTCTCAACCTTTGTACTAACAAGTAATACAGGAGAAAATATTGAATCCATATCTATATAATCAACCTCTTTTTGATCTTTCTTGTTTCTTTCAACTAGGTGATAACCTCTTCCGCAAGCAACGCTTATTTCCATGCTTAGGGTAGATGTTGCTTCTGTAGTTGTAGCAATAATCAAATCCTTGTTAGCTATTTCAACTCTACTATCAGACTTTATATCGCCAGCTGTAACCTTCTTTTTACCTTTAATCTCAAGTTCTAGTTTAATAACTTCGTCAGTATCTTCAAATATCTTTAACTTAAGTTGTTTTAAGTTCAAAATTATATCAACAACATCCTCCTTAACTCCAGCTAAAGACATGAATTCATGCTTTACACCTTTAATTTTAACTCCAACAACAGCAGAACCAGGTAATGATGATAATAAAACTCTTCTAATAGAGTTTCCTATTGTCATTCCGTAACCAGGATAAAGAGGTTCTACTATAACCAAACCACTATTATCTCCTTCTGATTGTTTGAATTCTATTTTCTTTGGTAAAGCTATTTTTTCCATATAAAAAATGTTATGTTTAAAATTATTTAGAATAAAACTCTATAATCATATGTGTTTTAATATTTGCTGGTAAGTCTTGTTGTCCTGGTTCGTGTAAAACCTTAACTGTCAAACCCTTACTATCAACACTTAACCAACTTTTTTGCTCCTCACTTGCCTTCTTAAGTCTTTCTGACAATAATTTAAAATAATTATTTGAAAGAGAGCCTTTTTTTATAGATATAGTTTGACCAGCCTTAACTTGGTATGATGGTATATCAACTTTTCTGTCATTAATTTTAAAATGACCGTGATTAACAAGTTGTCTAGCTAAACTTCTAGATGTGGCAATTCCTGCCCTATAAACAACATTATCAAATCTCATTTCCAATGTTTTCATAAAATTAACTCCAACATCTCCACCTTTTTTCTGAACTCTGTCAAAAGTCAATTTAAACTGTTCCTCGCTTAATCCGTAATATTTTCTAGCTTTTTGTTTTTCTGTTAATTGTAAACTGTAATCACTTAACCTCTTTTTCCCTTTTGGACCATGAAAACCGGGAGGATAATTTCTTTTTACCATCGCGCATTTAGTAGAAGAACATCTCTCACCCTTTAATAAAAGCTTCTCTCCGATTCTTCTGCATTGTTTACATTTTGCTTCTAAATTTTTTCCCATATTATATAAAAATTAATATATTATACTCTTCTTGGTTTTTTAGGTCTACAACCATTATGAGGAACAGCAGTCACATCTTTTATTGACTCTATTTCCAGTCCGTTAGCGTTTAAAGACCTAATAGCTGACTCTCTTCCAGTTCCGACACCAGAAACAAAAACCTTTACACTTTCTAGCCCGAACTCTTCCTTTGCCTTCATTGCAGCTATCTTTGTTATAATTTGAGCAGCATAAGGAGTTGCTTTCTTAGCACCCTTGAAACCAGCCATTCCAGCACTAGCCCAAGAAATAACATTTCCATTCTTATCAGTTAAAGATAATATTGTATTATTATAAGTAGCATTAACATAAGCATGTCCGTTTTTCACCTTAACGTTCTCTTTCTTCTTTTTCTTCTTAATAATTTTCTTCTTGCTTCTTGCTTGCTTATTTTTCTCTAATTTTTGCTTAATTTCCTCTGGTAAATCATCTGATTCATCTTTTTTATCCAAAACTGAGGCAGGACCATCATCAAACAGGTCATCGCTAAAATCACCAACAGTAAAATCTTCGTTATTTTTAATTTCTAATTCTTCTTGATTATTTTTATTTTCCTTTTTTTCTTCTGACATATTTTATTATCTTAAATTAATTAAAACTAAGTTTTTTGAGAACCGGCTTTACTTTTACCAGAACCCATAGTTGATTTTTTATTACCTCTTACTGTTCTACTGTTTGTCTTTGTTCTTTGACCTTTTGTTGGTAAATGTTTGATATGACAAAGACCTTTTCGACTAGAAATTTCCTTAATTCTCTTTATATTACTAGCAATTTCTCTTCTTAAATCACCCTCAGTTAAATATTTCTTTTCAATTATTTCACGCAAAGTATTAACCTCAGATTCTTTTAAATCTTTAACTCTTGTACTTTGATCAACCTTGGCAATTTCTAAAATGTCCTTTGAAAACTTTGGACCAATGCCAAGTATATAGGTTAAAGCTATAACCACTCTTTTTTCGTTTGGAATTGTTACTCCTGATATTCTTACTGCCATAAAATTATTTAAAAATTAATTACTCTTAATATTTCTTAACCTTGACGTTGTTTGTGCTTAGGTGTTTTACATATAACATAAACACGACCCTTGCGACGGACAACTTTACAATCTTTACAAATTTTTTTAGCACTAGCTCTAACTTTCATATTTATATTAAATTAACATTATAAATTAATAAAAAAAACAAACTAGAGGCGGAAAACTATCCTGCCTTTACTTAAGTCATATGGACTTATTTGGATTTTAACCTTGTCACCTGGAAGTAATCTTATCTTATTCATTCTCATTTTTCCAGATAGGTGAGCTAAAATCTCATGACCATTCTCCAAAGAAACTTTAAAAGTGGCTGCTGGCATTAACTCTAATATCTCGCCCTTCATTTCTATAAAGTCCTTTGAATCTATTACTGAATTTTCTTTGTTATCCATTATTTAAAATAAAGATTAGTAAAAAATATAACCAATTTCTTACTAATTTTTTAAAACAAAAAAATAAATATTTATAAAAATATTTTATATAAAACAATTATATATTTAATTATTAATATTGTCAAGAGTTGCCTTAATTCTTCTAACTCCGGAACTTGAACTCTCCTCTTTTTGTATCCTAAAAGCACCTAAACCTGCCAAGCTTTCTACGTGAGGACCGCCACATATTTCTTTAGAAAAATCCGCAACAGAATATACTTTAACATTTTCATTATACTTAGAATCAAACACTCCTATAGCTCCCGATTCTTTAGCCTCGCTTAATTTCATCTCACTACAAACAACATCATAACCATTTTTAATAGCCTTATTAACAAGGCCTTCAACTTCTTTCTTCTGCTCATCTGTCATTTTTTCTGAGTGAGAAAAATCAAACCTAAGCCTCTCAGCTGTTATATTACTACCTCTCTGACTGACATGTTCACCAAGAACAACTCTTAAGGCTGCTAATAATAAATGAGCTGCTGTGTGCAACTTTGTTGTTGCCTCACTTTGATCAGCTAATCCCCCTTTAAACTTGCCGGCACTAGCAGTTTTTGACCTTTCTTGATGATTTCTAAATTCACTTTTAAACTCGTCTATAAAATTTTCAGATTTATTAATATTTTTTTCATTTATTATCTCTTCGGTCATTTCAAGAGGATATCCATGACTTTGGAATAAATCAAAGGCGAGCTTACCATCTATAGTTCCTGATTTACTAGCCAAAGAGTTAAGGATTTTTTCACCCTTATCTATAGTTTTTGAAAATTTATCCTCCTCGTCCCTTAGACAATTGACAATAAAATTTTTATTCCTACCCAACTCATTGTAATCTTCTTTATAAAAATCAATAATAATACAACTTAAATCAGAAATAAGGCCAGATCTGTAAACATTTAATTTCATCAGGTAGCGCAAGGCCCTCCTTATTAATCTTCTAATTATATATCCTTGGTCCGTATTTGAAGGATTAAGCTTTTTATCATCTCCCAACAAAAAAGTAGCCGCCTTAAGATGATCTGACACAACTTCAAAAGCCTTCTTGTTCTCAGAATATTTCAAAGATGATAATTCCTCTAGTTTTTTAATGATAGACCCCAAAGAGTCAATTTCAAAAACGTTAGATAAATTATTTTTAATCATAACAAGTCTTTCTAATCCACCACCAAAGTCAACATTTTTGCTCTTTAACTCTTTCCAAGAGTCAATAGTTTTTTGATATTGCATAAAAACAGAATTTCCTATTTCTATAAATCTACCACAATCACAATTCAAATGACAATGCTCACCAAATAACTTATCATG
Source organism: Patescibacteria group bacterium (assembly GCA_041676225.1). Taxonomy (GTDB): domain Bacteria; phylum Patescibacteriota; class Patescibacteriia; order Patescibacteriales; family UBA12465. The sequence continues at coordinate 17,020 of JBAYSI010000001.1, read as the reverse complement.
CTCTTTGCCTGTATCATAAAAAGTTTCGCTGTCTGGACCACCAAGCTCCCCAACAGCATCCCCCCTTTGCCACCAATTCTTATCTCTATAGGCAAAAATTCTTTTTTTAGAAAAATCTATTTCTACTCCTGGTCCCTCATCACCCTTATTCGGTGTTTCTGGGCCTTCCTCAGCTTCTATCCCATATTTTTTATATATATCTTTCAATATCTCAATTGACTCATTATCTTTTTCTATATTTTTTCCATCGCCTAAATAAACTGTTTGATAAATTTTAGATATATCAAGATTTAAATCTTCTATCATAAACTCAAACCACCAATTAAGTTGTTCTTTTTTAAAATAATCCCCCAAACTCCAATTGCCAAGCATTTCAAAAAAAGTATTATGACGACCATCACCAACCTCGTCTATATCTTCAGATCTAAAACATTTTTGGCTATTAGCTAATAGCTTACCGCCTGGATGTTCCTGTTCTCCTAATAAATATGGAACCAATGGAAACATACCAGAGTTTGTAAAAAGCAAACTTGGATCATTCTCTGGAATCAAGGATGAAGAGGATATTATTTCATGATTTTTTCTCCCAAAAAAATCAAAATATTTTTTTCTTATTTCTTGCGTTGTCATATATGTTGAATTATTTTATTACACTAACTTCAGGCTCTATATCTATAGAGAATTTATCAAAAACTTTTTTTCTTATCAAGTCAGAAAGATTTAAGATGTCTTTCTGGCTAGCTCTACCATGGTTAACCAGTATCAGGGCCTGTTTCTCAAAAACCCCAGCATCACCCTGCCTATAACCCTTAAGGCCACACTTCTCTATTAACCAAGCTGTTGGTATTTTAAAACCATTTTTATCTGGAAAGCTTTTAATTTCAGGGAATTTTTTTCTTAAATCATTTAAAAATTCTTGACTAACGACTGGATTTTTAAAAAATGATCCTGCGTTAGGCAATACGGCTGGGTTTGGTATCTTGCTACTTCTAATATCCCAAATAGCGTCAACAACATCTTTCACCTCTGGATCTTTTATACCCTTTTCATCCAATTTTTCTCTAACCCCACCATATGATAAATTAAACTCCTTGTTTTTTTTAAATTTCATTTCTACCCAAAGTATAAAATATTTATCCTTACCACCCTCTTTAAAAAAACTACTTCTGTAACCAAAATTACAATCCTTTAAATTAAAATATTTTTTCTCTCCAGTTTTAATTTCTATGGCGCAAAGATTATAAAAAACATCTTTGAGTTCGGCTCCATAGGCTCCAATATTTTGAACTGGCGCAGCTCCAACGGTACCAGGAACATGTAGCAAATTTTCTGATCCGTATAGGTTGTTATTGATAGTAAAATAAACAAGTTTTGACCATATCTCCCCACTAAAAGACTTAACTATAGAGAATTCTTCATTCTGTCCAATAATCTCTATGCCCTTTATTTCACTCTTAATCACCAAACCAGAATAATCCCTGTCAGGTAAAAGAACATTAGATCCTCCACCTAAAACAAATATTTTCTTCCCCCTTCTTCTCGCCCAAGAAATAGCCTCCATTACATCTTTTTCTTCTTTAACAACAACAAAATATTTAGCTATACCGCCAATCTTAAATGTGGAAAATTTTGACAACTTAACATCTCTTTCTATTTTCATAAATTTATATATTAGAAGAGTTAATATTTAATAGTTTATAAGCGATTCTAAAAACATCACCAGCTCCTAGTAATAAAAAAACTTTATCACTATCAGCCATATTTCTCAATTCATTTTCAACTTCGACCATATCTTTAAAATATTTCAAATCCTGATTAATTCCAGCACTTAAATTATACTGCTTTATTTTATCAAGCAAGTCAAGACTGGAGAGTTTACCAGTTTTTTCTCTAGCTGAAGTATATATTTCTAACAGAAACAAAGAATCACAAACAGAAAAACTCTCGGCAAATTCATTTAAAAAAGCTTTTGTTCTGCTTATAGTGTGAGGATGAAAAACGCAAATTATTTTCTTTTTTGGATATTTTTGTTTAACAGCATCTAAACAAGCCTTAACCTCTCTTGGATGATGAGCGTAATCATCCACAACAACAGCCCCTTTATAAGATCCTAAAACATCAAATCTACGGGAGGCACCATTAAAAGACTTTAAGCCTCTTTTTAAACTATCTAAAGGCACGTTCATCTCAAAAGAAGCTGCAATTACAGCCAAAGAATTTAATACATTATGCCTACCCATTAAAGATATATCAAAATCAGAAATCTTTCTGTTGTTTCTATAAAGAGAAAACGATTGTCCTGCTTTTTTAGTTTTAATATTTTTAGCTTGATATATTTTGTGACCCACACCCTCCTTAACGTAATTTTTGTCTATAAAATAAGAAACCAACCTACTCTTACTTTTTAAAGAAACCTTAGTTGCTAATTTGTCCTCACCATTAAAAACTATAAAACCATTACTTGGAATTTTTTTTATAAAATCAGCAAAAACCTTTACATACTCTTTCTCATTCTTAAAATAATCAGGATGATCAAAGTCTATATTATTCAAAATTACGGCCCTTGGATTAAAATATTGTAGTTTGTTCTGATACTCATCAGACTCCACTATAAAATATTTTGATTTACCAATTAAAGAACTTCCCTTAAATTGCCTAACGTAAGAACCGCTTAAAACATTTGGTTCTAATTTGGCAACATTTAAAACGTGCCCCAACCAAGAAGTGACCGTTGTTTTACCATGACTGCCACAAACAGAAATACCAAAATATGAATCAAATAAAGAGCCTAAAGCCTCGGCATAAGTAACTATTTTAAAGCCTCTTTTTGCTAAAAATTTTAATTCAATATTTTTCTTAACATCAAAAGCTGAGGACCGTATAACTAAATCTATTTTTCCGGGAAAATTATTTAAAGAAAATCCATGCTTAACTTTGATTTTTGCATTAGACAATGTCTTGTCAGTTTGAAACTCCTCTTCAACATCAGAGCCGGAAACATTAAATCCTTTAGAAGATAAAAACTGAGCTAGCATTGCCATGCCAACCCCCTTAATACCAACCATATATATATTAACATCTTTATCAGTGAACATAATAGTTTGTAAAATATGTAAATAAATAGTAAAATAATTATAGCACAATTTAGAAAAAATCAAAAAATAAACAAATATTGACAAAAACTAAAAAATAGTGTATTATTAAAAGTTAATTATGACTGAAGATAAAGAAATATTAAAAAAAATAGACCATATAAAAGAGGTATATAATGGATATACCAAAGAGATTAAAAAACTACAGTTAAGGCAAGAAGAAATTGTATTGAACTATATAAAAAAAAGAGAAATGGAGGAAATAAAAAGAATACAGGAAAAAATAAAAAATAACTACTAACAAATATGGAGTACAAAAAAAATAATTCACAATTCGAAGATTTAGACGTCATAGAAAGAGAGAGTGACGACATTGAAAAATCTCCACTGGATAAAATATTTGAGGAGTCTAGATTGATAATAGAGAGCATAAAAAAAGAAAAAGTTCTTTCTGAAAAAAGATACGAAGAGCTTCTTTTTGATATGAAGAAATATGAAACAGAGAATCCAGAAGATGTTGATATTATTAACGACTTCAATAATATCCAAGAAAAAATTAGAAATCTATACAAAGAACTAGAAGGAGAAATAAATATAGAGGACCACCCTTCCCCGGAAGAAATAAGGAGTAGACTAGAAATAAGAACAGCTAACAAAGAAGAAAAAGAAAAACTTGAAAATAAGATACCAAATCAACAAAAAGAAGCACTGAAAGTTTGTGCAAATATATTTAATAAATGTGACTACCCTTGGTACGTGACAGGTTCAATAGCTTTTTTAATAAATGCAGAGGACAGCAAAAAACAACCAGATGATATTGATATTATTTTTCATGAAAAAGATTTTGATAAAATATCAAAAGAGTTTGAAAATCTTGGATTTAAAACCGGAATAGCAGAAACAACCAGTTGCCCTTTTATTAGCGGAAAAATAAAAATTGAAATAATAAATGAAAAAGGTGAAAAAGAAGAAAAAGAGGTAGAAATGGAAGCATTTGGCCAGAAAACGGAAGATCCTAACGGCTTAATAAACCCCGGTGCTAAAGATACAAAATACAAAGTGATAGAAAATGAATTATCAGAAACAGAAAAATTTAGTATCTTAGACAAAGAGGGCCAGGTTGAATTATATTTTAAAAATTTATCCACAGAAATAAAAGATTTTAATTTTGAATCAGCCCTATTAAGTGATCCTAAGAATAAATCAGACAAATTTATCAATCGTCTAGCTAATCTTTTTGAATTAAAAGGCGGTGATTCTGTTAAATTAATAAGAGAAGTTAAAACTTTATGCAAGACACCAGAAGATAAATTACTGCTTAGAAACTTTATTGATATAAGTAGGCACTTTAAAGATAGTAAAGTAGAAAAAAGTGGCTTAGGTTTAACCAATATACTAAATGAGGGACACCTACAACCATCGATTGAAAATTTAAAAAAAGAAATAATACCAGAGCAAAATAATTTAATAACTGAATACAGAAATATAGAAGAAAAAATAGGCAATCTAGAAAACGAAAATAAAGATGAAATAATTAAAGAAATTCAACTAACTATAAATAGTAAAAAAGAATTAATAGATAAGTACACCAGTTTATACAAGGAGGTAGACAAGTCTAAGGATTTACCTTTGTATATATTTATTAGCAAATTTAACACAAATTTCTTAGAACCATTTTGCAAAAAATTGGCTGAAATTTCACAAGAATTAAAAAAATAAATTTATGAATAAAAAAAAGGAGGTAAAGATGAATGCACTTTTTTCAGCCGAAGAAATAAATCGGCTAAATGAGCAAACCTCAAAAAGAGATTTGCAAGATTTTTTTAAAGAATCTTTAACCGGCGACAAAATGTCAGTTGAAGAGGCTAAAAAAACTGCCCAAAAATGGGCAGAAGAAATGTCTAAAGATGAAGAAACGGAAGATTAACTTTAATCCTCTAAGACATTTCTAATAATGGCAATCATCTCTTGATTGCCATTTTTTATTACCTTGGCAGAATTTTTAATTAATCTATTTCTAAGGTCCGTATCGCTTGATACTCTAATAACATTCTCAATAAAAATTTCAACCGTTAAGTCTTTCTCATTTAAAACAATAGCTGCTTCCCTATCTTTAAATTCAAAAGCATTATATTCTTGATGAGAATTGGGCATAGGAATTAATATAGATGCTTTTTTGAGAAAAGATATCTCTGTTAGAGTTGAAAGACCACATCTAGAAACTACTAAATCACTAGCCTTAAAAACATTAATCAACTCATCGTGTTTCATGAAACTAGATGAATAATAATTGTCTCTTTCAGGACCTACATCGTCAACTCTGTTTTCGCTACCAGTTATATGAATAATATTGAATTCTTTTAATAATTGATCTAAAGAGTTAAAAATTAAATTATTAATAAAAAAAGAACCAGTTCCGCCACCCAAAACAACCAAGAGTTTCTTTTCTTTGTTCAATTTATACTTATCAAAAACATACAATCCCTCATCTTCATAATTATCAATCTCAATTCCTGTATTACCTATTAAAACAGCCTTCTTGCCATAATAATCTATAGAGCTTTTAAAAGTAACCGTTATTGTTTTTGCAAATGGAGCAATTAGTTTATTAGCTAATCCGGGCAAGACATCTTGTTGATGAATTAATACTGGAACTCTTAAGATGTAAGCGGCCAAACTAAGAGGAACAGCCACAAATCCACCAGCGCTAATAACAATGCTTGGCCTCTCCTTTATAATCAAAAATAAAGATTGCCAAAAACCTGCGAATATTTTAAAAATATCAATAAAATTATCCAAAGAAAAATATCTCCTAAATTTTCCACTGCAAATAGCTCTGTATTTAATATTTTCATCTTCAATTATTTTTCTTTCAATACCATTATAAGTGCCAACAAATAAAAGATCGTAATCATCTTTTAATTTTTTATTAATAAAAAGAAGTGGCACAACTGGTCCAGCCGTCCCCCCACCACTTAAAATGATTTTTTTTCTATTTTTTTTCATAAGTCTGCCTACTAATATTAATCAAAACACCAAAAGCTGCTAAAAGCATAAATAGTGAAGTACCTCCGGCGCTAACAAAAGGAAGAGGAACTCCTGTCATTGGTATTAAGTTTATCATGCCACCAATATTTAGAAAAGCCTGAAAAAATATCCAAACAGATATACCTGTAGCTAGAGATTTACCGAAGAGGTCAGGAGCTCTTGAAGCTATGATCATCCCTTTTATAAATATGTAAAAATAAATAAGTATAAGCAAAAAAGAACCTATAAAACCTATCTCCTCGGCAATAATTGGGAATATAGAATCAGCCCAAACCTCTGGTAGGTAATTAAATTTTTGACGACTCTCTCCTAGTCCCACTCCAAAAATACCACCCGAACCAGCCGCTATCATAGCTTGATTAACCTGATAACAAACATCCCTATCATAACTAGGGTCTTGTAAACATTTTATTCTATCAGCCTGATAAGACCTAAAAACCCTACTATCTTCTCCAGAATTTATAGTATTAAAAACAGATAAGACGGCGATAGCTAAAATTAAAAAAATAAAGAATAAATGACTAAAATTACCACCAGCAACCATGTAAACCATGAAGGCGATAAACCCTATCATTAAAAAAGTTCCTAAATCTGGCTGCTTTAATAATAAAAAAGCAATAAGAGAAAGAACCGTCAAAAAAGGTATTATTCCTGTTGAAACAGCCTTTAGTTCATCCTTTCTAGACTCTAACCAGCCAGCTAAGTAGAAAAGAAAAGATAGTTTAACAATTTCTGAAACCTGAATAGACTGACCAAAAATAACAATCCAAGAGTAAGAATTTCCATAATCGTTTCTTAGCCCAGGAACAAAAACCAGGGTTAGTAAAATTAAGGACAATATTAAAAAAGATAATGAATATTTCTTAAAAAAACGATAATCAACCCTATAGAAAAATAAAAACAAAAAAAGACCTAAAATTAATCCAAATATTTGGCCTCTTATATAATGATAAGGATCTCCAAAATTTGATTGAGCTACTGCTAGCGAGGCACTAAAAAGCATTATTAGCCCAAAAGCTATAAGAAGAAAAACAACAGATAATAAATATTTATCAGGACTTAAAAGTTTTTTGTTTTTAATTTTATCCATAGATAATTAATATACAAATGTCTTATCAAAAAGGAATATCATTAAACCAATAGAGGCTGCAACTGCTGATATTAACCAAAACCTCATAACAACCTTAGCCTCTGGCCAGCCACAAGCTTGAAAATGGTGATGTATCGGAGCTGAAATAAATATCTTCTTCTTCCTTATCCTCTTTGATGATAATTGCAAAATAACAGAAACAGACTCTATTAAAAAAACAAAGCCAATAAAGGGTAAAATTAAAATGTTATTAGTTAAAATAGCAATAATACCCAAGGTTACACCCAGGCTCATTGATCCAGTATCTCCCATATAGAAGCGAGCTGGAGGAATATTGAACCACAAAAAAGCTAATAAAGCCCCGACTAGAACACCACAAAAAGTTGCTAAATCATATCTACCCATAGCAAAAGCTATTACGCCATAAGAGGCGAAAGAAAAAAGAAGTGGGCCGCCAGCTAGACCATCTAATCCGTCAGTCTCATTAACAGAGAAAGATGTCGCGACTATTATAAAGATAAATACCGGAATATACCACCAACCAATTTCAAAAAAACCAAGAAAAGGAACGTGTATAGAAGTCCAGTCTAATTTAAAATAAAACCACAAAGCGCCAATTATAGCAATCAAGGTGTAAACTAAAAGCCTATGACTCATTTTTAAACCACCACCACCAGATGATCCCTTGCCAGAAACATCTAGCCAATCATCTAAAAGACCTATTAAAGCTGAGGCCATTAAAGCACCCAAAGGAAGAAGTGTCTCTTTCTGAGATAGAAAATTTAAATAAGCAATATTGCTATCTGGGAAAATAAGACTAAGATAATAAAAAGCCATTATAAAAACAAACAAAGTACCCCAAATCAATATACCGCCCATTGTTGGAGTCCCCGCCTTATGAGCATGAAGACTACTAAAAACTGGAGTTTCTCCACTGTTTCTTATTTTTTTACCTAGCTTATTTTTATATAAAAAATTAGTTAAAATAGGGGTCCATAAAACAGTAAAAACAAAAGCAAAGGTAGCTAAAAATAATATTTTTATAACTTGAAATTCCATATCTTTATTTAAAATTAATTGAGTATATACTAAAAACAACTAAAATAAGAATTATCTGAGAAAAGATCATAAAAACTGAACTATACTTAGATATAAACTTATAATCTGTAAACTTTTTCTTTAGGAATATTAATAAAAAAATCTTATTCATTAATATAACTAAAAAGCCTATAGCTGGCAGGTTGAATATATCAATCTTGTCACCGATCAAATCTATACCCATATCAACATTATAATGTAAGATTATTCTATCTTGTGTAACATTGTTAAATATAAAATATGAAAATATCCACAAGAATAAATTTAAAACAATTCCTAATATATAAAACACCCTCATATAAAGAGGCCTGTAAAAATTAGCCAAAATAACCTTAGCATTATTAACGCCTAATATAAGGTTGTCATAAATTTTTATAAAAAATCCCATATAGTAAAAATTACTACTTAATATTAACATATTTAAAAATATTATAAAATATGTTAATATCAATATATTAACAAAAATAAAAAAACAAATGAAAATTTTCTGTATCATACCGGCCTATAACGAGGAAAAAAACATAGAAGAGACTATAAAAAATACACTGGATTTTGTTGATTTTATAGTCGCAATAAATGACTTTTCATCTGACAATACACTCAATAGGTTAAATAAAATATCAAGTGACAAATTAAAAGTGCTAAATCATCCAATAAATTTAGGACAAGGTGCTGCTTTGCAAACCGGAAATGAATATGCTCTAAAAAATGGAGCCGACATAATAGTTCATTTCGACGCAGACGGTCAATTCTTATCAGAAGACATTCCTCAAATAATAGAACCTTTAATAAAGGGACAAGCTGATATAGTTTTTGGCTCTCGTTTTATGGATATCAAATCAGATATCCCAAAGTTTAAAAAAAACATAATAATGCCAATAGCCAAAGTTTTCAACAGACTATTCTTCGGTATAAATACCAGCGATCCACAAAGTGGCTTTAGAGCAATGACCAGAGAATGCGCAAATAAAATAATTATAGAAAACGACAGGATGGCTCATTGTACCGAAATTCTAGCAAAATCTTTTAAATATAAACTAAAAATAAAAGAAGTCCCCATAAAAGTGCTGTACGAGGAATTCGGCCAAAAATTTTCTGGGGGAATTAATATAATAAAAGATCTAAGTTTAAAAAAAATAAAAGGATAAAAATATGATACAACAAATAATTGCCGTTTTATTAATCTTACTATTTTTCTCAAAAATACTAGCCCAATGGAAGAAAAAAACCATAACAAATAATGAGTTTGCTTTCTGGTCAATATTTTGGGGCCTAGGAATAATAATAATCATTATGATAAAACCGATAGATAGGCTGGTTTTAGAAATGGGATTTTCTTCATCTGGTATAAGCTTGGTGTTTTACATGTCCGTGATGATACTTTTTTATTTAATTTTCAAAATGAGATTGAGAATATTAAAATTAGAAAAAAATATAACAGATATTGCCAGAAAAATTACATTAAAAGATTAAATATTATTTTTTCCATAATAAAGACTGTCTAACTAGTAATTCTTCTGCCCTTCCTTGGTCAAACATAATACCTTTAACAACATCTTCCATTCTAGCTCCCTGAGAACCTTTAACTAGAATTATATCTGATTCAGATATCCTGTCTTTAATGAAGCTTATAGCTTCCTCCTTGTTTTTAAAATTAAAAACATTATCTTTGTTAAATCCATTCTCTATAGCTCCCCTGCCTATATCCCTAGCTCTCTCGCCAACCAACATCAGTTGGTTTATTTTTTTGATCCTAGCTATCTTCTCGCCAACCAATCTATGCCCCTCTTCGCTATAATGCCCCAACTCTAACATATCACCAAAAACAACAATCGCTCTATTATTGCTCTTTATATTATTTAAAAAATCTAAAGCAAAAACGCTAGACTCAGGAGAAGCATTGTAAGTATCATCAATAATTAAGCTTTTTTTTATTCCCTCTAAAACATTCATTCTACCTTTTGGGCTTGTAAAGTTTTTAGCTTCATTAATCAAGTCCAAAAGACTAAATCCAAGAGAAACCGCTACTGCAAAAGCACTTAGGAAGGAATAAACTGTCGGTAAACTACTAGCATTTGGTATCATTACAGGAACAACTGATCCATTATACTCAATCTTAAAACTTACTCCGTATAAATCACCGACTCTAGATGGTGGAGTAAAAACAATTTCCTTGGCTCTTAAATTGGCCCCCTCCTTAGTACCGTAACTAATAATCTCCTTATCAATAATCTTATTAACACCTTCAATGTTTTTATTATCATAATTAACTATAGCAGTTCCTCCATTCTTTAGATTTTTTAATAATTTTAATTTTTCTTTTTTTATTTTATCTATACTACCAAAATATTCAATATGGGAATGAGATATGTTTGTCAAAATAGCTCTATCAGGCTTTACTATGGACATTAAATAATCCATATCACCTGGCCTGTCTATACCCATTTCTAAAACTAAAATTTCTGGATAATTATTGTCTTTATTTAAAATTAAAGATGTCGCTTTTGAGAAAACTCTAAGCCAACCAAAAATGTTTTTAGCTGGTGATTTTTCCCCTATTATAGTTAATGGCAATCCTATCTCATTATTGTAATTAGCATAATTAGATCTTACTCTTTTTTTAGGAGAAAGAAGTAAGTCGACAACCTCTTTAGTACTAGTTTTACCAACACTACCAGTAATACCTATAACAATTGGATTGTACTTTTTAATAATAGACCTGGAAAAAATAGCTAAAACTCTTATCAACGTTTTTTTCATATATATATTTATTTAAATAATTATCTTTCAACCGGCACATTATAATACTTTAACAAAAATTCGGCTATCTCTCCAAAAACTGGAGCAGCTGAACTAGCCGCATATTTAACTGTTTTTGGATTATCAAATTTAACAAGCATTACAAACTTGGGATCATTTATTGGACCATATCCAATAAAATTATGTATATATCTATCAGTATAGTATCCCCCCTTAGGAGATGGTATTTGAGCAGTCCCGGTTTTACCACCAATATAATAGCCCTGTACGCCAGCAGAAGATGCATGGCCATCCTCTATAACATTAAACAGCATAGCAGAAACAGACTTAGATGTCTCCTCTGATATCACCTGCCTGATAGATCTTGGATTTGTTTTTTCTACTAAGTTATAATCATCATCTAAAAACTCATCTACTATATATGGTTTCATCATTAGCCCATTATTAGCTATAGCGGCATAAGAAGATAAAAGTTGAAGTGGTGTAATAGCTATTCCTTGTCCGAAAGAAGCTGTTGCGAAATCTATATCCTTAACATTTTTAACTGTTAAATTACTAATATTACCAGGAGCTTCTCCGCTCAACTCTATTCCAACTCGCTCACCAAAACCAAACTTCTGCAAATACTCAGAGAAAGTTTCTTTACCAATCTTATTAGCAGCAAAAATAGCTCCCGTATTTAAAGAATTTTCCAGAGCATAGTTCATTGAAACAACCCCGTGAGCTCCATAAGTAGCATAATCAGAATTCCTTATTGGCTTGTCCCAACCACTTATCATAATCTGCCCCTTATCTTCAAATGTTGTATGTGGAGTTATTCCCCCTTCATTTATAGAGGCTGCCATTGTTATAGTTTTAAAAACAGATCCAGACTCATACTGATGTGATAAAAACTGATTATCAAAAACAGCTGCGGTTTCTGCTTCTTGATAATTATTAGGGTCAAATAAAGGCCAATTACAAAGAGCAATAATTTTACCAGTTTTTGGATCCATAACTGAAATACTTCCGCTGTCAAACAAATATTTTTCACTCGCTTCCTTTAATTTATTGCAAACATGAACTTGAACAGCATAATCAATTGTTAAAACTAAATTTTTACCATTAACCGGAGCTTTATACTCCTTCTTCTCTATAATTATCTTCTCTCCCTTATAGGTCCCCTTATCGCCCAAAAGGTATCCATCCTCTCCAGAAAGCTGACTATTAAAAAATTCTTCTAAACCGTAGTTACCTATATTGTCATAATTACAAAAACCACTAAGATGCGCTAATAGTGTTTTTTCAGGATAACTTCTCAAACTTTCCCATTCATAATAAAAACCCCTAATCCTGCTTGAGATATCTATCTCGTCATCCTTTTTAATAATCTTGCCACCCTTAATATGCAAATCATTTGGAGAGATCAAATTTAATTCCTCTTTTAAAAAGTTAAAATAAAATAAAAGCAAAGATTCATCATCAACTTTTCTCTTTAGCATTCTTGAATACTTGTCAGAATTTTTAAATTTATCATAATATGAACTAATTACTGATTGCTTTCTTTCTTCTATTTCTAAATCTCTCTTCATTTTTTTAAATTCTAACCACTCTTCGTTAAACACGAGATTAGATCTCCTTATTCTAACTTCATTTTTCTTTAAAGCTTTTTCCTCGTCACTCATATTTAAAGAATCGACATACAACAACTCTTCGTCTAACTCTCTTAACTCTTCTTCTTCTAGAAATTTATCCACTTCGGCGATAACTTCATCTTGATGAAAGGTTATATAAAAATTTTCAACAAGTCTGTATATATCATCCTCTCCTATAAGTCTAGGAATTATATACAAGGAAGAAAAATCCTTATTAGTAGCTATATAATAATATGAGTTATCAATATTCTTCTTTAAAAGTATTTCACCTCTCTTAGCTTTTAACTCACTGTATATATTATGCTGGGCACTAGCCATAGATGAGAAATAATCAAAATCAATAATTTGTATCTTGTACAACCTGAAAACCAAGGAAAAAAACATAAAAAAAATAATCGCACTTAAAAATATAAGGCGACCGTCTAGTTTACTTTTATTATCACCGCTCTTCTTAAAATCTCTTTTTAGGGATTTCATTATTTTTTAGCTAAAGAATTATCATTAATAATTATATAATTTATATCAGTAACTTTAACCATTTTCAAGTCCTTTATTCTGTTATTTATATTTTCGTAAGACTCTAAACTATTTTTCACTGACTCAAGACTGCTAATTTCTTCACTCAACAAAGATGTCTCTTCCTTTAGACTTTGTAATTCAAAATTTTTATTTACCAAATCATCTACACTTTTTAAATAATAAAAACCACTAAGTATTATTGCGAAAACTAAACAAATATTAAGTCCGTTAATAAAATTTAGTCTTTTTCTTTTTGTTGAGTTCATATTTTTAAAATTAATTATTTTATTTTTTCTAAAACTCTCAACTTGGCACTCCTAGATCTATTATTATTTAAAACCTCTTTTTCTGATGGTTTTATCGGTTTCTTTGTAACTATTTTAAATGCATCTTTATTTTCTCTGTATTTATTTTTAAAAAGTAATTTAACTACTCTATCTTCTAAACTGTGGAAAGAAACTATAACCAATCTACCACCAACATTTAAAAGAGAAATTGCTGAATCTAAAAAATTTTCAAGATTCTTTATTTCATCATTAGTCTCCATCCTAAAAGCTTGAAATGTTTTTGTTGCTGGATTTATCTTGCCAGTCCAAAACCTTTTGGGTATAGAGCTTTTAATTATTTCTGCCAAATCTGAAGAACTATTTATTCTGCTTTTTTTTCTAGATGTACATATATTTCTAGCAATTATCTTGGCCCATGGTTCTTCTCCGTATTCCTTTATCAATCTCTCTAGCTCACTTTCTTTATAGTTGTTAACTATGTAATATGTATCCTTATCTATCTTTGGGCCGAAAGACATATCTAGGGATTGTGAGTTTAAAAATGAAAAACCTCTACTCTCATCATCTAGTTGAGCAGAAGATAATCCAAGATCTGCTACTATACCATCGAACTTTACGTTATCATCAAAATTTTCAAGAACTATATTTTTTAAATTTGAAAAATTATCATTTACAACTATATTTCTGTCAGTCTTTTGTTTGGAAAAATTATCAATTGCTAGCGGATCTAAATCTATAGACATAACAATCCCCTCTTTGGCCAGTTCTGTTATTTTTTTAGTATAAGATGCACCTCCTAATGTGCCATCTATATACTTTCCATCTTTTTTAATATTTAAATTCTCAATTACCTCTTCTAACATTACAGGGATGTGCTGGTAATTATTCATAAGCTAAAAATTAAATTCCTAAGTCACCTAATTCTTCAGCTATTTCATTACTATTTTTCTCTGACTCTTTCTTATATTTATCCCAAGCGTCTTTATCCCAAATTTCTAAATGATTATACAAACCTGAAATAATTACACTTTTCTTTAATGAGGCAAAAGATCTAAGATATTCTGGTAATGTTACTCTCCCCTGATTGTCAAATTCTAGATCCATAGCGCCAGCTAAAAAATGTCTAGAAAAAGCTCTGGCTTTAGATTGGCTAATTGGTAGGGTGGATAATTTCTGCGCTATTGTCTTCCATTGATCACCTGTGTATAGAAATAAACAACCATCAAGACCCTTAGTGACGACTCCGCCCTTCTTCAAAATTGATCTAAACTTTGCAGGAATTGCTAATCTTCCCTTGTCGTCTAAATTATGATTGTATTCTCCGATAAACATATTTTTTATTTAATTCACCACCTCTCACCACTAATCACCTTACAACTATAATTATACACCACTTTTCCCCTTAGGTCAACAGTCACAGCAAGCCTAAAAATAAAGGGTTAAACAAGCTAAAACAAAAAAAAATAAGCACTTATTAACATGTGCTTATTTTTTATATTTAAACTGCTTTATTTTATGAACAACTTATAAACAACTTATGAACATTCTTAAATATGTCTTTTTATATTTGATTCAACAAAATTCCAATTAATTAAACTACCAATAACAGAGTCTAGGTATAATGCTCTAGCATTTCTATAGTCTATATAATAAGAGTGCTCCCAAACATCAATCGTTAGAAGAGGTTTAAAACCTAATATTATAGGGCTGTCAGCATTGGAGGTTGTTATAATTTTCAAACCTCCATTACTATCTAAAACTAACCAAACCCATCCACTAGCAAAATGATTTAAGGCTTTAGATTTTAGCTCATCTAAGAATTTATCCCAAGAAGAAAAATTATCTTCTATTAATGAAACTAAATAATCTGACGGTTCTATTTTTTCTGGGCTCAAACTTTCCCAGAAAAAATCATGATTAAAAACTTGAGAAGCGTTATTATACAAAAGTCTTAACGATTCATCCTTGTGAGCTTTTAAAATAATATCCTCTAAAGATTCTTCCTCTATAGAGCTCTCCCCCAATAACCTAACTAAATTATCATAATATGCTTTATGATGTTTTTCGTAATGGAAAGAAATTGTCTCGCTAGATATAGTCGGCTCTAAAGAGTTATTGCTGTATGGCAATTTGAAAAAATCTAAATTCATTTTTTTATATAATTAATTCTTAAATACTATCTGTACGGCATATAATTATTCTGATCCAGGACGTCTAGGTCTGGATATATTTCCACTTTATCAACGGAATAAACTGAATTTGGCCAAGTTATACTAACACTTCTCAGTTCTCCTGATAAAAAGTTTAATGAGCTATGCCTATTAACCCCAACTACAGACCCCTTGCTAAATAAAATAATGGAAAACGGAACATTCCAATAATTATACGGAGTTTCATTTTTAACATTAAAACTAAGATTATTAAGATCTCCAGAGGAAACTGAGCTCCTTTCATATTTAACATCTGAAAAGATAAAATTAACCCTCTCATTGTAATAACTACCCCAATCAGGATAAGATTTAACATCTAACCTCTCCCAAGAAACACTATCAATCCTAGCTCTTTGATTTGTGTAGCGACCCTCCAACTTAGTAGATAAAATTAAAAAATATCTATCCTCTCTCGGATTAATTCTGGCAGTGGAACAAATAATTTCAATGTCACCCTCAAAAAAACAATACCTAACATTACCAAAAAAATTACTATTAGGATTTTTAATCTTTATTAAAAAATCATAAGAATCATTATGATAAAACATTTTTTGGTCTAATATTTCTAAAGGCTCTGCTTGTCTTGAAGTCCCTAAATTAGACCCACTTAAAGATAGTTCTTGCAGCATTCTCTCGTAATCCTTTGAATATCTAATGTAGTCAAACAGGTTGTAGAAGAAGTAAGAATAGAGAAACAAAGAAACCCCACCCAAAATAGCTATTAAGGTCACTATTAAAAACTTTCTTTTCTCCATTATCCATAAACCAATACCAGCTCTAGAAAGGTTATCATCTTTAACGCCTCTACTAAGGTCTATATTGTCATTATCTTTGTTAATTTCCATATTCGTATATTTATGTTATAATTTGTATAGAAATATTATAACATAAATATAATTTTTTAAAAATATGAAAATAGATATACCAATGTCAGTTCCTCAAAAGAAGAAGAAAGTGTATGAAAAAAATTTCAAAGATGCCACTAAAAAAACTGGCAACCTATTCTTATTCGCTGGAGATCAAAAATTAGAACACTTAAACGATGACTTCTCTTTGAAGCTTGGATATGGAAATAGTGACCCAGAACATCTTTTTAAAATTGCCGACTCCTCTAAAATTGGTGTATTTGCCGCTCACTTAGGTTTGATATCTAGATATGGAAAAAAATACAAGAATATTCCCTACTTAATTTTGATTCATTCTTAAAATCAACAACATCTTTAACACTCCACAGGGCTGGACTAAATGGATCTTTTGTTTTTACTATATTACTTTTTCCGTT